>JBGPIH010000153.1:0-7320 GCA_041484785.1 Candidatus Limnocylindria bacterium
CGACCTGAACCTGCTGGCCACGATCGGCGGCTTCACGATCGCCGCGAGCATGCTGCCGTTCCTGTGGAACGTCTTCGTTTCACTCCGCAGTGGCAGGGTCGCCGGCGACGATCCGTGGGAGGGAAACACGCTCGAGTGGGCAACCACCTCGCCGCCGCCGGCCTACAACTTCGACCACCTGCCCGAGATCCGCTCGGAGCGCCCGCTGTTCGACCTCCGGCACGGCCGGACGGCCGCGCACTGAGCCGGCGACGATGACCGCCGACAGCCACGCCCTGGTCCGCGCCGAACACGCCCCGATGGCGGGGCTCGCGCACGACCGCCGTGGAGGGATCAGCAACCCGGTCCTGGGCATGCTCCTGTTCATCACCTCCGAGGTGATGTTCTTCGGCGGCCTGTTCGCCGCCTACTTCAGTGTCCGGGCGAACGCCGCCCAGTGGCCACCCGAGGAGTTCCACGACACGCTCAAGATCCTGCCGCTGGTTGGACCCGCCACGCTCCTGTTGATCACCAGCTCGTTCACCTGCCAGTTCGCGGTCTGGGCGATCCGGCGGGACGATCGGACGGCCTTCCTGCGAAGCATGACCGTGACCGTCATCCTGGGGATCACCTTCCTGCTCATGCAGGCTACCGACTACACGGCGCTCGGAGGGGAGGGGCTGACCCTCTCGTCGGGCACGTTCGGAACGACGTACTACACCCTGACCGGCTTCCACGGAGCGCACGTCTTCGGCGGGGTCATCATGCTGTCGGTCGTGCTGTATCGCGGGATGGCCGGCCAGTTCTCGTCGAAGCACCATGATGCCGTCGAGGGCGCCTCGCTCTACTGGCACTTCGTGGACGTCGTCTGGATCCTGCTCTTCTCGCTCCTCTACCTGCTGCCCGGGAAATAGGAGTCGATTGCCATGCACCCGCTTCGCCATCCGCGCAACGCCGCCCTGGTGGGGATCCTGTTCCTGGTGATCGGGGTGATCTTCTGGGCGGCCCCGACCATCGGTGGCTGGCACGTGGACTACGCGGGGACGACGCTGCTCATCTTCCTTGGCGCGGCGATGGCCCTCATGGCGTATGTGCTCGTCGCGGGGTCCAGCAAGGAGTGACCTCGATCGCTCGCGGCCGCGCGATCTGACCTGGCAGACCGATGCTCGAACAACTCTGGACCGGAATCCTTGGCCTGATCTCGCAGTTGGTCATCCCGGACTGGGGATCGCTGATCGGGCTGCTTCCAGTCGGGATCCTGGTCGTCGTGGCGCTCGGCCTGATTCGAACGTTCCATGGGCTGATGACGGCGCCGCCGGCTCGTCGCGGAACCCGCCGGGTCGCGCCCGCGACGCCTTCGGCGATCCACATGCCGGGGCCGTCATTCGCCCCGATCCTGGCGGCGATCGGCACGTTCCTGCTGTTCGTCGGCCTCGTGTTCGGGGGCGTGATCCTCGTCCTCGGCGCCGTCGCGCTGGTCCTGACCCTGCTCTACTGGCTGGCCGAAGGGCTGCGCATCTACGACCACGACATCGCCCCCACGGCGACGGTCCTGCCGGCGGTCGTCCACGATGGGCCGCCGCCCGGCGTGCACGTGCCCGGGCCGTCGTGGCGGCCGATCATCGCGGCGCTCGGCACGACGCTGTTGTTGCTCGGGCTGGTGTTCGGCGAGTGGCTGCTGGCGGTGGGCGTGATCGCCCTCCTCCTCGGCCTCGTCGGCTGGCTCCCCGATGCCCGCAAGGAATACGTCAAGACCGTCGAAGCCGACGAGACCGGCCATCTCGAGAACATCCCGGCGCCGCGCGTGCCATCTCGCCAGCTGACCTTCCTCGCCCTGCTGGTGATCGGCGCCATCGTCATCCAGTCGGGCGTCTTCGCCAATCGATCGGCCAACGGCGAGACGCCCGGGGGCTCGGCGGCGCCGGCGCCTGCGGCCGGGTCGAGCCCAACGGCCCCGGCCGGAAGTGGCGCGGCGGCGTCCGGCGGCCCGGCGGAGTCCGGCGCGGCTGCCCCTGCCGCTGGAGCCGCGGACGTGACCGTCGAGGCCAAGGGCATCGCCTTCACCCAGACCTCGTGGTCCGGTCCGGCGGGCAGGCCCTTCACGATCGCGTTCTCGAACCAGGACCCGGGCACGCCGCACGATATCCAGATCAAGGATTCGAGCGGCGCCGTCGTCTTCAAGGGCGACATCTTCAGCGGCGTCGACACCCGCGTTTACCAGGTTCCTGCCCTGCCGGCCGGCGACTACACGTTCGCGTGCGTCGTCCACCCGAACATGACGGGGACCGCCACGCTCCAGTAGCCGGGTGGCCCCGATGCCCCGCCGACCCATCCTGCTCGCCCTGGCCCTCGCCCTCCTCACCACCGGCGCCATCGCCTGGCTCGTCGGGTCGGGCCGCGGATGTGACGGATCGCATGTCGCGGATGGCTGCCCGGCACCCGCGATCGTCGGGACGACCCTCGATGGGGCCTCGTTCGACCTGGCCAGCCTGGCGGGACATCCGGTCCTGATCAACTTCTGGGGACCGTCGTGCGTGCCGTGTCGCGAAGAATTCCCGCTGCTCGCGGCCAAGCTGACCCAGCATGCCACCGACGGGTTCGCCGTCGTCGGCGTGTTGACCGACGACCCGCCTGAGCCCGCGCGCGACTTCGTCGCGCAGTACCGGGCCTCGTGGCCGACCGTGATCGATCCGACCAAGGGGGCAAAGACCGCCTATCGAGTCGCCGCCCGACCGCAGAGCTACTTCGTTGACCGGAGCGGCGTGGTCCGCTCCATCCAGATCGGCGAGGTGACCGACGCGGACTTCGAGCGGCAATACCTGCAGATCGCACCATGACGTCGGGCGGCTCCCCCACGGGTGCCGCCGCCGGTCCCGCGGTCGCCATCGATGGGCTGGTGAAGCGGTACGGCGAGCGGACCGTGCTCGACGGGGTGTCGCTCTCGATCGCGGCCGGCGAGCTCGTCGCGCTGCTTGGGCCGAACGGCGCAGGCAAGACCACGACTGTCGAGATCGTCGAGGGCTACCGCCGCGCCGACGGCGGGACGGTCCGGGTGCTCGGCGCCGACCCCGCGTCCGGCGGTTCCGCGCTTCGCGCCCGGGTCGGGCTGATGCTCCAGGGCGGCGGCATCGACCCGCGGGCCCAGCCGCGCGAGACGCTCGTGCAATACGGCCGCTTCCACGCCGATCCGCGCGACCCGGACGAGCTGCTCGACCTCGTCGGGCTTCGCGCCGTCGCGCGAACCAGGTTCCGGCGGCTTTCGGGCGGCGAGCGCCAGCGTCTCGGGCTGGCGCTGGCGCTGGTGGGACGCCCCGAGGTCGTGATCCTCGACGAGCCGACCGCCGGGATGGACCCGGAGGGGCGGGCGGCGACTCGAGCGATCGTCGCCGGCCTGCGCGACGAGGGCGTTGCCATCCTGCTGACCAGCCACGACCTGACCGACGTGGAGCGAATGGCCGACCGAGTCTGCGTCCTCGATCATGGCCGGATCCTGGCGTCCGGGGCGCCCGGCGAGCTCGCGGCCGGCACGAGGCCGCGACTTCGGTTCCGGCTGGATGCGCCGCTCGACGGTGCGGGTCAGGCGGGCCTCGGCCTCGCGCTCGGCGCGGCCAGACACGGCGCGACGCTCGGCGCCGAACCCGACGCCGGGTACTACCGGGTCGATGGCGTGGAGCCGGATGCGACCCTGGTCGCCGCGCTCGCGGCATGGTGTGCGACCGGCGATCGGCTGATTCGCGAGCTGCGGACCGGAGGTGGGACGCTCGAGGAGGTCTACCTGGAGCTCGTCGGCGGGTCCGGCGACGCCGACCAGCCCGACCGAGCACGCAAGGCCGTATCGTGAGCGGCCCCGCGTCGCCTCTCGCCGCGACCCTCGCCCAGGCCGCGACCGAGCTCCGGCTCACCGCTCGCCGCGGCGAGAACGTGCTGGTCACGATCATCATTCCCGCCGTCGTGCTGCTCTTCTTCGCGTCGGTCGGCGTCCTCCCGACCGGGGCGGGTCGGCCGGTCGATTTCCTGTTGCCCGGGTCGCTCGCCCTGGCCGTCATCGCGACGAGCCTGGTCAACCTCGGGATCGCGACCGCCTACGAACGTCATTACGGCGTGTTGAAGCGGCTTGGGGGCTCACCCCTGACCCGCGGCGGGCTGCTGGCGGCCAAGATGCTGGCGGTGCTCGCGGTCGAGGTAGCCCAGGTCGTGCTGCTCGTCGCGATCGCGGCCGGCGCGCTCGGCTGGAGTCCGCCTGAGAGAGCTTCACCGGCGCTCGTCGTCGTCGCCCTGCTGCTGGGAACGCTCGCCTTCGCCGGACTGGGGCTCCTGATGGCCGGCGCGCTGCGGGCGGAGGCAACGCTCGCCCTGGCCAACGGCCTCTTCCTGGTGGCGTTGCTGCTCGGCGGGATCGTTCTGCCGGTCGATCACCTGCCAGGCCCGCTCGCCACGCTTGCCGATGCCCTGCCGGCGGCGGCCCTGGCCGACGCCTTCCGGGTTGCCCTGGGTTCGGGTGGAGACGCGGTCCGGCCGCTGGCGATCCTCATCCTGTGGGGCGCCGGCTCGGTCGCGCTGACGGTTCGATCCTTCCGCTGGGAGTAGCGCGACCTGTCGCTGGCTGCCGGCTCAACCGGCGGGACATCGCCGGGAGATTCGCCGACCCGACGCTACCCTAGCCGCCGGCTGATCACTGCAGCGAGGGCCGCATGATCCTGACGTCACCCTTCCACGAGCGGACGAGCGCGCTCAACGAGACCGGCCTGTGGAGCCACTGGTCGGGCCACCTGGCCGCGGATCGCTACCAGATGTCCGACAAGTTCGAGTACTTCGCCGTCCGCAACAGCGCCGGGATCTTCGACTCGTCGCCGCTCTACAAGTACCGGATCCACGGCCCGGACGCGGAACGTTTTCTCGCCGGGGTGCTCGCCCGCGACATCCGGGCCTGCCCTCCGGGGCATGCCCAGTACACGGCCTGGTGCGACGACCGCGGGTTCGTCGTCGAGGATGGCGTGGTCCTGCGCCACGGCGCGGAGGAGTTCCTGCTCACGGCCGCCGAGCCCAATCTCGCCTACTTCGCCGACCTGATCGGTCGCGACCGCGTCCGCATCGACGAGGTCAGCCACGACTACGGGGTCATCGCTCTCCAGGGGCCACGGTCCCGGGACCTGCTGGCGAGGCTGGTGCCGGGCGTCGCCACCATTCCGTACTTCGGACTCACGACGGGGGCGATCGCCGGCTCGCCGGTGACCGTCTCGCGAACCGGCTACAGCGGCGACCTCGGGTTCGAGGTCTGGGTCGAGCAGGGCAGCGCCCTCGCGGTCTGGGACGCCCTCTGGGATTCGGTCCAGGGGCACGGCGTGCTGCCGTTCGGCCTGACCGCCCTGTACATGCTGCGGATCGAGGCCGGCCTGCTGCTGCTCGACGTGGACTTCGCGTCGAGCCGTTTCGCCTGGACGGACGAGGACCGCTCGACCCCGTTCGAGCTGGGGCTCGGCTGGATGCTCCGCGATCTCGCCAGCGACGACCGGGCGTTCATCGGCCGCCGCGCCATCGAGCGCGAGCTCGCCGACGCCACGTCGCGCTGGCGGATGACCGGCCTGGTCCTCGACTGGCAGGACTACGACCGGATCTATGACGCGGCCGGGCTCATCCCGCCGAAGGACCACACGCCGGTGCAGGAGGAGCTGTTCGTGTACGACGACGCCATCCGCCAGGTGGGCTACGCCACGAGCTTCATGTACTCGCCGATGCTCCAGCGGCACATCGCCATGGCCCGGGTCCGGCCGGACCTGGCCAAGCCCGGCTCGTCCGTGCGCCTCGAGGTGGACGTGAACCATCGCTACGAGTACGTGACCGCGACGACCGCTCGGCTGCCGCTCTACAACCCCGCTCGAAAGACGGCCTGACATGCCGACGAGGAAGACGGCGATCGACTCGAAGCCGGCCGCGGCGCCGACCGCGCGGGTGGGCGATCGAACCTACGACGCGATCGTCGTGGGCGGCGGCCACAACGGCCTGGTCAACGGTGCGTACCTTGCCAGGGCCGGCCTCAAGACCCTGATCATCGAGCGGCGCCAGCTCGTCGGCGGGGCGGCGATCACCGAGGAGCTCTACCCGGGCTTCTCGTTCACCACTTTCTCGTACGCGCTGAGCCTGCTCCGGCCCGACATCATCCACGAGCTCGAGCTCACCAAGCACGGCTTCATGCCGCTGCTGATGTCGTCGACCTTCGCCCCGATGGAGAACGGCGACTACCTGTGGCTCGGCCAGGACCACGACCAGAACCTCAAGGAGATCGCGCGCCACAGCCAGCACGACGCCGACGCCTACGAGCAGTACTCGCACGACATGGAGATGGTCTGCCGGGCCATCAAGCCCCTGCTCGACGCCCCGCCGCCGGACCTTTTCAGCGACGACCCGGAGGAGCTGCTCGCGCTCGCGTCGCTCGGCTCGCGCTTCCGCAGGCTCGACAAGCGGGTCCTCCACAACGTCGTCCGGCTGCTGACCGGCAGCGCCGCCGACTTCCTCGACGACTACTTCGAGTCGGACATCCTCAAGGGCTATCTCGCCTCGTCGAGCATCATCGGCACCAAGGTCGGGCCGCGCTCGCAGGGCTCCGGCCTGGTCCTGCTCTACCACTCGATCGGCGAGCACGACGCCGAATTCGGCGCGTGGGCCTTCCACAAGGGCGGCAACGGCGGATTCACCCAGGTGCTCGCGCGTGCGGCACGCTCCCTCGGAGCCGAGATCGTCCTGGACTCGCCCGTTGCCGAGGTCATCACGAAGGGCGGCCGGGCGATCGGCGTGGCCCTCGCCGACGGCACCGAGTTTCGCGCGAAGACGGTCGTGAGCGCGCTGGACCCACGGCGCACCTTCCTCGAGCTGGTCAATCCGCGCGAGCTGCCGACCGACCTCGTCGAGACCATCCGCCGCTTCCGGTTCCAGGGCACGTCGGCCAAGGTCAACTTCGCCCTGGACGGGCTGCCGACGTACCCGGCCCTCGGAGATCGAGGCGACCAGTACCGCGGGTTCACCAACATCGGCCCCTCGATGGACTACCTGGAGCACGCCTTCGACGAGGCCAAGTACGGCTGGTACAGCTCGCGGCCGTACCTCGACTGCGCGATCCAGTCGACGATCGACCCGGACATGGCGCCGCCCGGCAAGCACGTCTGGAGCTCGTTCGTCCAGTACGCGCCCTACCAGCTCCGTGAGAGCGACTGGGACACCGAGCGCAAGAACCTGGGCGACACGGTCCAGCGGACGATCGAGTCATTCTTTCCGGGTTTCGGCAAGCTGGTCCTCCACCGCGAAGTCGTGACCCCGCTGGACATCGAGCGGACGGTCGGCCTCAGC
>JBGPIH010000154.1:0-7306 GCA_041484785.1 Candidatus Limnocylindria bacterium
CCAGCAGCTGCCTGCCGAACACGGTCAACCTCGCCTTACGATGCATCCTGAGAGCCCTCCCGTGGTTTGGAGCCAGACACCCCAAATCCCACGGACAGGGCTCTCACCTGTCAACAACGTCCTCGTGAATCACACCTAGGCGTTTGGCCTCGGTCGGCACGTCGGCCCTCGCCGTGGGCCTGACCCCCGTCAGTGGGCGAGCCCCGAGATCGCCAGCAGCTGGCCGTGTTGGAGATCCGTGGCGAGGACCGTGCCATTCGGTGCCTGGACGATCGAGCTGATCGACCCCGGCCAGTGTCCGGCCAGGGTCGGCTCGCGGCCTCCTTCGCCGGCCGGATCGAGAGTCCACAGGTTGCCCGAGCAGGAGTCGCTGAACAGGTACCGGCCGTCGAGCGCCGACCGGCCGGAGGCCCGGACAACCACCCCGCCGATCACGGCGCATCCGAGGTCGTGGCCGTATTCGGCGAGGGGCAGGGTGAGGCCCGCCTGGTGGCAGCCCACGCTGGGCGCATAGCAGTGGAAGCCTTCCATGACGTTCCAACCGAAGTTGATGCCCTTGCCGCCCGCGCGAACGACGTCGATCTCCTCCCAGGCGCTCTGACCCACGTCGCCGATCCACAGGTCTCCGGTCCCGGGATCGAACCGGATGCGCCACGGATTCCGCAACCCGGTCAGCCAGATCTCCGGACGCGCGCCGGTCACGCCGACGAACGGGTTGTCGCCCGGGATCCGGTAGGGTTCCGTGCCGGCCGTCCCAGGCTCGCCGAGATCGATCCGCAGGATCTTGCCCAGGAGCGTGTCCGTCCGCTGGCCGTTGCCGTGCGGATCGCCCCCCGATCCACCGTCCCCGGTCGCGATGTAGAGCATGCCGTCGGGCCCGAAGACCACCCCACCGCCGTTGTGGTTGGCGAACGGCTGCTGGATCTGGAGGAGGATCCGCTCTGAGTCGGGGTCGGCGATGGCCGGGTTCGAGCCGTCGAGCCGGAACTCCGACACGACCGTATTGCCCCCGAGGTCCGTGTAGTCGACGACGAATCGGGGGTTGTCCGGGAAGCCCGGTTCGAGGGCCAACCCGAGTAGTCCTTGCTCGCCGCCGCTCTTGATTCGCGAGGTGATGTCGAGAAGCGGTGGGTCCACCAGCCTGGCGCCATCCACGATCCGGATCCGCCCGGCCTGTTCGACCACGAAGAGGCGACCGCTTCCGTCATCCAGCGGCGCGACGTCAACCGGGCTGGCCAGTCCGTCCGCGATGACGTCCACCGCAAGGTCCGCGCTCCTCGCCGCGCCAGGCGACGACGAGGATGGACCGCACCCAGCGACGACGATGACGAGGCCGAGCCCGGCAAGCCCACCGAGCCGAGCCGAAGGGCCGAACATGGACCTGATGCTACCCGCGATCGGGGAATGAGCCGTGGACCGGGCCGCGTCACCGTACGATCTGGACCACGCACGAAGAGGGAGCACATGGACGCCTGGGATCTCGCCACGATCGACGGCGCTCGCGCCGCAGCGGGCCAGCTCTACCACGAGTTCCTGCGGGTTCCGGACCTGTCGGCCGGGCTGTACGTGCTCGAGGCAGGGGCTACCGACCCGCAGTCCCCGCACACCGAGGACGAGCTCTACTACGTCGTCTCGGGTCGAGGCAGCGTCACCGTGGGTGACGAGACGCGCGACGTGCGGGCCGGGTCGCTGGTCTTCGTGGCGGCGTCGGTCCCGCATCGGTTCCACGACATCACCGAAGGGCTGACGATCCTGGTCGCGTTCGGGCCGGCCGAGGGCGCCCGGCGCTGATCGGTCGTCAGCGCAGCCGTTCGCCCACTGCCTCGGCCAGCGCCCGCGCCAGCTCCGGCCCGCGACCGACGTCGTCGTGGCGGAAGAAGACGAAGGCATCGTCGCCGGCCGCCAGGAACGGCTCGAGGCGGGCCGCCCATGACGACAGCTCGGCTGCGTCGTAGTCGTGTCGTCGAAGGCGCAGGTACAGGAAGGGTCCGGTCCGACGGATGGTCGGCGGGCCGGCATCCTCGGGCAGCTCCGTCGTGCAGAGCGCGGCGCCGGCACGGGCCAGCGCCGCGAACGTCTCGTCGACGTGCCACGACACGTCCTGGAACTCCATGGTGAGCGGGAGATCGCCGGGCCAGGCCGCGAGCAGTGCCGCCAGCCGCTCGTCGTCGCGGGTGACCCCAGCGGGGACCCGGAAGAGGACCGGGCCGAGCCGGGCTCCGAAGGCTCGATAGGGCGCGGTCAACCATGGCACGCTGGCCGCGGGATCCACCTGCAAGGCCCGGAACGAACCGCCGCGCTGCGCCTTGACCGCGAACCGGAAGCCATCCGGCGCAGCGCGCAGCCAGGCCGACACGGCTGCCGGGGACGGCTGCCGATAGAACGTGTTGTTGAGCTCGACCGCCGACAGCTGCGACGCGTAGAACTCGAGTCGCCGCGCGTCCGGAAGGTCAGCCGGGTAGAAGCGCGGCGCCCAGCCGGCGTAGGCGAAGCCGCTCGTCCCCACCCGGAGTCGGCCGGGCACGATGGTCAGCGGTCGTCGCGGGCCGTCGGATTGTCGGCACCCTCGGGGGCGCACTGCGAACGGTCGATCGCGCCGGGTCCGGCCTGCCTGGCGATGGCGGTCATCGCTCGCTCGATGACCTCGAGATCGGCTTCGCCCAGGAGCGCCAGGAAGTGCTCGTCGATGCCGCGCAGGTGAGTTGGCGAGGCCTCGCGCAGGAGCGCCAGGCCGCGATCCGTCAGGACCGCCTCGGCGCCGCGCGCGTCGGCGACGCACGCGCTTCGCTCCACGAGCTCGTCGCTCACCAGCCGATCGACGAGGCGGGTCACGCCGCTCTTGCTGAGGCTGACCTGCTCGGCGAGTGGCCCCATCCGCATACGCCGTCCGGGCGCCAACGCCAGCGTCAGCAACGTGTCGTACTCGGCGATCGAGAGGTCGTGCTCGACGCGGAGCTCCTCGTCCAGGCGGCGCGAAACCCGGGCATGGGCGAGCAGGAACGCGCGCCACGGGGACAGGCGCGGGTCGCGTGAAGCCAGCGGTCGGTCGACCGGATCGGAGACGGGCATCCTCCCGATCCTACACCCTGGGCCCGTTCCGGCCGGATCGCCCGATCACCGCCAGCTCTCTGGATCGAACAGGAAGAAGGTCGTCTGGGTCCAGGCCTCGCGCAGGTCAGACCAGCGGGCCGCCAGGCGCTCCTCGAGCGGTCGGCCGACGAGCTCGACCCACCCGTCGTTCGCGCCGGCCGTCTCGAAGGCCCCGGTCGGCGCGGCAGGAGGCGTGACGACGCCGGCAGCGGTGACGCCGGACGCGACGGTGCCCTTGAACCGCGGGACCCCGCGCTGGAGCCTGGCACTGGCCGCGTACCCGGACATGGACCGAGCGTACCGTGCACGGCGCGCGTCGCCAAGCCCCCCGTCGCTATCCTTCCGACGATGACGACCAGCCGGCGATTCGGCGCCCAGAGCATGTCCGCGCCACTGCTCGACGTCCTGGTCAAACGGCCCGGCCGGGCGTTCGGTGCCGCCTTCGACGATCCCGCTCACGGGTACCTGCACCCGGTGGACCTCGAGGTCGCACGCCGCGAGCACGACGCCTTCGTGGTGACCCTGGCCGGGCTGGGCCCGCGGGTCCACACCCTGGAGGCCGAGCTCGCCAGCCCGGATCTCGTCTATACCTTCGATCCGCTGCTGGTCACCGACCGTGGCGCGATCCCGCTGCGTCCGGGCAAGGCCAACCGGGCCGACGAGCCGGCCGCCATCGAGGCCTGGACGCTCTCGTCCGGAATCCCCACGGTCGGCCGGATCGAGGCACCGGGCACCGTGGAGGGTGGCGACACCGTCTGGTTGCGGCCGGACCTCTTCTGCATCGGCCGGACGCTGCGAACCAACGACGAGGGCGCCCGCCAGCTGGCTTCGATCGTCGGAGGCGACGTCAGGATCTTCGACCTCCCGTACTGGAAGGGCCCGGCCGAGCTGATCCATCTGATGTCCGTCATCTCACCGGTCGCCGACGACCTCGCGGTCGTCTACCTGCCGCTCCTGCCGGTCGGCCTGTGGGACCTGCTGCGGGCGCTCCGGATCGAGCTGGTGGAGGTCCCCGACTCGGAGTTCCCGACCCTCGGCTGCAACGTCCTTGCCGTCGCGCCGCGCGTGGTCATCCTGGCAGAGGGCAATTCTCGAACCCGGGCGGCGCTGGTCGCGGCCGGCTGCGCGGTCCACACCTACCCGGCGACCGAGATCGGCCTCAACGGGTCCGGCGGTCCGACCTGCATGACCAGGCCGATCCTGCGTGGCTGATCCGGTCGGCGAGAACGGCGCCGTCGCACGACCGATCGATCGCGACCGGATGAGGCTCGGCGCACCGTACGGCGCCGACATGCGCCCCTTCGTCAACGTCGGTCACACGCCGTGCGCGATCTTCGGACCGGGCGACGTGAGGCAGGCTCACAGCGCCGACGAGCACGTGTCGCTGGCCGAGGTCGAAGCTTGCGCGGGAATCCTCGCCGCGTGGGTTCGCAGTGAGCTCCTGGCCTGACCGCCCGGGTCAGCCCGCGGCGGCGGCCATCGATTGCCGCCGGGCGATGAGCAGCCAGGCCGGTACGACGACCAGCGCCGCACCGATGATCCCGAGCGCCGTGAACCCGGCCGCGGCTACCAGCACGCCCGAGCCGAGGCTGGCCGCGGCCGCCGACCCCCAGATCAGGGCATCGGTCAGGCCCTGGAGACGGGTCCGCTCGGCCAGGCCCAGGCCATGGGTGAGCAGGGCGGAGCCGGCGACGAAACCCAGGTTCCAGCCGTAGCCGAGCAGGAAGAGCGCGACGAGAAGGAGCGGGCCTCCGTCGGCCGGGGCGACGGCCGAAAGCAGGGCCGCGACGCACAGGACGGCCAGCCCGAGCAGCACGATCGCCGGGCTGCCGAAGCGGTCCGTCAGGCGGCCCGAGATCGGCGACAGGGCGAACATCCCGAACGTGTGCGCGCTGATGACCAGGCCGACGTCGCCGAGGTTGTGTCCGTGGTCGGTCATGTGCAACGCTGTCATGGTCATGATCAGGACCATGACGGCCTGGCCGGCGACGAGGGCGGCAATCGCGACCGGAACATGCGGCCGCCGCAGGATCCGTTCCAGCGAGGTTTCGCCGGTTGCGGCGACCTCCACCGGCTCCGAGCGGTCCGCCAGCTCGTACGGGTCGGGGCGGAGCATGACGAACGCGATGACGGCCGCCGCACCAACCAGCACGACGGGCAGCAGGTAGGTGCCGGCGTATGCCGGCAGGCCGAGCCGCTGTCCGAGGTCGCCCGCCCAACCGACCAGGTTCGGCCCTACCACCGCCCCGACCGTCGCGCTCCAGACGACGATGCCGATCGCCGACGCCCGGCGCGCCGGCGGGAAGAGGTCCGCGGCCGTGTAGCGCGACAGCTGGCTGGCGCTGTTCCCGAAGCCGATCAGGGTCATCCCCACGAGCAGGAGCGGCAACGACCGAGCGATCACGGCGGCGGTCGAGACGAACGCGCCAACCACCCCGATGAGGTAGCCGGCGGTCAGGCCCGCGCGCCGCCCTCGAGCCGCCATCAGCCGTGACAGCAGGGTCGACCCGATCGCGGCCCCGAGCACGACCCCGGCACCCGGTGCCCCGCTCCACGCCGCCGACCCGGCCATGTCCTTGGCCACGATGGTGGCCACCGTCAAGGCGGCGATGTAGCCGACGCTGCCCAGCGCGACGCTGGCGATGAGCGCCCACACGGTCCGCTGGCGGAGCTGGGCGAGTCGGCCCGGGAGGAGAAGGGTCGTGGCGGTCATTCGCGGCGCAGCATATCGGGCCGCTCAGGACCGCGAACCGGCCATCTCCACGAAGCGGCACAGCGCGTTCGCCAGTCGCATCTGCTCGGGTGTCCGGGCGCGGACGCGGAGGAGGGCAGGCGAGGCCACGACCACCGCTGCGCAGCGGGCCCGCGAGGTGGCGACGTTCAACCGGTTGCGGCTGTACAGGAAGTCCATTCCCCGGGGCGCGAGCTCGGGGCTGGACGTCGTCAGCGAGTAGATGCTGAGCGGCGCCTCCTGGCCCTGGAACTTGTCGACGGTTCCAACGCGGGCCTCGGGCGGCAGGAGCCGCCGGATGGCACCGACCTGGGCGTTGTACGGGGCGACGATCAGGACGTCGTCCCAGCCGATCGGCCGCCGGATGCCCGCCTGGTCTACCCAGCTCGCACCCGCTTCGACGATTGACCGCCCGAGGCGAGCGACTGCGTCCGCTTCGTCGGGCGACTCGTTGTCCGCGCCGACAGTCGGCACCTCGAGGAGCCGCGGCCCCACGCCTTCGCCGATCACCGCGCTGTCGGCGATGAGTCGCTGGACGGCGAGATGCGGCTCCGACTCGAGCCGGTCGTCGTAGAAGGCTTCCGACGTGAACGCGCACAGGTCCGGATGGAGCCGCCACGTCGTCTCGAGGAAGAGCCCCCGATCGGCCGGCATGGTCGCCAGTCCCGCGAGAACATGGGCGAGGGCGGATCGGTCCGCGCCGGGTGGGTGGGATCCCTTCAACGGCTGGTCCAGCTGCTGTGGGTCGCCCAGCAGGACGAGGCTGTCGGTCGCTCGCGAGATCGCGACGACGTTGGCGAGCGACATCTGACCGGCCTCGTCGACGAACAGGACGTCGACCGAGCCGATCAGCTTCGACGACGCCCACAGCCACGGTGTCCCGGCGGCGAGGTTCGCCCGGCCGTCATCGAGCCTGGCACGTACCTCGTCGGTGTCCTGGCCGCGCGTGACCCTGTCGTCCTCGAGGACCTGGTCCTCGGTGCCGCGTTGAACGGGCCTGACCGGGACCTCCGGCTCCTCCGCGGCGGCGTCCAGGACCGCCTTGAGCAGGTTGCTGATCACCTTGTGGCTCGTCCCGGTGATCCCGACCCGCTTGCCCTCTGCCAGGAGCGTCAGGATCATCCGCGCCCCGCTGAAGGTCTTGCCGGAGCCGGGCGGGCCCTGGATCGGGAGGGTCGCGTGGTCGAGCACCAGGGCCAGTCGACGCGCAGCGGCCAGGTCGGTCTCGCCTAGCCGACGGAGCGCTTCGCCGGGAGCCTGCCCGACTCGAGGACGGCGGCCAAGCAGGAGGTCACGCGCCGCTGGGTAGGGACCGTCGTCATCGATGTCGTGGTCCGCGGCCCATTCCCCGACCTCGAACAGCGAGGCCTGCAGGTCGGTCGTGCGGACCCAATCGAGCGGGACGATCGCCCGCGGATGCGGCGAATCGATCGAGCGCCGGAAGTCGACGGTGCCGGCCGCCACGTCCGCGATGGCTCCCTCGCC
>JBGPIH010000155.1:0-7294 GCA_041484785.1 Candidatus Limnocylindria bacterium
CGCCGACCTCCGCAACATCCTCGATTTCGAGCGCGACTGGCCCACGACCGCGGTGGTCAAGCTCGAGCAGAACTACCGTTCGACGCAGCTGATCCTCGATGCCGCCCACGCCGTGGTCTCGCGCAACAGCGCCAGGAAGGACAAGAAGCTCTGGACCGAACAGGCCGGCGGCGTCCGGATCCAGCGGTTCGAGGCCTACAACGAGGACGAAGAGGCGGAATGGATCGCGCGACAGGTCGAGGGCCTGATCGGGGGTCGATCGAGCGCGTTGACTCGTCGGGCCGACGAGGAGGACGTCCGCTTCCGAGCCCGCGAGATCGCTGTCATGTACCGGATGAACGCCCAGTCGCGGGCGCTCGAGGAATCGTTCCTCCGCTACGGCATTCGCTACCAGCTCGTGGGCGGGACCCGGTTCTACTCCCGGCGCGAGGTCAAGGACGCTCTGGCCTACTTGCGAATCCTGCGCTCCGATACCGACAGTGTCAGCTTCGAGCGGATCATCAACGTGCCGGCCCGCGGCATCGGCGAACGGACGATCGAGGTGCTCAGGGCGGCCGCTGCGCGCCCCGACGGGACGACCTGGGGCGCCATCGAGACGGCCGCCCGCGGCGAGCTCGAGGGGATCGCCCCGCGGACGCGCAACGCCCTCGCCGACTTCGCGGGGCTCGTTCGCCGGCTGCGGGCGAGGGTGGGGGCGGTCGCCCTTCCCGAACTCCTCGACGAGGCCCTGGAGGTTTCCGGCTATCGGGCCATGCTGGCGGACGGGTCGGAGGACGGTGAAGAGCGCTGGGCCAACCTGCTGGAGCTGCGTTCGGTGACGACGCGCTACGACGATCTCGCGCCCGACGATGCCCTGGACCGGTTGCTCGAGGAGACGGCCCTCGTCGCCGACCAGGATTCGTACGAGGGCGATGCCGACGCCGTCACCCTCATCACGCTCCACGCCGCCAAGGGTCTCGAGTTCCCGGTCGTCTTCATCGCCGGCCTCGAGGAGGGCCTCTTCCCGCACAGCCGGGCCCTCGACGACGAGAAAGAGCTCGAGGAGGAGCGGCGGCTGGCGTACGTCGGGATCACCCGGGCCAAGCGCCGCCTCTACCTGTCGCATGCCTGGCGACGGGCGACCTGGGGGATGGGCCAGGCCTCGGTCCCGTCGCGCTTCCTGCTGGAGATCCCGGCCGAGCTGATGGTCGGCCCGCAGCTCGGCGGTGCGGCGGAACGCGATCTCGACCTCGACCTGGTCTTCGGAGCTCGCCGGACGAGCCGGTTCGGGACGTCCGCCCGGGGCGGCGGCGCCGCCTTCCGGCAGGGGAGCGGCCGGCCCGGCGCGCCGGCCGACGGTGAGACCTTCCGGCCGGGCCGCGACCTGGCGGCCAAGCGCGAGGCTTATGCCGGCGGGGCGCCGTCGGGGTCGCTCGGGCGCCCGGTCCGCGCCTGGGACGACGAGCTCGATCGCACGGCCGGCGAGGCCACCCCGCCGCCGGCTCCCAGGGCCTCGCGCCCGGTCATCCCGGGCGAACGCCGGTTCCGCGATGGGGACCGCATCCGCCACGCCCGCTGGGGCGACGGCATCGTGGTGACCGGCAAGCTGACCCGCAGCGACGAGGAGGTCACGGTCGCGTTCAAGGATCCCTCGGTCGGCCGCAAGACCATGCTGGGCAGCCTCGCCAACCTCGAGATCCTCGGCTAGGCTGTCGCGCGATGGCCGAGCCCACGAACCTGACCGGCGAGCCGAGGTCCGTCCTCCTCGGACGCGACCTCCCACCCGACCCGCGGGCGCTCGCCGCCGTGTCCGTGGCGGACTTCGAACCGATGGCCCGGGAGCGGATGCACCCGGCGTCGTACGACTACGTGGCGGGCGGCGCCTGGGACGAGATCTCGATCGTCGAGAACGAGGCCGCCTGGCGCCGCTACCGGCTCCGTCCGCGCGTCCTGGTCGACGTGGCCCGGGTCGATCCGGCGACGACGCTCGTCGGCGCGCCTGCCGCCTATCCGGTCGGGATCGCACCGATGGCCGTGCACGCGCTGGCCCATCCGAGCGGGGAGGTCGCCACGGCGCGGGCGGCCGCCAAGGCGGGCGTCCCGTTCACGCTCTCGACCATGTCGAGCCGTTCGATCGAGGAGGTCGTCGCCGCCGCTCCGGAGGGGACCCGCTGGTTCCAGCTCTACGTGCAGGCGCGGCCCGGGCAGAGTCGGCGGCTCGTCGAGCGGGCCGAAGCGGCCGGCTACACCGCGATTGTCCTGACGGTTGACCTGCCGATCCTGGGCTACCGCGTACGCGACCGACGGCACGGCTGGGATCTGAGCGTGCCACTCGGGAACTTCGAGCCCGATGGCGCCGGTGACAGGGGTCCCAGCCACCGCCCGGACGCAGCCGGCTACGACATCCTGGATGCGCCGATGAACCGGACGCTCACGTGGGACGGTGTCTCCGATCTCCGGGGCTGGTCCAGGCTGCCGCTGGTCCTCAAGGGGATCCTGACGGCCGAGGACGCTCGCCTGGCCGTCGAGCGTGGGGCCGATGCGATCGTCGTCTCGAACCATGGCGCCAGGCAGCTCGACCGGGTTCCGGCGCCGATCGACGTCCTGCAGGAAGTCGTCGCGGCGGTGGGCGGCCGTGCCGAGGTCTGGGTCGATGGCGGCGTGCGGACTGGCCTGGACATCGCGATCGCGCTCGCGTTGGGCGCCCGGGGCGTGCTCGTCGGCAGGCCCATCTTCTGGTCGCTCGCGGCCGGCGGCCAGGCCGGCGTCGAGCGTGCCCTGGCGGTCCTCCGCGAGGAGTTCGAGATCGCACTCACCCTCCTTGGCGCTCCCACCCCCGGGGACCTGACACGCGCCCACGTGACGCGCTGATCCCCGCGAGCGCGATGACCGAGACGACCGACCGGCTGCCCGTCGATCCGGTGCTGGTCGAGGCCGCGTCGGCCTTGACTCCGGACGATGCGGTCGCGCGCCACCGAGCGTTGGCGGAGATTGTCGACCGGGCCAACCGCCTGTACTACCAGGAGGACGCCCCGGAGCTCAGCGACGCCGAATACGACGCGATGTTTCGCGAGCTCGTGGCCCTGGAGACGGCCCAGCCGTCGCTGATCACCCCCGATTCGCCGACCCAGCGAGTCGGCGGTTCGCCGAGCGTGACCTTCGACGAGGTTCGCCACCGCCGGCCGATGCTCTCGCTCGGCAACGCCTTCAGCCACGATGAGCTCCGGGCGTTCGATGCGCGGGTCCGGCGCGGGCTCGGCCTGCCGGCTGCCCCCGAATCCGCCCCCGAGTTGCGATACGTCGCGGAGCTGAAGATCGACGGCCTGGCCATCACCCTCCGCTACGAGCGGGGCCGGTTCGTGCAGGGCGCGACCCGCGGCGACGGGACCACCGGCGAGGACGTCACGGCCAACCTGCGGACGATCGCCTCGATCCCGGCCCGGCTGACCGAGCCGGCGACGCTCGACGCCCGAGGCGAGGTGTTCATGCCCAAGAGCGAGTTCGCTCGGATCAACGCCGAGCGCGAGGAGGCAGGCCTGCCCCTCTACGCGAATCCGCGCAACTCGGGGGCGGGCTCACTTCGCCAGAAGGACCCCAGGGTCACGGCAGATCGGCTCCTCTCGGCGTGGGCGTACCAGCTCCTCGAGGAGGGCGGGCCGGAAGCCGTGACCAGCCAGTCGGCCGCCCTCGGGCGGCTGGCGGCCCTCGGCTTCCCGGTCAACCCGAACCACGAGGCGGGTCTCGAGATCGACGGGGTCATCGCCTTCACGGAGACGTGGCGCGACGATCGGCACGGGCTCCCGTACGAGACCGACGGCGTGGTGGTGAAGGTCGATCGGTTCGACCAGCAGGAGCGGCTCGGGATGGTCAGCCGGGCGCCGCGCTGGGCGATCGCCTACAAGTTCCCGCCCGAGCAGGTCGAGACCGTCGTCGAGGACATCGTCCCGTATGTCGGCCGGACCGGGACCCTGACGCCGGTCGCCCACCTCCGGCCGACCAGGGTCGCCGGCTCCACGGTCGCCCGTGCGACCCTCCACAACCTCGACGAGGTCCGCCGCAAGGACATCCGGATCGGCGACCACGTGATCCTCCAGAAGGCCGGCGACGTCATCCCGGAGGTCGTCCGCCCGCTGCCCGAGAAGCGGACCGGCTACGAGCGCGAGTACGAGATGCCGACGGCTTGTCCGGTCTGCGGGACGCCGATCGTCCGCGACGAGGGCGCCGTCCGCCACTACTGCCCGAATCTCGCCTGCCCGGCGCGGGTCGGCCAGGAGTACGGCCATTTCGTCGGGCGGGGCGGCATGGACATCGAAGGCGCGGGCTGGGCCGTCCTCTCACAGCTCCTCGAGCGTGGCCTGGTCAAGCGGCGCGGGGACTTCTACCGGCTCTCGGTCGAGGATCTGGAGGGGCTCGAGCGGTTCGCCCGCAAGAGCGCCGAGAACCTCCACGCCGCGATCCAGAAGTCGCGCCGCCGGCCGCTCGAGCGGATCATCGCCGCGCTCGGCATTCCGCAGGTCGGCTGGACGACGGCGATCGACCTGGCTGCCTGGCTGGCGGCCGAGGTGCCGCCCGCTGAGGGTGAACCGATGGCCGCGCAAGACGGCTGGTTCGCCCGGGCCGCCCGATTCCTGGCCGAGACGGCCCGCCAGCACCCGGAGCGGTTCGAGGAGGTCACGGGCGTGGGCCCGACGGTCGCGGCGAGCCTCGCCGAGTACTTCGGCGGGTCGGGTGTCGAGATCCTCGACGACCTCATCGAGGCGGGAATCGAGCCCGAGCTGCCCGCGCCGCGACCGGCCGGGGCCGTGCAGGGCGGCCCGCTCGCGGGCAAGACGCTCGTCGTGACCGGCACGCTGGGGGGCTTCAGCCGGTCGGAGGCCGAAGAGGCGATCCGGGCCGCCGGCGGCAAGCCGGCCGGATCCGTCTCGAAGAAGACCGACTACCTGGTGGCGGGGGAGTCGGCCGGGTCGAAACTGGCGAAAGCCCAGGAGCTCGGCGTCACGGTCCTCGACGAGGCGGGCTTCCTGGCGCTGCTCAGCGGCGCGGAGCCGCGTAGCGCTCCATGAGCTCGGCCACGGCGGCACGTGCCGCCACCCATTCCGGCTGATCGCCGAAGATCTCCCCGGTCGTTCCCCATCGTCGGATCTGGGTCATCGCGTTGACGATCGCGTCGTGGGCGAGCGCCCGGCCGCGCCCGGCCTCGATCTGGCCGGTGACCAGGTAGCGACGGACGACCTCGAACGGCGCGGACCAGCGTCCGATCAGGACGCGGTCGCCCTCACGCAGCGACTCGAGCCATTCGTCGTCGCCGACCGGGTACGCCTCGTGCTCGGCGCGATGTCGGACGAGATCCACCCGCAGCCCGTGGCGCTCCAGGCTCGGGAGCCGGCCATCGTCGTCGACCATCCGATAGCAGATCGGGCAGGCCGGCAGCTCGACGTCCGAGCGAGGCGGCTCCCCGTAGGGCAACCCGCAACGACGGCAGAAGCTGGCGCGGCTGTTACCGGCAGGGGTCCCGCACTGGAGGCAAGCGGTGTCGATCATCGATGCGCGGGTGCTCCATCGTCCATGGTGGGTCCTGGCGTTCCCAGCATGACCGAGGGGTCCGGGGCGGACCATGGCCCCATCGGGTCGCGGGCCGGAGCCGGTCGAGTCATCGTCGGACCGGGACTATCGTCTCATCGACCCGTCGAGCTCAACCGATGGCGTGGTCGAACTGCCCCCAGATCGCGTCCGGCGCCCACGCCGGCATGGCCCCGCGGATGAGCCTCGGCGCCTGCCACGAGTCGGTCCAGCCGGACGCCGCGAGGAGCGCGAGGCCCGTCTCATTTTCCGCCAGCACGCCGGCTCGGACGCGCTTCTCCGGCCCGGCGGCGCGGCGCCGAGCGTTCAGGATCGCCAGTGCGTCGTCCGGGTCGGGTGCGACCGTCGCGCCGCCGCCCCATGGGGCACGAACCACGAATCCAGCGAGCGCCCCAGCGGGGCGCTCGAGGCACAGCGTGGTGCTCGGCGCCGCGAACGCCGTGAGCAGGTGCCGGCGGTCCTCCCCGGTCGCCGCGGTGTCGAGGGCGCCCATCGCCGCGAGATCGGACGGGCGGTACGGGCGAACCCGGGATGGCCCCCCGGCGCTCGGGAGCCCGGGCGCCTCCATGATCCGGTACGTCGTCTGGACCACGAAGCCGAGCCCCTCGTAAAGCGGTTGGCCGACCTTTGTCGCGACGAGGACGAGCGTTCGACACCCGGCGGCCTCGGCCGCGTCCATGGTCGCGATCGTGAGCGCACGGCCGAGGCCACGGCGGCGCCACGTGGAATCCACCCAGATCGTGCCGATCCAGCCGACGGTTCCGTTGAACGTGGCAACGCCGGTCCCGACGATCGCGCCATCGGCCTCCGCGACGAAGGGGGCGCACTGCGGGTGATCGGCCACGAATGCCATCTTGATGTGGCGATCGCCCCAGCCCTCGCGGAGCATGGCATCGGCCGTCCGGTCGACGTCGGCGCGGGTCATGACCCGGATCGCGGGAAGCTGCATCGTCCGATCGTATCGGCTCGCGATCGCCGCGTGTCCGTCGGCTATCATCGGGCCCATGGCCACGCTTTCCCGATCGGACGTCGAGCACGTCGCCCATCTCGCGCGGCTCGGCCTGACGGACGCAGAGCTGGCGCTGCTGGAAGGCCAGCTCAACCACATCCTGGATCAGTACGAGATCCTGCGCGAGCTGCCGACCGACGCGATCGCGCCCACTGCCCAGACCATCGAGCTCGAGAACATCCTGCGCGAGGACGTCGTCCGGCCGTCGCTCCCGGTGGCGGCGGTGCTGGCCAACGCCCCGGCCCGGGAGGGCGAGTTCATCGTGGTTCCGGCCATCCTCGACGAGCGCTGATCCTCGAATGACGGATCTCACGCGACTTCGCGCCCACGAGATGGCCCCGCTCCTGCGAACCGGAGCGGTTTCGGCGCGCGAGCTGGCCGAGGCACACCTGACCGCCGCCGAGCGCGACAATGGCGCACTCAACGCCTGGCTGACGATCGATCGCGAGCGCGCGCTCGACGAGGCGGACGCGGCCGACGCGCGACTGGCCGCGGCCCGCTCGGGCGGTGGGCACGAGCTCGACCGGCTCCGACCCATGCTGGGCATCCCGATCGCCCTCAAGGATCTCGTCTCCGTCGCGGGTGGGCAGTGCACGGCCGGGTCGCGCATCCTCGAGGGTTACCGGGCGCCGTACGACGCGCATATCACTGAGCGCCTGCGCGAGGCGGGCGCGGTCATCCTCGGCAAGACGAACATGGACGAGTTCGCGATGGGCTCGTCCACCG
>JBGPIH010000156.1:0-7272 GCA_041484785.1 Candidatus Limnocylindria bacterium
AAGAAGTATTCCTTCGCATCCTCGGCGGCGATGAAGCCAAAGCCGCGGTCCGAGACGACCTTCTTGATGGTACCGGTGGTCATGATGACCTCCAACATTCCCCGAACTGGGATTGCACAACGCACGGTCCGTTCGAAGAGAGGGGCGACCACGCGACGCTTCGCCACACAACGCGGCGAATGTTCACCGTACCACACATGGTCCAATGCGGCCGGAATCGTCATCGGCCGCCGGACGTCGGATGGTCGGGGAGGCGGGACTCGAACCCGCGATCTCGTGCTCCCAAAGCACGTGCGTTACCAGGCTACGCTACTCCCCGCCTGACGAACGTGAATACCGCACGATACTCGACATTCACCGGGTCGGGACTGAGCGCCTCTGGGGCCACTCAGGAACCGGACGCCGCATGGGCCTCCAGGAAGTCGCGACAGACTCGCGCCGCGGCCGTGAGTCGCCGTGCACCCAAGTTCACGATCGACCAACGGCGCTCGATCGGGAGACCCGCGACGTCGAGGACAGTCAAGCGGCCAACCTGGAGCTCCAGGTCGATCGCCCACCGTGAAACCACTGAGATGCCAAGCCCGGCGGCCACGGCCTGCTTGATCGCCCCGGTGCTGCCGAGCTCCATCGCCGGCTCGAGTCGGAGGCCGGCTCGAGCGAAGAGCCGCCCGGTCGCGGCCCGCGTGCCCGACCCCACCTCGCGCAACAGGAAGCGCTCCTGGCTGAGCGTCGCCAGGCTGATCGAGCGCTGACCCCTGAGCGGATGGTCGGGCGCCGCGATCGCCACCAGACGGTCGAGCATGAACGCCGCGATCTCCACGCCGATCGCGCGAGGTGGATCGGCCATCACGGCGAGATCGCAGGTCCGCTCGGTGAGCCGGCGGAGGACGCCGTCTCGATTCTCGACGTGGAGCGTGACGTCGATCCCGGGATGCGCCCGGTGGAACGATCCGAGGGCCGCGGGAACCACGTAGATCCCGGATGTGGTGTCAGCGGCGATGTCGACCATGCCTCGGGCACCGGTGCCCAGCTCGGCAAGTGCGCGGGCACCCTCGTCGAGCCGGTGAAAGACATCGTTGCACGTCTCCAGCAGGGCGTGTCCGGCGGGAGTCAGCTCGATCCCTCGCCCCCGTCGATCGAACAGGTGTGCACCCAGCTCAGCCTCGAGCGCCTTTACCTGGTGCGACACAGCCGGCTGGGCGATCGACAGTTCGTGGGCGGCTGCCGTGTAGCTGCCGAGCCGGGCCACCGTCATGAAGAGGTGCAGACGATGCAGGTTCCAATGGACGGGCCGGGAGTCCGGCACAATAGATGCAGATTCCAGAATGCTTAAGTTCGCAGACATGTATTGGACAGCATGTTAGCACTCTGATGAACTGGGGCCACGCCACGGCACAACACGCCTCGGCCCGTCTCTCGGAGGAAGTTCATCTCGATGGCAAAGGTTCTCGCGGAGCGTGTCAAGGGTGTCCATCCATACCGGGAGCTGTATCTCGACCTCGACTACGAGCCGGCCACCACGGACCTGCTGGTCGCATTCCACCTCGTTCCACGAGTCGACGTCCCGTTCGATGAGGCGGCTGCGGCGGTCGCGGCGGAGTCCTCGACGGGCACCTGGACGGACGTCGACAAGGCCGACGAAGGCCTGGCGTTCGAGCTTCGTGCACGGGTCTACCGGATCGACGGCCAGACCGCGTATGTCGCCTATCCGGCCGCACTGTTCGAGTTCGGCAGCATCCCGAACATTCTGTCCAGCGTCGTCGGCAACGTGTTCGGCTTCAAGGCGGTCACGAGCCTCAAGCTCCTCGACATGCGCCTGCCGACCGCACTGGTGGAATCCTTTCCGGGACCCGCCTTTGGCATTGCCGGCGTTCGAGACAAGCTCGCTGTCTACGGCCGGGCGCTGACCGGGTCCACGATCAAGCCCAAGCTCGGCCTGTCGCCTCGCGAGCACGCCCAGCGGGCGTACGAGACGCTGCGCGGCGGGATCGACACGGTCAAGGACGATGAGAACCTCAATAGCCAGCCGTGGTCCCCGTTCGACGAGCGAATAGCCCGGACGCTCGAGCTGCTCCGACGTGCCGAGGCCGAGACCGGCGAGCGCAAGGGCTACTGGGCGAATGTGACCGCGGCCGACACCGGCGAGATGCTTCGCCGCGCGAACAAGGTCGCCGTCGAGGGTGGCCGGTTCGTCATGGTCGACTTCCTGACCGCCGGCTTCGCGGCGACCGCGACCCTCCGCCAGGAGACCGAGCGCCTGGGCCTCGCCCTCCATGCCCATCGGGCCATGCACGCCGTCTTCGACCGCCAGCCAGACCACGGGGTCGATTTCATGGCCATCGCCAAGTGGGCGCGCCTCCTCGGCGTCGACCACCTCCACGTCGGGACCGGCGTCGGCAAGCTCGAGGGCACCATCGCCGAGATGGGCGAGCGACGCCGGATGCTGACCCAGGATTTCGCTCCGGCGGGCGGAGGGACCCTCTTTGATCAGCCATGGGGTGAGCTGAAGCCGGTCGTGCCGGTTGCGTCCGGTGGGCTGCACCCGGGCCATGTGCCACAGCTCGACGCGACGTTCGGCAAGGACGCCTTCTTCCTGTTCGGCGGTGGGGTGCATGGGCATCCCGGCGGCAGCCGGGCCGGGGCAGCGGCGGCGCGAGCCGCGGTCGAAGCGGCCGCCACCTGCCAGCCGCTCGAAGCCGCCGCGCGGACATCGCCGGAGCTGCGGGTCGCGCTCGACCTGTGGTCGGGCACCAGCTTCTAGCGCGCCGAGCCCGAGCCGAGCCCGAAATGATCACCAAACGACCGATCCTGGTCGCCGTCGGCGGCGACAGCGGCACCGGCAAGACGACGCTTGTCTCGGGGCTCTACCGGATCTTCGGGTCCGGGCGAATCACCAACATCTGCCTCGACGACTACCACAAGCTCGACCGCGCGGCGCGCAAGCAGGCGCGGGTCACGGCACTCAATCCCCGAGCCAACGACCTGGATCTCATGGTCGACCACGTCAACCGCCTCCGGCGAGGCGAGACGATCGTCAAACCGACCTATGACCACTCGACCGGTGGGTTCGGGCCGGCCGAGACGGTCGTGCCCCGCGACATCGTCGTTATCCGCGGGCTGTTTCCGCTGTTCACCGCCGAGCTCAACGCTGCCTTCGACGTGCGGGTATGGCTCGAACCGCAGGAGGAGCTCAAATGGTCCTGGAAGGTCAAGCGTGATTGTGCCCAGCGGGGATACAGCGTTCCGGAGGTCATTCGGCAACTGATGGACCGCCGGGACGACCAGCTCGCATTCATCGCGCCACAGCAGAAGAACGCCGACCTGATCGTCCGCTTCCAGGCCCCGGCTGGCTACTTCCTGCCCGGCACGTCAGTCGACCACGACGATGCTCACCTGGACGTGCGGATCGACCTTCACGAGCGACTGTCCAGGCTTGATCTCGACGACGTTCTCGCGGCCGGCTCGAACGTGCCAGCTCCCGCGATCCGGCTCCGCCACGGCACGCTGCACACGGCGTCCGACGGCGGTCGCTTCTCGACGCTCGAGATCGATGGAACGATCTCGCCCCGCCTGGCGCATGACCTCGACGAGCGCATCTGGGCACACATGGACACCCATCGTCACCTGCGGCCGAGCGAGATCGGGGACTACCTCGATGGCGCGACGCCTCGCCATTCCGAACCGCTCGCGTTGACCCAGCTGATCGTCGCCTACCAGGTCACTCGCGCCGCGATCGAGCGCGGGAACCCGCTGGCTGAGCAGCCTCGACAGCGCGAGCACCTGATCGCGAGCGGCGCCGGCCGGACGTGATTCAGCACGGATCAGGATCCTGGGCGGCCGGCCGACTGACAGGCGCCCTCGCGACGCAGGTGACCCCCCTAGATCCGCCCGAGGACGTCGATCCACATGCGCACCGCGACGAGAGCGATCGTCAGCCCCAGGACGGTCGCCAGTCGGGACGGGTGGGTCCGGCGCGACACGACAGCACCCAGAAGGCCGGCGGGCAGGGCGCCGGCCAGGAGCGCGAGCGCAAGGGGCCAGTCGACCTGGCCGGTGACCGCCTTCCCGAGCAGCCCGGCGATCGACGAGGCCACGACGATCCAGAGGCTCGTCCCGATCGTCACTCGGAGCGGGATCCGGACGACGTAGAGGAGGGCAGGAATGAGGATGAACGCGCCGCCGGCCCCGACCATCCCGGCCATGAACCCGACGCCGGCGCCCAGCCCGAACGCGAGCGGCCGATTGAACACCGGGGCCGCGTCGATCTCCGGTGGGGTCCTGTTGCGGAGGACCAGCATGAACGCCGAAGCCACCAAGGCCATCGTCGCGAAGATGGCCTCGAGCGCCGCTCCCGGAACGATCGCCGACAGGAGGGCCCCCAGAAACGAGCAGACCGCCATGCTCAGCCCGACGACGGCGAACAGGGGGCGGTCTACCCGGCGGTCGCTCAGGTGAGCGACGCCCGCCGACAGGGCACCGCCGGTGACCTGAACGATCGTGATCCCGGTCACGGTCTTGATCCCGATGGCATCGAGGCCGACGAGAGGCGGCAGATACAGCAGCAGCGGGATGAGCAGGACCGCGCCGCCCACCCCGACGAGCCCGGACATGAAGGCCGCGGCGAACCCGATCCCGATGAGCAGCCCGAACCCGGGCTCATGAGCCGTCAACAGGACGGCGAGGAGGAGCCACGAGGCGGCGACCGGCAACCGCGGGTTCGTCACGAACGCGCGCGGCCCCCCCACAGGTCAGACGCCTGGAGCGCGGGGAGATGAAGGTTCGGCGGACCCGTCGACAGGCGCCGCCGGCATCGTTGTCGTGCGGTAGGCATCCGGAGTGGGGCGGAGCGGCCGCAGGAGCCACTCCGGACGCCGCAGGCCACCCGGCCCGGGACCGGGACGGGTGAGGGCCAGCCATTCCCGGTAGACCCGACGCGAGACGCCCGTGTCGACCGAGATGTCGCCCTCGCGGTCGTCTGGACCGGCCGGCCGCACGGCAACCTTCTGATGCCATGCGTGGGCCCCGGAAATCGGATCCGGGTGGGGCGGGAAGATGAGGTTCTGGTGGACCCCGACGTCGCGCCACCAGATCCGGCTCGAGTCCGGGTCAGCCGAATCGAACGGGCGCGCTCCCTCGAGCCGACGCATGGTCCAGCGCCCGGGCTCAGCCTGACGGAGATCCACGTGGCCGCTCGACCAGCGGTCGGTCCCGGCCTCGGGATCGAGGCGCCAGCGACCCATGTGATGAGAGCAGGCGACAACGCCCGGCCGGATGCCCTCGGTCACCCATGCCCGATTGACCAAGTGGCCGCTGTCCGTCTCGACTCGCACGAGGTCTCCGTTGCGAACCCCGATCCGGGCGGCGTCGATCGGATGGATCCAGACCGGGTTGGCGTGAGCGATCTCGTTGAGCCACTTGGCATTACCAGTCCGCGTGTGGACGAGCACCGGGAGACGGAACGTCGGAATGAGGGCGAAGTCGTTAGGTCCGGTCATCAGCTCGCGAGCGACCTGACTTACGACATAGGTCGGGATGGCCAGCTCCGGCCAGCCCCAGTCGCGCAGCGTCGTGGAGTAGAACTCGAGCCGTCCCGATGGCGTCGGGAACCCGCGTCGCGCAGCGCCATCGACGATGACCCCGACGCGGACAGTTCCGCCCGGACCGGCCGGCACGAGCGGGACCGGCACGACGTTGAGCGGGGGCGCGTCGGGCTTGGGAGCATAGACGAGCCCGGTCGCCTCATCGATGAGGACGCCCGGGCGATCCATGTCGACCGGATCGTCGTGCCGGGCGTACACCTCTCGCTCGACCTCGAACGCACCGTACTTTCGCATGTACCGGAGCGGGGTCAAGCCTTCTCGCGCGGCCGCCTCCGGCAGCCCGGGAACCGAGTGGTCGAAGATCCAGCCGTAGTAGTCATCGACGGTCAGCTTCTCGCCCGGCCGGTCGGGTGCCTCGAACCAGCGCCGGATGCCGAGCGAACCGTCGGGGTCGATCCGCCAGGAGAGCTCGATCCAGAACTCGTTCTCCTCCCAGACCTCGCCTGGGTTCGTCTCCCGCGTGTCGCCCACCGGACGGCCGTCACGCTCGGCGGCGACGCGCGTCACGGGCTGGCGGAACCCGATCCAGCTGCCAGCGTGGGTCTCATAGCTGTGGAGGTCGTGGCGCTCACCACCGAGCCCGACCGGCAGGACGTAGTCGGCATACCAGGCCGTCTCGTTCCAGACCGGCGTGAGCGCCGCGTGCCGGCCGACGAGGTCCTCCCGGCTGAGCGCCTCCACCCAGCTCATCCCGTCGGGGTTGGTCCAGACGGGGTTGTACACGCGGCTGAAGTAGACATCGAGCGCTCCGCGCCCCTCGAGCAGGAAGTGCGGCAGCAGGAACGACATCTCGAAGAACGCGAGCGGGTACTCGCGCGGCCAGGTGAGTTCGTTCCACTGCTTCGGGTGAGGTGGCAGGTACGGCGGGCGGGGCACCCACTTGTCCCAGGCGTTGGGTGACGTGCCGCCGGGCGTCCCGACCGAGCCGGTCAGGACGTTGAGGAAGAACAGGCATCGGGCCGTGAGCCAGCCGCCGATCACGCCGGCCGACGAGGCCCGCCAGTTGTGGGCCGCAAGCGCCCCTCCGGCGCGGGCGATCTCGCCCGCGACCGTGCGGATCTGCTCAGCCGGGATGCCCGTTTCGGCCTCGGCATACTCGAGCGTGTAGCCATCGTAGAGCCGTTTCAGCTCGTCGACGAACGACTCGAACGTGGGTGGGAGGTCCGGTCGCTCCGCCTGCAGGTACTCCTCCCAGTTGACCCAGCGCCGGACGAAGTCGCGATCGAACCGGTCGCTGACGATGAGCTCCCGAGCGATGGCCAGGAGGAGGGCCGGCTCGCTGCCAGGCCAGGCCGGCAGCCAGTGGTCGGCCTGCGAGGCGGTGTTCGAGAGGCGCGGGTCGATGACGATGAGCCGGGCGCCGCGGCGCTTCCCCTCGATGATCCTCTGCGCATGCGGGTTGAAGTAGTGGCCGCTCTCGAGATGGGCGCTGATCAGGAGGATGACCCGAGCGTTGGCAAAGTCGGGCGACGGGCGGTCGTAGCCCATCCAGAACGCGTACCCGACTCGTCCACCCGATGAGCAGATGTTCGTGTGGGAGTTGTGGCCGTCGACGCCCCAGGCCGCCAGGACCCGCTCGGTGAAGCCGTCCTCGCCTGGGCGGCCGACGTGGTACATGACCTTGTTCGGCTCGTTGCGCACGAGGGCCGCCCGGATCCGTTCGGCCAGATCG
>JBGPIH010000157.1:0-7054 GCA_041484785.1 Candidatus Limnocylindria bacterium
CGGCAACATCTACGGAGGGTTGAGCGGGCCGGCCATCAAGCCGGTCGCCCTGCGCATCGTCTACGAGGCGGTCCAGGCCGTGAGCATCCCGGTGATCGCCATCGGCGGCGTGACCGAGCTCGCCGACGTCCTCGACTTCCTTGCCGTCGGAGCCGTCGCCGTCCAGGTGGGCACCGCGATCTTCGCCGATCCGACGGTGCCGGTCCGCCTGGTCGACGAGCTCGCGATGGAATGCGGCCGTCGCGGGCTGGCGTCGTACCGTGGCCTGATCGGCAGCGCGCGGCCGGCGACGGCCGGCCGGCCGTCATCGAAGGGCGTCGAGTACCGGCCGTGAGGCGATGGATGTCGCGACGGACCCGACGTCCCGCCCCGCGTAGACTTCCCCGGTGACCACTGTCCGTCCGGCCCTGGAGGCCTCCGCGCGGCTGGCGATCGCGCTCAGGACGGAATCCCTCTTCCGGAGCTCGGGCGCATTTCGCGAGGGCCACTTCCGCCTGAAGAGTGGCCGCCACGGCGACGCCTACGTCGAGAAGTTCCAGGTCCTCCAGGACCCGGCCGCAACCAGTGAGCTGTGCGGATTCATCGCGGCGCATGGCCGGGGACCGGACGCCGGCCCCCTCGTCGACCTCGTCGCGGGGCCCACCACCGGCGGCGTCATCCTCGCGTTCGAGACCGGGCGCCAGCTCGGGGTCCGAGCGATCTTCGCCGAAGAAGTCCGGGCGGATGACGGATCCACCCGGCGCGAATTCCGGCGAGGGTTCCGCATCGAACGGGGCGAGCGAGTGCTCCTGGTCGACGACATCCTGACCACCGGGGGTTCGTTGCTGGCCATGCTGCCCACCGTGGAGGCGATGGGTGGCGAGATCGTCGAATGCGTCGTCCTCGTCGATCGCAGTGGCGGGCTGGCGACGCTGACGTCTCCTGCGAGCGGCCGGATCTACCCGCTCCGCTCGCTCTGGCAGCTCACCCTGCCGACGTACGAGCCGGGAGTGGCGACCTGCCCGCGCTGCGCCGACGGGACGCCGCTGCATGCCCCCGGAAGCAGCGGGACCGGCGTCGTCGGCACGGGTGCCGGCGCGAGCTGATCGGGCACATCGGTGGACGCGCGGACTCGCACCCTGTTCGCGGCCGTGCTGGTCGCCGTGATCGTCCTGGGCATCGGCGCGCTGGTCCTGCTCGGCTCGGGCGGCTCGGCCGGGACCACGGAGCCTTCCGGCGCGCAGTCGGTCGTGGGCCTGATCGTCGGGGTGGATTCGGCCGGCCTGGACAAGGTCTCCGGGTTCACCCTCCGGACGGACGCCGGGGAGTCGCTGACCTTCGACCTGGGAGCTCTCGAGAACGGGGCGCAGTTCGCGCCGGGACACCTCGTGGAGCACCAGGCGACCGGGCAGCCGGTCCGCGTCTGGTATCGGACCGAGGGAGGCGTCCGCCTCGCGATCCGGCTCGAGGACGCGACCTGAGTCTCAGCCGCCGGCCGTGATCTCCGCGAGGATAGCCTTGAGCTCGGCGTCGGAGACGGTCACTTCATAGGAGCCGCGGACGATGCCGGTTCGGTCGACGGCGAAGATCCACGGCTCTGTCAGCAGGCCCCACTGGTTGGTGACATCGGTCGCCTGGAGGTTGTTGTTGGCGTCCAGCACCGGCTGGAGCTGCCCGCCGACGTCATGCAGCTGGTAGGGCTCCACGTTGATGAAGGTCACGTTCGGGTTGGCCGCGGCGACCGGCTTGAACCGATCGAGGGTCGGCCCGCACTGGGCGCTCGTGCAGAACTTCGGCGTCGCGAAGATCAGCATGAACGGCTTGTGGGCGGCCAGCGCATCAGCGACCGAGGTCGCGTAGAAGGCCTGGTTCGGCTTCGGGTCGGTTGAGATCTTCGCGACGTCGCCGCCCACGTCGGCCAGGGTGGGCGTCCTGGAGGCCGGTGCCGGCTGGCCGACCTGCACCGTCGGCGTCGAATCGTGGACGTCGAAGGTCAGGCGGACGGTCTCCGGCGGCGAGCCCGACGCCTCGGTGGTGAATTCGGCGCCCCACGTGCCGGCCTCGGGCAGGTCGACGTCGAGGATGTACATCCCGCGCTCGTTCGCGATGGTCCACACGAACGCCCCGTCCACCGTCGAGGCCGCCGTTGCCGGGTCGCGACCGAGGTCGTAGAAGCTCACCTTCGCCGACCGATCGGGTGCGCTGGCGACCTTGTTCGACGCGTCGAGGTAGAGGAAGAGGATCCGGGCCTTGCCACAGGCCACGTAGTCGGAGACCAGGATGGGGAGCAGCTTGGGTGCGGTCGCCGGAGCGCCCCAGGCGGTCGTGTCGGGAGGATTGGGTGCGGTCGGGCAGGTCGAGCCGGACGCCGCGGCTGACGCTGCGGGAGGGGACGACGGTCCGGAGGTCGCGTTCGAGGAGCCTCCCGCCGTGCAGCTGGCGAGGATGGACGCGGCGGCCAGCAGGCCGATCAGGCGAGGGAATCGTGGCATGTCCAGAAGGGTAGCGCCCACGGTCCGAAGCCGCCGAAGCCCACTGGGCGGCAACGGCCTCCCGCCCCTAGAATGGCGCCTCGTGAACCGCTTCCAGCAGCTCGCCGCCGTGACCCTCGCGACCGCCCTCGGACTGGTCACGATCGGGGTGGTGGTGCGGGCCACGGAATCGGGCCTGGGCTGCCCGGACTGGCCGTTCTGCTACGGCCAGCTCCTGCCTCCGGTGGGCGACTCGAAGGCCTGGATCGAGTGGATCCACCGGACGGTCGCGGCGATCATCGGGTTCGAGATCCTGGGGCTGGCCGTGCTCGCGATCCGCGACCATCGCGCCCGCGGCTCGATCCTGTGGCCGACTCTTGCGGCCGTGGTGCTGGTCGGTTTCCAGGCCTGGCTCGGGCGCGAGACCGTTCGCCTGGGCAATTCCGGCGAATCCGTGACGGCCCACCTCGCCAGCGCGATGGCGCTGGTCGGGCTGCTGGTCTTCCTGACCGTCCGGGCCGGCTACCCGGCCCTCCTGTCGAGGCGCGGTGCGAGCCAGCGGTTCACGCTGTTCGCGGCGTTCGCGGCCGCGGCGACCTTCGCCCTGCTGCTCTTCGGCTCGCAGGTCACCGCGACCGACTCGGCCCTCATCTTCCCTGACTGGCCGTTGATGGGCGGCTCCCTGGTCCCGCCCCTGACCGACGTGACCGGCGCCCATGTCCTGCATCGATGGGTGGCGGCCGTGGTGGGGCTGATCGTCCTGGCGGTGGCGGTCGCAGCCTGGCGAACGGAGCGCGAGCGGCGGACGCTCGTCCGGCTCGCGGTCGGGGCCGCCGGGCTGTTCGCGGTCCAGATCCTGATCGGCGGCGCGCAGGTCCTGACCAGCCTCGCCGAGTGGACCCAGACGCTCCACCTCGCGCTCGGGGCGGTCATCTGGGCGACCCTGGCCGGACTCGCGGCGACCAGCTACTACACGGCGCGCTCCACGACCGGCGTGATGGCCGGGCCGGACGCCGAGCCGGACTCCGAGCCTGCTTCAGGCACGCACACGACCGGGGACACGATCCGTGCATACATCGCCCTCACCAAGCCACGGATCATTGAGCTCCTGCTCGTCACCACCGTTCCCGCCATGGTGCTCGCAACGCGCGACCTGCCGGGCGCCGCCGGCGGCATCGACTGGGGCGGGTGGGGTGTCCTGGTCTTCTGGACCATGCTCGGCGGCACGCTCGCGGCGGGCAGCGCCAACGCGATCAACTGTTACCTCGATCGCGACATCGACCTGCTGATGGCCCGGACGCGCCGGCGGCCGTTGCCGGCGCACCAGGTCGAGCCGGAGCGCGCGGTCGTCTTCGGTCTCGTGCTCGGCGTCGTCTCGATCGTGGTCATGGCCTGGTTCGTCAACCTCGTGGCGGCCTTCCTGACCCTCCTCGCGATCGGCTTCTACGTCGTCGTCTACACCCTCCTGCTCAAGCGCACGACCGTCCAGAACATCGTCATCGGCGGCGCCGCCGGCGCCCTGCCGCCGGTCATCGGCTGGGCCGCGGTGACGGGGAGTGTCGGGATCCCGGCCCTGCTCCTCTTCGCACTGGTCTTCTACTGGACGCCGCCCCACTTCTGGGCCCTGTCGCTCCGAATCCGCAAGGACTACGCCGCGGCGGGCGTGCCGATGCTCCCCGTGGTCAAGGGGATCCCCGAGACGACGAGACAGATCGGACTGTACACGGTGCTCATGGTGGCGATCTCGCTCGTCCTCTGGGCGGTCGCCCGGATGGGCGCGATCTACCTGGGAGCGGCCCTCATCCTGGGCGCCATCTTCCTGTGGCAGGCCTACGGGCTGTGGCGCCGCGGGGCCTCGGAAGCGGCGTCCACCGCGGGCGCCATCCGCCTTTACAGGTACTCCATCAGCTACCTGAGCCTGCTCTTCCTCGCGATCGCCATCGACGCCCTGGTGGTCATCCCGGTCTGATGACCGCGATCGAACTCCACTTCCTCGGTGGCGCCACGACGGTCACGGGCTCGCAGTACCTCGTGGTCACCGAGCAGGCCCGGATCCTGGTCGACTGCGGGATGTTCCAGGGCAGCCCGAACGAATCGATCCGCAACCGGATCCCGTTCGCGTTCGACCCGGCGACCCTGGACGCCGTGCTGCTGACCCACGCGCATCTCGATCATTGTGGGCTCCTCCCGCTCCTGGTCAAGGAGGGCTACCGGGGCCCGATCCACGCCACGGCGGGCACGATCGAGCTCGCGACCCTCGTCCTGCTGGACTCGGGCAAGCTCCACGAGGAGTTCGCCAAGCGCGAGGCTCGCTGGGAGAAGCGGCATCCCGACCAGGTCGCGGCCGACGACCGCAAGGAGGAGGGCCAGTACCAGGCGGCGCTCGACCTCGCCGAAGCCGGTGAGCACGTGGAGACCAGCGTCGAGCCGGTGCCACCAGCGCCGCCAACCGCGACGGCGCCGTCGACCTGGCCGCGCGATCCCGAAGCCGACCTGCGGGCGCAGCCACCGCATCTCGTCGTCGACCTCGACCTGCCGCTGTACACGGCCCACGACGCCGAGCAGTCACTTGGCCAGTTCCGTCCGCTCCGGTACGGCGAGGAGACGGAGGTCGCGCCGGGCATGCACGCGACGTTCGTTGACGCCGGCCATATCCTCGGCTCGGCGATCATCCGGCTGCGAATCGTCGAGCGTGCGGGTGACGTGGAGCAGGTGATCGTGTTCTCGGGCGATCTCGGCCGGCCCGGCACGCCGATCCTGCGCGATCCCACTCCGATGACCGACGCCGACTACGTCCTCGTCGAGTCCACGTACGGCGGTCGCGAGCACGAGCCCGAGGGCGAGGCGATCCGGATCCTGGCCGAGACGATCCGGATGGTCGCCGACGCCGGCGGCGTGCTGCTCGTCCCGTCGTTTGCCATCGGGCGAACCCAGGAGGTCGTCTGGGAGCTCGATCGGCTGATCGAGCGCGGCGAGATCCCACTGCTCCCGCTCTACCTCGACTCGCCGATGGCGTCCAAGGCCTCAGACATCTACCGCCGCCACCCCGACCTCTACGACGAGGAGACGGCCAGGCTGTTGCGCGAGGGCGCCAGCCCGCTCGACTACCCGAACCAGATCATCACCACAGACGTGAAGCAGTCCATGGCCATCGAACAGGCCCCGAGGCCGTACATGATCGTGGCTTCGAACGGGATGCTGACCGGCGGCCGGGTCGTGGGTCACCTGCGCAACCTGATCGACGATCCGAAGGCCACGATCCTGTTCGTCGGCTACCAGGGCGAGGGCACGCTCGGCGCGCACCTCCAGGCCGGCGCGAAGGAGGTGAAGCTGGACGGGCAGGTTCGCCGGGTTCGCTGCCAGATCCGCTCGATCAGCGGCTTCTCCGCCCACGCCGACGAGGGCGAGCTGCTCGACTGGCTGCGCCATTTCGCCGCTGGCAAGCACCCCGGCGATCCGGGCTATCCACGGCGCGTCTTCCTGGTCCACGGCGACCCCGAGGCACAGGTCGCCATGGAGCCGAAGGTGCGGGACCTGGGCTTCGCGACCCACATCCCGCACTGGCACGAGCGGGTGATGCTGGAGTAGGGCCGCTCGGCTCGCCAGCGCCGGTGCCGGAACGGCGACATGCCGCTTGATGGAACGTCGGGGCGCATCAGGCGCAACGCTGGGGGCATTGGGAATCCCATGCCGGACCATCGCCCGGCGGCCGGCCTCGAGGAGGGTGGATGCGTCCCAGCCTGAATATCCTGAGCGAGGAGCTCACCGCCCGGATCGTCGACGAGGCCAAGCGAGTGCTGGCCGAGATCGGGATGGAGATCCGCGGCGCGGAGATGCGCCGGCGACTGCTCGACCACGGCCTGCCGCTCGACGCCAGGGGGGAACGAGTCCTCTTCCCGCGCGACGTCGTCGAGCGGGCGATCGCCGACGCCCCGAGCTCGTTCATCCTGTTCGACCGAGCGGGCGAGCCGCATGCGGACCTCGGCGGTGACCGGGTTCACTTCGTGCCCGGCTCATCCGGCCTCAAGGTCCTGGACCATCGGACCGGCGAGACGCGCCTGGCGAACTCGACTGACTTCGTCGAATACGTCCGTCTTGCCGACGGCCTGCCGAACATCCCGTACCTGGCCACGGCCTTCTCGACGAACGACGACATCGAGGCCCAGGTCTCGGATGCCTGGCGGCTGTACATGACGCTGACCAACTCGAACAAGCCCGTCGTGTCGGGAGCGTTCACCGAGCACGGCGTCCCGCGCATGGTCGAGATGATGCAGCTGTTCCGCCGCGATCGAGCCGACCTGATCGCCCGGCCGATGTCCATCTTCACGATCACCGCGACCGGCAACTTCCGGTACAGTGAGGATTCCTGCCAGAACCTGATCGACTGTGTCGAGGCGGGCGTTGCGGTCGAGATCGTGCCGGTCACCCTGATGGGCCTCATCGCGCCCGTGACCACGGTGGGTGCCACCGTCTTTCACACGGTGGACGTCCTGGCCGGGATCACCATGGCCCAGGTCAGCCGACCCGGCGCGCCGGTCCTGTTCGGTGGCGCACCGGCGACCTTCCACATTATGTTCGCATGCTCGCCGATGTCGGCGATCGAG
>JBGPIH010000158.1:0-6909 GCA_041484785.1 Candidatus Limnocylindria bacterium
ACCCGCGGGCGTGCCGCTCGGCCTCACCGTCCAGGGCGGTGCCGGTCGGATCGAGTTCGATGGCCGGACGCTCGGTCGGCAGGGCGGCCAGGTGACCATCGAGCCGCCGGGCTGGGGCGCCGCCGGCGACCGGTTCCGGGTCGACGTCGTCGGGGGTGCGAAGGAGATCGAGGTCGTCGAATGGTAGACCCGGGTCAGCGCTGGTCGCCACCATCGAGCGAGATCGTCTGGCCGGTCACGTAGGTGTTGGCGGCCGAGCCGAGCCAGACGACCACGCCGGCGAGGTCGTCCGCCGTCGCGATCCTGCGCAGCGGGATGGACCTGGCCTTTTCGGCTGCCCGCTCGTCCGGGATCGACGGAACGCCGTCTCGATACGCCAGGAGCTGCGTGGGAGCGACGGCGTTGACCAGGATCCCGCTCGGGCCGAGCTCCTTCGCGAGCGACACGCTGAGCCCGATGATGCCGGCCTTGGCGGCCCCGTAGTGGGCGGCGCGTGAGACACCCATGAGGCCCGAACGCGCGGCCACGTTGACGATCCTCCCCCAGCCCGCGGCCTGCATCGCCGGGACGACCGCTCGGCAGGTGCGGAACGTCGCGCCCAGGAGATCGTCGACGATGGTTGCCCAGGACGCGTCACCGATCTCCGCGAACCGTTCCGGCCGATAGGCCGAGGTCGCCGTCACGAGGACCTCGACCGGACCGAGCTCCGCCATGACCCGCTCGACCATGGCCGCGATCTGGTCGGTCGAACCGAGGTCCGCCTCGACCGCCATCGCCCGACCGCCGGCGGCCCGGATCCGCGCGGCGGCCGCCTCGGCCCGCGCTGCGCGGCCGGGCGTCGAGCGATGGTTGAGCGCCACCGCTGCGCCCTCGGCGGCGAACGCGCTGCCGATCGCCGGGCCCGTCGCCCCGCCGGCCCCGGTGATCAACACGACCCGGTCGCGCAGTCCCAGGTCCAAGGTCAGGCCTCGGGCGCGCGGCGCTCGAGATGGGCGAAGAACTCGGCGCGGGTGCGGTCGCGCGTGCGGAAGAGCCCGAGCACGGACGAGGTCGTCATGATCGTGCCCGGCTTGCGGATGCCGCGCATCACGGCACACAGGTGGGTGGCCTCGAGCACCACGCCGACACCCTGCGGGGCCAGGCGATCCTGGAGGAACTCCGCGACCTGCTGGGTCAGCCGCTCCTGGACCTGCAGGCGCCGGGCATACATCTCCACGATCCGGGGGATCTTCGAAAGTCCGATCACCCGGCCCCGCGGGATGTAGGCCACGGCCGCATTCCCGAAGAATGGCAGGAGGTGGTGCTCGCACAGCGAGTAGAACGGGATGTCCTTGACCACGACCATCTCGCTGTAGGCGATGTCGAAGACGGCGCCATTGACCAGGCGCTCGGGATCGACGTGGTAGCCGGCCGTCAGCTCTGTGTACATCCGGTGGACGCGGCCCGGCGTGCCGGCCAGGCCCTCGCGATCGGGGTCCTCGCCGATCTCGGCCAGGATCTCGCGAACGGCAGCTTCCACCCGACCGTTCGCCCCGTGGGTGCCTGACCCAACCCCCTCGATCAGCTCCTGGGCGCGAGCCGGCTCCTCGCCGATCTCGTTCTCGATCTCGTCAACGATGCGCTGGACGTGGCTGGGCAGTTCGGTCGGGCTGGTCACGCGGAGGGCTCCTGTGCGAGCCGCGATCGTACGTCATTCCCGCCGGAACCCCGGACGGAGCGTCGCGCCGCCGATCAGACGACCGAGCCACCTTCGGTGAAGCCGGCCGCCGGCAGGGGCTCGAAGGGGCGCCCTTCGGCGCCACGCAGCCAGGCCCGCGCGTTCTCGCCGAGCGAGGGCCGGTGATAGCCGCCCTCCTGGAGGATCACCAGGCGGCGGCCGGTCGCGGCCGTCCGGCGCCCCACCTCGTGGTAGACATCCGTCGTCAGCGCGAAGTCGCCGATCGGATCGAGGCCGTAGCTGTCGAAGCCGAGCGAGACCACGATGATCGAACCCGGCACGGCCGTGATCGCTTCGAGCGCGCGATCGACCGCCCCCAGGTACTCCTCGTTGGTCGCTCCGGCCCGAAGCGGGAGGTTCAGGTTCTCCCCCGCCCCGGCGCTCTCGCCGGTCTCGTCCGCCCGGCCCAGGAAGTACGGGTAGGCGCGGTCCGGATCGGCGTGGATCGAGACGTACCTGACGTCACCGCGACGCCAGAAGATCTGCTGGCTGCCGTTCCCGTGGTGATAGTCGACGTCGAGGATCGCGACCCGTTCGCCGGTCGTCCGGACGATCGCCTCCGCCGCGATGGCGGCATTGTTGAAGAAGCAGTAGCCGCCGTACATGGCCCGCGCGGCGTGGTGGCCGGGCGGGCGGCACAGGCCGTAGGCCGCGGTCGCGCCACCGAGCACGAGGTCGACCGCGGTCAGGGCGACGTCCACGGCCGCACGAGCCGCAACATACGTCCCGGCCACCAGCGGCGCGGCCGAGTCGAGGCCCCAGTAGCCGGCGCGGCCGGCGGCGTGGACCGGCTCGCGGACGAGGGAGGCCACGGCGGACTCGGACATCCCCTCGAACATGGCCCGGTTGGGGTAGGTGTCCGCGCTCAGGAACGCTCGCGGGAGACCCTGGCGCCGGAGCTCGGACCAGGCGACCTCGAGGAATCGGACGAGGGCGGGGTCGTGGACGTGCGTGATCGGAGCCTCGCCGTGCTCCGTCGGCGCCATCCGGGGAAAGCCGCCATCCGCGTCGAGGGCCGTTCTGATTCGCTCGGCGCGCTCCGCGACCTCGTTGGCCGGGATGGGGATGCCCATGAACGTCTCGACCGTGATGTCGTGGCCAAGGTGCGTTGGCGAGTAGACGACCTGCATCGCGGATTCCTCGACAGCGGCTAGGCCTGACCGCGTCCGGCGATCGCCAGGATCGCCGCGCAGACCTCTTCCGGACGGTAGCGCATCAGGTTGTGGCCGGCATGCCGAATTGACGCAGTCGCGATGGGATCCCGCCCTGCGGCCACGCGCGCCCGCGATACCGCCAGCAGGGCGTCCTCGCGCGAGGTCGGCTCGTCCCCTTCGGCGATGAGCGCGACGATCGGGGTGTGGATCGTCGTCAGCGTCGTCATCGGCCGGTACCCGAACATCGCCCGGACGCAGGCCTCCGTGACGTGCGGCCGGGTCGACGGGACGACTCGCCCGGCGTGGGTTTCCACCACGGTCGCGCGCGCCGCGCGCGCCTGGTCGGCATCCCAGCTGGCCGGGTCGAACGCCTCCCGATCCGCCAGGTACGCGCCGAGTGACCGCATGACCTCGGGCGGCTCGTCGAGACCGCGCAGGAACTCCTCGACATCCATGCCGCTCGCCGCCTCGAGCGATTCCCAGCCTCCGTCGATCAGCACCAGCCCGGCACAGCGAGCCTCGAGGGCAACGGCGGCCCATGCGGCGACGATGGCCCCGAAGCCGTGCCCGGCGATGACGACCCGATCGCTCACGTCGGTGAGCAGGCCGGAGCCCTCGGCCACGGCTTCCGCATCGGCGGCCAGGGTCTCCGGGTCGTATCCCTCCGTGGGGGCATCGGACAGCCCGTGCCCGCGCAGGTCCATCGCGACCACGCGCATCGCCGCTCGCAGCCGGCGCGCCACGGGCGCCCACGACCAGGCCGTGTTCGACAAGCCGTGGATCAACAGGGCGCCCTGGATCGAGCCCGTCCCGCCCGCGCCGCCCCAGTCGAGGAAGTGGATCCGATCGCCAGGCTCAACCTCGACCACGTACCCAGCCGGCTCGGCGGCCGGATCCGGCGGCAGGACGGTCTCCATCCCCTCTAGGATACGGTTGCCATGGCCAAGCGCCGCCGGGGCGCCCAGCGCGCCCGATCCCGATCCGGTCACCACCGTCCATTCGAAGCGCTCGTCGAGATGGCGCTCCGATCGATCCCGCAGCCCTTCGCGGCAGCCCTCGACGAGGTCGCCATCGTCATCGCCGACGAGCCCACGGCCGACCAGATCCGCGAGAACGAGCTCGAGCCGGACGAGACGCTCTACGGCCTGTACGAGGGCGTGCCGCGAACCGAATGGGGCGCCGACTGGGCGGCGGTCCCGAACCGGATCGCGCTCTTCCGACTGCCGCTCGAGGCGGATTTCGCGAACCCGGACGACCTCGCCGACGAGGTCTGGGCGACGGTCGTCCACGAGCTCGCCCACCATCTGGGGATCGACGACGCCCGGCTCGAGGAGCTCGGCGTCGACTGAGCGGCGCCGGCGGCGACGCGGGAGCGGTCAGGAAGCGCCCGGAAGCGATCCAGCCGCGGCAAGGAGCTGACCGATCCGGTCGACCTCGACATTGCCGCCCGACAGCACGACCACGACTCGCTCGCCGTCGTTTATCGGCACTCGCCCGGCGAGGACCGCCGCCAGCGCCGCCGCGCCTGCCGGCTCGAGGACCTGCTTGAGACGCTCGATGGCAAAGCGCATGCCGGCCAGGATCGTCGCGTCGTCGATCAGGACGATGCCGTCGAGATAGCGTTGGGCCATCGCCATGGTCCAGGCGCCGGCAAACGGCGCGCCGAGGCCGTCCGCGACGCTCTCGGGCTGGATCCGGACGATCTCGTTGCGCCCGACCGCGAGGCTGAGCGCATTCGAGTGCTCCGGCTCGACGCCATAGACACGGACGCTCGGGCGCCGCTCCTTCAGGGCGGCCGCGACACCCGAGATGAGGCCACCGCCGCCGACCCCGACCGCAACGACGTCCAGCTCCGCGACATCGTCGAGCAGCTCCAGGCCGATCGAGCCATGGCCGGCGATGACGGCCGGGTCGTCGAATGGGTGGACGAGCTCGAGGCCCTCGGCGTCTCGTATCCGTTCCATCTCCGCGAAGGCCTCGCCGACGTGCTCGCCGTGCAGGACGACCCGTGCGCCGTAACCGAGGCAGGCCTCGACCTTGGAACGAACGGCGCCCGCCGGCATGACCACGGTGACCGCGACGCCGGCGGTCCGGCCGGCCCACGCGTAGGCCTGACCGGCATTCCCCGCCGAGAGCGTGATGACGCCCCTGGCCTTCGCCGCGTCCGGGAGGGTGGCGATCCGGTTGGTCATGCCGCGCGGCTTGAACGATCCGGTCTTCTGGAGCTGCTCCGGCTTGAGATAGAGCCGGTCGTCGCCCAGCCGGACACCGGTCGCCGCGGTGACCCAGGTCGCGGCCGTCGCCGAGGTCATGGTCGGGGTCCGGTGGACGCGCCCGACCAGGCGCTCGCGGGCAGCCTCGATCTCGGCCATCGAGACGAGGTGGTTCGGGTCCGGGCGTCCTGACATGCGGCGGAGTATCGCACGCGCTCCGCGGGCCGCACTTGCGTGCTTGCGCAAGCGGTGATATCGTCGGGGGGATGTTGGACCAGCTGATCAACCTACCGGCGGTTTCGGCCGAACCGGAACGGCAGCGCTACGCGGCCGTGGGTCGGGCCCTGTCGGACCCCAAGCGCCTGTGCGTCCTCGAGTCGCTGGCGTCCGGGGAGCTATCCGTCGGCGATCTCAGCTCCCTGGTCGGGTGCCAGATCCCCAACATGAGCCAGCATCTCGCAGTGCTCCGGAGCGCCGGACTCGTCACGACCCGGCGCGAGGGCAGCACCGTCTTCTATCGCCTCTCGGACCCGCGGGTCCTCGAGGCCTATCGACTCATCCAGGACATCGCCCGCTAGGGCGCAAGGAAAGGGAAACGGATTCCATGGCGGAGATCAGGGTCGCGACCGACGCGAATTTCGAGGAGCTCGTCCTCAAGTCGGAGCGCCCGGTCGTGGTCGACTTCTGGGCAGCCTGGTGCGGCCCCTGCAAGATGGTCGCCCCCGAGATGGAGAAGCTGGCCGCCAAGTACGAAGGCGCGGTCGACGTCGTCAAGGTCGACGTGGATGCCAACCCGGGACTGTCGCAGGCGTTCAACATCCTGAGCATCCCGGTGATCGCCTTCTTCCGCCCGGGACAGCAGCCGCAGGGCGTCGTGGGCTTCCGCCCGCTCGAGCAACTCGAGCAGTCCTTCGGCCTTGCCGAGTTCGCGCTGACGCCGGCCGACTGAATCCGACCCCGGTTCACACGAGGACGACCCCGGTCATCGACCGGGGTCGTTTCGATTCCACGTCAATCCGGCGTGAGGCGGCGGTGCGCCGAGGCGAACCAGGCAGCCGCCCGATCGGCGGCGTGGTCGTCGAGGGTCGCCGGCCGGAAGTCCACCCAGCCCCGACCGCGTCGCGACGGCAGCACGTCCGGGGTTCCCACCGCCGCGGCCGCAACGGCCGGGTCGAGCCCGAACTCGACCCCGTTGCCATCGCCGCTGAGCACGGCGAACGGTCGACCGGTCCGCGACCAGGTGACCTCGCCGGCTGGGCCGGTCGCCTGACCCACATCCTGGAGACCCGTGGCAGCGTCGCCGAGCAGCTCGCGGAGCGTCACCCGCGTGCCGCCGCCAGGACGGCCTCCAGGTCCGCTCGATGGCCCTCGTAGTGATCCGTGGTTTCTTCCAGGAAGAAGCGCAGGTGGTCGGGGTGCTTGAGCCAGCGCGTCTCGGGCACGACCGTCAGGTAGCCGCGCAGCTCGCCCGGGAGCGACCGGAAGCGCCGGCGCAGGTCGTCCAGCGGACGGGCCGCCCACGCCGCGTCGAGCTCGGCGTTCACGATGTCGCCGCCGCGCGCCTCCCACTCGGCATCGGCCCGCAGTTTCGCGGGGCTGGCGTCGTCGACCGCCAGCTCGGTCGCGACCGCGAGCGCCACCTCCTGCCAGGCGAGCAGATGGGCCATCAGCTGGCGCCCCGACCAGTCGTGGGCCCCGGCGATCGGGACGGACAGCTGCTCGTCCGTCAATGCCGCGAGGGCCTCGAACGGCGCCCACGCCTCGCGCTCTTCCTCGAGGAACTCCAGCGAATCGAGGTACATGGCCGCATGGTAGTCGCACACGG
>JBGPIH010000159.1:0-6817 GCA_041484785.1 Candidatus Limnocylindria bacterium
ATCGAGCGCGGCAAGCTCTACATGCTCCAGACCCGCTCGGCCAAGCGGACCGCGGCCGCCGCCGTCAAGATCGCCACCGACCTCGTGAGCGAAGGCCTGATCAGCAAGGAGGAGGCGCTCGGCCGGATCGAGCCGGCGCACGTCGACCAGCTCCTGCGCGACCAGTTCGATCCGGGCGCCCGGGCCGGCGCGACCCGCATCGTCAAGGGACTCAACGCGTCGCCCGGCGCGGCTGTTGGACGGGCCGTCTTCGACGCGGATACGGCGGTCGAATGGGTCGCCAACGGTGAGCGGGTCGTCCTCGTTCGAGTCGAGACCTCGCCCGACGACTTCCACGGGATGGCGGTCGCGCAGGGGATTCTGACCGCGCGCGGCGGGGCGACCAGTCATGCCGCAGTAGTGGCCCGCCAGATCGGCAAACCCTGCGTCGCCGGGTGCCACGAGCTCGAAGTGGACTACGCGACGGCGTCGGCCTCGGCCAACGGCGTCACCTTCAAACAGGGCGACTGGATCAGCGTGGATGGCGCGACCGGCGAGGTCTTCCTGGGGGCGCTGCCCACGGTCTCCGCCCGCTTCGAGGATCAGCCGGACCTCCAGACGATTCTGGGCTGGGCGGACGAGGTCCGCCGGATGGAGGTCTGGACCAACGCCGACAAGCCCGAAGAAGCGGCCCTTGCCCGAACCTACGGGGCGCAGGGGATCGGCCTCTGCCGGACCGAGCACATGTTCCGCGAGGGCGACCGCCTCGAGATCGTCCGCGGGGCAATCCTCGTCGCCAACGCGGCGACGCGAGCGAAGGCGAAGGTCGCAACCGGCGGATCGCTGAACGCGGACGAGACGGAGGCCGTTGCCACCTTCGATGCCGCCATGGCCAAGCTGGAGATCCTCCAGCAGGGCGACTTCGAGGGCATCTTCCGGGCGATGGACGGCCTGCCGGTCGTCGTTCGCCTGATCGATCCGCCGCTCCACGAGTTCCTGCCGAACCTCGAGGAGCAGCTGGTCAAGGTGACCAAGGCCGGCGACGCCGCGACCGACGAGGACCGCGAGCTGCTCGCCACGATCAAGTCGATGCACGAGCAGAACCCGATGCTCGGACTGCGCGGCTGCCGGCTGGGGCTGATGATCCCGGACTTCGTGAAGGTCCAGACCCGGGCCATCCTCAACGCCCTCATCGCGGTCAAGAAATCGGGCGGCCACCCCAAGGCCAAGATCATGATCCCGCTGGTCGGCCACGTGAACGAGCTGTCGGCAACGAAGAAGCTGCTGGAAGCCGAGGCCAAGGCGGTCGAGGCGAAGGCCGGCGTCGACGTGGAGTACGTCTTCGGCACCATGATCGAGGTGCCGCGCGGCGCCCTGACCGCCGACGAGATCGCGCGCCACGCCGCGTTCTTCAGCTTCGGCACGAACGACCTGACCCAGATGACCTTCGGCTACAGCCGCGACGACGCCGAGGGCGGCTTCCTGCTCAAGTACGTCGAGGATGGCATCCTGCCGTTCAACCCGTTCCAGACCCTCGACGACGCGGTGGCCGGGCTGATGCGGACGGCGGTCGAGAAGGGGCGATCCACCCGCCCGGATCTCGAGCTCGGGATCTGCGGCGAGCACGGTGGCGACCCGGCCTCGATCCACAAGTGCGAGAAGATCGGGCTCGACTACGTCTCGTGCTCGCCGTTCCGCGTCCCGGTCGCCCGCCTGGCCGCGGCCCAGGCCGTCCTGGCGAACGCCGAGCCAGACAAGTAACCGCAACCGCCGCCAACGCCGATCGCAGGCCGGTCTCCAGTTGACCGGCCTGCGCCGATTCTTCCTGGACATTGGGCCGCTGCGAAAGGACCGCGACTTTCGCTGGCTGTGGTCCGGCCAGGTCATCTCCGGGATGGGCAACCAGATCACCCGGGTCGCCCTGCCGTTCCAGGTCTACGTGCTGACCGGCTCGACCCTCGCGATCGGTGCGCTGACCCTCTTCCAGCTGATCCCGATCCTGCTCTTCGCGCTCGGCGCCGGGTCGCTCGCCGACGCCGTCGACCGGCGTCGCCTGCTGATGGTCACGCAGACCGGCCTCGCCGCCTGCAGCCTGGCCCTGGCGCTTCTGGCATTCGGTGGAGGGCCACCGATTCCGGCGCTGTTCGCGGTCGCGACGGTGGCCGCGGGCCTGGGCGCCGTGGATCAGCCCACGCGCGCCTCGTCCATCCCGCGCCTGGTCGCCCGGGAGCGCCTTCCGGCGGCCATCGCGCTCAACCAGCTCAACTTCCAGACCGCCTCGATCGTCGGTCCGGCGGCCGGCGGCCTCCTGATCGCGACGGTCGGGATCGCCGGCGCGTACGCGGTGGACGTCGTCACGTTCGCCGCCTCCCTCGCGGCGCTGTTCGCGATCCGGCCCCTCCCACCGCTGCACGACGCGGCGCGGCCCGGCCTGGCCGCTATCGCCGAGGGCCTTCGCTTCGCCCGGGAGCGGCGGGCGATCCTGGGCAGCTTCGTGATCGACCTCGACGCGATGATCTTCGGGATGCCGACCTCGCTGTTCCCGGTCCTCGCCCTCGACGTGTTCAAGACCGGCCCGGCGGGGTTCGGGTTGCTGGCCGCGGCCCCGGCGGTCGGAGCCTTCCTCGGCGCGCTGCTGTCCGGGTGGGTCTCGACGGTCGCACGGACGGGACGGGCGATCGTGCTGGCGGTCGTCGGCTGGGGCCTGGCGATCACCGCCTTCGGGCTCGTCACCTTCTCGTTCCCGCTGGCGCTGGTCTGCCTGGCGCTGGCCGGAACCGCCGACGTCTTCTCGGCGGTCTTCCGCTCGACGCTCGTCCAGCTGGAGACGCCCGACGCGCTGCGCGGCCGGATCATGTCGATCCACGGCCTGGTCGTGACCAGCGGCCCACGGCTCGGCGACATGGAGGCGGCCGGCGTGGCCGCCCTGGTTGGGCCCCAGGCAGCCGTGGTCTCCGGTGGGGTTCTCTGCCTGCTCGGCGCGATCGCGGTCGTGCGCCAGTTCCCGGAGCTCGTCGGTCACACCGTCCGGCAGGCACCCCCGGTGGGTGGCTAGGATAGGCTCGTGCCACGGTACGTCCCGGAAGACTCGCTCAAGTCACCGCGTTTCACCGGCCCCTCGACCTTCGCCCGGCTACCCTTCGTCCGGACCCTCGAAGACGTGGACCTGGCCGTCGTCGGCGTGCCGTTCGACACCGGCGTGACCTACCGGGTGGGCGGCCGGTTCGGGCCGAACAGCGTGCGGGCGGCCAGCGTCATGCTCCGGCCGTACAACGCGAACCTCGACGTGAACCCGTTCGAGATCCTCTCGTGCGTCGACCACGGCGACGTCGCCATCGTGCCCGGCTACACCGAGCGGAGCTACGCCGCGATCGAGGCCGAGGTCCGCCCCATCGTCGAGGCAGGCGTCGTCCCGCTGCTGATCGGTGGCGACCACGCCTGCACCCTGCCGCACCTCCGCTCGACGCGTTCGCGCGGCCCGGTCGCGGTCATCGACTTCGACTCGCACACGGACGCCTGGGACAGCTACTTCGGCGAGAAGTACAACCACGGGACCTGGATGCGCCGGGCGATCGAGGAGGGGCTCGTCGACACCGCCCACTCGATCGAGGTCGGCCTGCGCGGTCCGCTGTATGACGCCAGCGACTGGACCAGGCTCCGTTCGGAGCTCGGGCTCGACTACCTGACCACGGAGGACGTGCTCGCCACGGGGCCAGCCGCGACCGTCGCCCGGATTCGCGAGCGAGTCGGCGACCGGCCGGCGTTCATCAGCTTCGATATCGACGTGGTGGACCCCGCCTTCGCGCCCGGCACCGGGACGCCCGAGCCGGGCGGCCTCTCCGCCCACGATGCCCTGGCCATCGTGCGCGGCCTGACCGGCATCGACTTCGTCGGCTTCGACGTGGTGGAGGTCATCCCGGCCTACGACCCGGCTTCCCAGACCGCGTTCCTGGCCGCCAACCTCGCGTTCGAGATGATCTCGCTGGTCGCGCTCCGTCGAGCCGGGGCGCAGGGCACCCCCGCATGAGTCATCACGAGGCCTGGCGATCCGTCCTGCCCGCCGGCTTCAGCTGGCCGTCGGGCGTTCGCGCCGCGGCCTGCTTCACCTTCGATCTCGACGCCGAGAGCGGAATCCTGTTCGAGCATCCGGATGCGGCCGGCCATCTCGACGTGATGAGCCACCAGGCCTACGGCCCGCGAACCGCCGTGCCGCGGCTGCTCCGGCTCCTCGACCGCCAGGGAATCCGGGCGACGTTCTTCATCCCGGGCTATTCCGCCGAGCGCTGGCCGGACGGGGTCCGCGCGATCCGCGACGCCGGCCACGAGATCGCCCACCACGGCTACCTCCACGAGGGGTCGCGCGAGGCGGACCCCGAGACCGAGGAGCGCCGCCTCCTGCTCGGCTTCGAGGCGCTCGAGACGGTGGCCGGGGTCCGGCCGATCGGTTACCGGGCGCCGAACTGGGAGCTTTCCTACGCGCTGCCGGCCATCCTCGCCCGCCACGGGATCCGCTATGACTCGGGGCTGATGGACGCCGACCACCCGTATCGGCTGGCGGTCTCGGCCGCTCCGGACGCGCCGACGATCGTCGAGCTCCCCGCACACTGGGCGCTCGACGACTGGGGGGCCTACAACTACCTGCCGGGGATCACCGGGTCCGGGATCATCGGCTCGCCGGCCGACGTGGTTGCTCGCTGGACGCTCGAGCTCGACGCGCTCGTGCCCGAGGGCGGTTTGTTCATGCTGACCAACCATCCGTTCATCAGCGGGCGAGCCTCACGGGCGGCCGCGCTGGAGGGCCTGATCGCGCACGCCAGGGCGATCGACGGGCTGTGGATCGCGACCTGCGCGGAGATCGCGACCCACGTCGAGTCGCTCGACCTGCCGCCGGTCGTCCACCGGCCCCCGGTGCTGCCCGAGGGCTGACGGACCGGCGGCCCGGTCGCTCAGGCCCTCGCCGACAGGCTCCGGCGTGCCCCGAGCCAGTAGACCACCGCGGCCACGACGCCGCCCACGTAGTAGGCGATGTCGGCGCCGTGGAGATAGTTCGCGGTGACGTAGTTGAACGGCCCACCCCAGCTGTAGCCGAGCGACGAGTTCTGGAACGGGATGCCGACCGCGAAGCCGACCACGAGGGCAACCACGGCGACCGTGCCGTTTGGCAGGCGGCCGAAGTTCACGATCGAGTTGCCGTCTGCCCGGCGGCCGCGCAGCCACCAGTCGGTGAGCACGACGCCCACGAACGGCGAGATCCAGTAGCTGATGAACAGCAGGAAGTTGGTGAAGTTGGTGGCGAAGTCGCCGGTGTTGAGCACGAAGTTCGTGAACAGGAAGCCGAGCACCGCCACCAGTGCCGCCGAGTAGATCCGCTTGACCCGGATGCCGGCCGCCTGGAGCGACAGCGATCCCGTGTAGTCGTTCATCGCGTTGACGGCCACCGTGCCGATGAAGATCGCGACCATGGCCAGGCCCGCGATGAGCGAACCGTTGCCGAGCACGTCGTAGATCGTCTGGCTCGACTCGCCGCCCGTCGCGGTCGTGGCCACCAGCAGGCCGAGGATCTCGAGCCATGCCGACGCGATCGACATGCCGAGCAACGTGTACCAGAAGACGCGGCGGGGCGAGGTCTCGACCGGCAGGTAGCGGGAGTAGTCGGACGCGTAGAGCGACCAGGCGAGGACGAAGCTCGCCACGATCGCGACCATGGCCACGAACGCGCCGATCTGGTCGGCCCCGCTAAACCCGTCGGTGAAGCTCGTGTCGGCCTGTCCGGCGATCGAGATCGTCAGCACCACGAACATCGCGCCGAGGACGACCGCACCCCACTTCTCGAACAGGTGGATCGCCTCATAGCCGAAGATCCCGAGTGCGCCCTGGCACACGACCACGATCAGCAGGCCGGCCCAGAACGGGAGCGACGGGATGAGGATGGTCAGGGCATAGGCGCCGAACAGGTTGTTGATGCCGTCCCACCCGATCGTGCTGATCCAGTTGAGCAGTCCGGGCAGCACGATGGACTTGCCGAACGGCAGGCGCGCGGCCGGCAGCTGGGCGAGCCCGAGCCGCGGCCCCATGGTGCTGAGCAACGCGACGAAGAACGAGCCGACGAGGTTGCCGACGACGATGGCGAGGAGCGAGGTGACGAAGCCCAGCTTCAGGAAGTCCAGCGTGACCAGCGTGCCGATGAAGAACGCCGCCGGGACCAGGTTCGGGGTGAACCAGACCGTGAAGACCCGGCCGACGGACCCGTAGCGGACCGACTCCGGGATCGGCTCCATGCCGTGCCCCTCGATGGTGAGGTCCCCCTCACTCCTGGGCATCCCTAGTTCCTGGCCGATGGCCGTCATGCTGCGCTCCCTCTCCCTATTCCTTCGTGAAGGTCACCTGATGGTCCGTTCCGGCGTGGTGCACGACGCTTCTGGCGGGCTGCGTCTCGGCCACGATCCGGCCGCCGCGGACGACCCAGCGCGCGCTCGGCCGCAGCCGGATCGCTTCCGCCTCGTCCTCGCATTCGAAGATCGCGAAGTTCGCCGCTAGGCCCTCCTTCACCCCGTATTCGACTTCGGCCGCCCTGGCCGGGTTGGCGGTGATCATGTCGTAGGCTCGATAGAGCTCGGAGCGCCCGCTCATCTGGGCCACGTGGACCAGCATCGAGACGGCATCGAGCATCGATCCGCGCCCCAGCGGATACCACGGGTCCATGATCGAATCGTGGCCGCAGGCGACGTTGATGCCGGCCGCGTCGAGCTCCTTGACCCGGGTCATGCCGCGGCGCTTCGGATACGTGTCGAAGCGGCCCTGCAGGACGATGTTGTCGAGCGGGTTGGCCACGATCGTG
>JBGPIH010000160.1:0-6749 GCA_041484785.1 Candidatus Limnocylindria bacterium
ATCTCGACCGCAGGGCGAGACGAGCTTCCGGCTCGGCGTAGGATGGCCTGACATCCGTCAGGCTCCCTGTCACATCTCAGGAGGCACCTCGTGACCGACGTCCTCGAGCGCGTCAAGACGTACCAGCAGTTCATCGGCGGCCAGTGGGTCGACTCGGCTTCAGGCGCGACGCTCGACGTCGAGAATCCAGCCGATGGCAAGGTCATCGCCAGGGTCCAGGCGTCGAACGCCGAGGACGTCGATCGAGCAGTCGAAGCCGCCGCGTCGGCCTTCGAAACCTGGCAGCACACGACGCCTGGCGAGCGCAGCCTGGCCCTGCTGAAGCTGGCGGACGGTCTCGAGGCGCGGGCCGACGAGCTCGGTCGTCTGGAGTCGAAGAACGCCGGCAAGCCGGTGACGGCGGCGATCGACGAGATCCCGGTCACGGTCGACAACCTGCGCTTCTTCGCCGGCGCCGCCCGGGTGATGGAAGGGAAGGCGGCCAACGAGTACATGGCCGGCCACACCTCGATGATCCGCCGCGAGCCGGTCGGGGTCGTCGCCTCCATCGCGCCCTGGAACTACCCGATCATGATGGCCGGCTGGAAGATCGGCCCAGCGTTGGCTGCCGGCAATGCGGTCGTCCTCAAGCCGTCCGCCCGGACCCCGCTGACCGCCCTCATCCTGGCCGAGATCGCGTCCGAGATCCTGCCGCCGGGTGTGCTCAACGTGATCACCGGGACCGGGGCCGCGATCGGCGATCCGCTCGTCGCGCATCCCAAGGTCGGCATGATCTCGGTGACCGGCGATACGGAGACGGGCAAGCACATCGCGCGAACCGCGGCGGACCGTGTCAAGCGCCTCCACCTGGAGCTCGGCGGCAAGGCCCCGGTGATCGTCTTCGACGACGCCGACATGGAGGCGGTGATCGAGAACATCAAGCTGTTCGGCTACTGGAACAGCGGCCAGGACTGCACGGCGGCCTGCCGGGTCATCGCCGGACCCAAGATCTACGACCGCTTCGTGGCCGACCTGGCCGGCGCGGTCAAGACCATCAAGTGGGGCGATCCGGCCGAGGGCGACGACATCGAGATGGGCTCGCTCATCGCCGGCGTCCAGGCCGACAAGGTCGCCGGCATGGTCGAGCGCGCGCGCGGCGGCGCCGAGGTGGTGGTCGGCGGGCACCGCCCGGATCGTCCGGGCGCGTACTACGAGCCGACGGTCATCGCCGGCCCGGACCAGCGCAGCGAGATCGTCCAGGACGAGGTCTTCGGCCCGGTGGTCAGCGTCCAGCGGTTCAGCGACGAGGAGCAGGCGATCAAGTGGGCGAACGACGTCCGCTTCGGGCTGGCTGCCTCGGTCTGGACCAGCGACGCCGGCAAGGGCATGCGGGTGGCCAAGGCGATCCAGTTCGGCACGGTCTGGATCAACGACCACTTCATGCTCGTTTCCGAGATGCCGCACGGCGGCTTCAAGGAGTCGGGCTACGGCAAGGACCAGAGCATGTACGCGATCGAAGACTACACGGTCGTCAAGCACGTGATGCTCAAGATATGAACACCTCGCTCGGTCCGGCCCGGTAGCTGGTTCGGTGCCAAGGGCCTGGCGGTCCTCGAGATCGAGCTCAAGGCGGCGTTCGTCCTTGCCACGCCTATCGAGCCGGGCTGCGCGAGGCGGGTTCACCGATCGTCGTGGATCCCGCCCTCATCCGGGCGTTCGAGATCGACAAGGAGTGCTACGAGTTCATCTACGCGAGCACCTACCTGCCGAGCTGGCTGTGGGCCAACCGAGGGGATGCGCGGCCTGTTCGAGAGTGACGCTTCGACCATGGGCTGAGGCTCAGCCGGAGGCGGTCCCCGATGCCAGGGCGCCCCGCAGCTCGGCGAGACGGCCGATCGTCTCGAGATCGAAGGGGGCGCGGAAGGTGAAGATGACCTCGCCGACGCCGATCGCGTCGTACGCGGCCACGAAGGCGGCGACCTCGCTCGGTGACCCGCCGATGCTGAGTCCGCGATCCGTCCCGTCGGAGCCGAGGTGACCCTCGAGTCCGTGGATCCTGGCCGTCTCCGCCCATGCCTCGGTCGCCGCAGCGGCACCATCGCGGACGACGCCGTCGAGGGTCACGGTCCGCTCGATCGAGTCGAACGGGCGGCCCATCTCCGCGCAGCGTTCGCGCAGGACCTCGCTGGTCTGGGCGATCCGCTCCGGCGGGCCGTAACCGTTCCACAGGTCGGCATAGCGGGCCGCGGTCCGGAGCGTCCTGGTCGGGCCGGAGCCGCCGATCAGGATCGGCAGGCGAGCCTGGATGGGCCTCGGCGCACAGACGGCTTCGCGCATCGCGTAGAAGCGGCCGTGGTGCGTCACCGTCTCGCCGTCGAGCAGCCGCCGAATGATCCCTGCCGCCTCGTCGAGCCGGCCGAGCCGCTCTCCGAAGCCGGACCCGAAGTCGATCCCGAAGGCATCGTGCTCTCGCTCCAGCCAGCCACCGCCCAGGCCGAGCACGAGGCGACCGCCGGACAGGTGGTCGACCGTCGTCGCGAGCTTTGCGGTGAGGCCCGGACTGCGGAAGGTGTTGGCGGCCACGAGCAGGCCGAGCCGCGGCCGGCTGGTCAGGACGGCGAGCGCGGAGAGCGTTGACCAGCCCTCGAGCTTCGGATCGGTCGGGTCGCCTTCGTCGGCGAGCAGGTGATCGTCGATCCACAGCGAATCCCAACCCGCGGTCTCGGCGGCCAGGCTCGCGTCGCGAAGGTCATCCCAGCTCGTCCGGTTGGTCCAGAACGCCGCACCGAAACGCATCGCCACCTCCCTTCATCCGGTCCCATATCGTAGGGGTGTGCCCGACCCATCCCGGCTGCCGCCCGCGGCGCGCGACGCCATCCTCGCCTGGTACGACCGGCGTGGCCGGACGCTGCCGTTCCGCGGAACCAAGGATCCCTATGCGGTCCTCGTCTCCGAGGCGATGGCGCAGCAGACCCAGGCCGCCCGCGCCGGGGAGGCCTGGCTCGCATTCATGGAGCGGTTCCCGACCGTGTCGGCGCTCGCCGCCGCCACACCTGCGGAGGTGCTCCGCGCGTGGCGGGGACTCGGCTACAACCGGCGGGCGCTCAACCTGTGGCGCGCCGCCCGCCTGATCGTCGAGGAGCACGGCGGTCTGCTCCCGGCCGATCCGGCCGCCCTCGAGGCCCTGCCGGGCATCGGTCCCTACACGGCCCGGGCCGTCGCCGCGATCGCCTTCGGCCGACCGGTCGGAGCGGTCGACACGAACGTCCGCCGCGTGCTGGGTCGGATCGTCGCCGGCGACGCGGCCGCCCTCCCGGCGTCGGAGCTCCAGGGTGTCGCCGATGCCGCGGTGCCGCCGGACCGTCCGGCCGACTGGACGCATGCGCTCATGGATATCGGGGCGACGCTGTGCCGGTCGCGAGAACCGGACTGCGGCGGCTGTCCGGCGCGCCCGTGGTGCCGGTTCGGCGCCGAGGCGCCCGCCCCTGGCCGGAGCGCGAAGACGGTCGCTTCGCGCGAGATCCCGGCACCGTTCGCCGCAACCTCGCGCTGGCTGCGTGGCCGCATCGTCGAGCGGCTGCGAGCCGCGCCACACGGTGAGTGGGTCGTCTTCGATGGCTCGATCGGGCTCCACGATCGGCCCGCGATCGAGATCGCACTGCAGGCTCTCGCGCGGGACGGGCTCGTGGAGATCCGGGGTGATTCGGTCGAGGATCGACAGGCGCGCTTGCCGGTCGGGTGAAGGCGGGGGGGGCGGTCACGATCCGCGCGACCAACAGGCCCGTGGGCTACGCTTGGGCGACGATGCCCGCCGAGACGCCGACACCCGCTCCCGCACCCGGCACCGCCGGCACGCTGCCCGCCGACGATCCCTCGATCTTCTCGTTGGACCTGCGCGGACTGCGCCAGCGCTGGGCGGCCACCGCCGCCCGACCGCCGATCTCGGCCGAGGCCATGACCGGCACGGACCTGCGGGCCCAGGCGCTCGGGTACACGCAGGAACGGCTGATGGAGCATGCCGGGACGGCGGTCGCGGCGGCCGTCCGGGCGCTCGCGGTTGACGTCGGGCGATGGGGGACCGGCCCGATCGTGATCCTGTGCGGCCCGGGCAACAACGGCGGCGACGGGTTCGTCGCCGCCCGGCGGCTGGCCCTCGCCGGCGCGAAGGTGATCGTCGCCAATGTCTCCGCCGACACCCGGCCGCGCGGAGCCGTGGCCGCCCGCAACTGGGATCGGATCGCCCGCGAGGCCGGCATCGACAAGGTCCACCTGCCGGTCGCCCGGGACGTGGCGATCTTCGGCCAGGGCATCGAGAAGGCCGCAGTGATCGTGGACGCGCTCCTCGGCACGGGCGTTCGAGGCGCCCTCCGCGAACCGATCCGCTCCGCGGTCGAGATCACCGACCGCGCTCGCGCCTCCGGTGTCCCGGTCGTGGCCGTGGACACGCCGACCGCCGTCGACCTCTCGAGTGGTGAGCCGTCCGAGCCGGCCATCCGGGCGGACCTGACGATCACCTTCCACCGGCCCAAGACCGGACTGCTGACCCGTCGTGGGGCCGCCTACGCGGGGAAGGTCCTGGTCGCCCCGATCGGGATTCCCGCCGCGGCCGACCGTGGCTGAGCCCAAGGCAGCCGGCCGGCAACCCGGCTGGCGCGAGGTCCTGGCCGTGGCGGCGGCCGTCGTCGCGGTCGTCCTCGGTGCGGCCGTCGCAACCAGCCTGCTGCCAACATCGGTGCAGGAGATCGTCTTCCACACGCCCTTGACGATCCTCGTGTTGATCGTCGGGACGGGCTGGCTCCTCTGGCGGATCGCCCGGCGCGGCCCGGGCGTTCCCGGGGCATGACCGGCACGCGACCGCTCGAACGTCGGGCGGCCGATCTCGCCACGCTCACCCGCGAGACCTGGGACGTCGTCATCGTCGGCGGCGGGATCGTTGGTTGCGGCGCATTGCTGGACGCCGCGTCGCGCGGACTCCGGGCGGCCCTCATCGAGCAGGAGGACATCGCCTCCGGCACCTCATCGCGCTCGTCCCGGTTGATCCACGGCGGTCTGCGCTACCTGGAGCAGTTCCGCATCGGGCTCGTTCGCGAAGCGCTGGCCGAACGGTCGCGCCTTCTCGCGCTGGCTCCCCACCTGGTCCATCTCGAGCCGCTGCTCTTTCCGATCTACGGCACGCCCTATCTCTCGAAAGCGTTCTACGACGCCGGGCTGACCCTGTACGACATCCTGGGGGCCCGGCGTGACGGGGGTTGGCATCGCCGCCTGTCGAAGGCCGAGACGCTGGAGCTCGCCCCGACGCTGCGCCACGAGGGCCTGCGCGGCGGGCTCCTGTACCACGACGGGGTCGAGGACGACGCCCGGTACACGCTGGCCGTGGCGCGGACGGCGATGGCCGCGGGAGCGCTGGCGGTCACCCGGGTCCGAGCCACCGGTGTCCGGGTCGATCGGGAGCCCGGGATGGTCCAGGTCGTCAGCGCGACGGATCTGCTGGGCGGCGACGAGCTCGAGATCCCGACCCGGGCCGTGGTCGACGCCACCGGGGTCTGGGCGGCAGAGCCGCACCATCCGCTCGGCAGTGGGTCGCTGCACATCCTGCCGAGTCGCGGCGCCCACCTCGTCGTCCGGCGCGAGCGCATCCCCAACAAGACCGGCTTGACGATCCGGGTGCCCGGCAAGATCGTCTTCCTCGTGCCGTGGGGCGAGCACTGGCTGATCGGCACGACGGACGCGCCGTTCGAGGGACCCGCCGCCCACCCGACCGCGGACGGCTGGGAGGTCGACAAGCTGCTCGATACGGTCAATGCCACGATGGACGTCAATCTCGGTCGCGAGGATGTCGTCGGGACGTACGCCGGCCTGCGGCCGCTGATCGCGCCGTCCGACGGCTCGACCGTGAAGGCGTCGCGCGAGCATCGGGTGACCGTCGAGTCCAACGGCGTTGTCCGGATCGCTGGAGGCAAGTACACGACCTATCGGGTGATGGCGCTCGACGTCATCGATGCCGTGCTCGGTCGGGATGCCGCGCGGACGCGACGGAGCCAGACCCGCGACTGGCGCCTCGTCGGTGCCGCCGAACCCGAGGCGCTGGCCCGGATCGGGGCCGAGCTCGCCACGATCCCGGCCGTCGTGGAGGTGGGACCCCTCGCCGCGACGCAGCTCGTCGCTCGGCACGGCACCGAGGCACCGGCGGTCATCGCCCTTGGCGCCGATCTGGGCCTGCTCCGGCCGCTCGCGCCCGATCGAGCGTTCATGGAGGCCGAGGTGGCCTGGGCCGCGCGCCAGGAGCTGGCGCTCGACCTGGACGACGTCCTGGCCCGGCGGACCCGCCTGGCGCAGGAGTTGCCCGACCGCGGGGCCGGCATCGCGCCGCGCGTGGCGCAGATCCTCGGTGCTGAGCTCAACTGGGGCGACGCCCGCCAGGCGCTCGAGGTCCAGAACTATCTCGCCTCGGCACAGCGTGAGTTCGCCGTTGCCCCGCCCGGCCCGCCGGGGCCGATCGTCACCACGCCTGCGCCGGTTGACTGACCGAGCGTGGCTCGCGCACGAGCCCGGCGCGTTCGGATGCCGCGGGTGCCTGAAAGTCAGGGCTATGCAAGTCGAATTGGAGCGGGTACCATCCCGTCGGCAAATGCCACGGAAACGTCCGTGGCCAGAACGTAGCTCGACGCAACTCGGACTCCTCTCACGGCTGACGCGAGAAAACCCGATGGGCTCGCGCCGGCTACCGAGAGGAGTTTCGTTTTCGTGTACAACGACAAGAACCTGACCTG
>JBGPIH010000161.1:0-6701 GCA_041484785.1 Candidatus Limnocylindria bacterium
CCGGGGCGGGAGTGGACGCGGTTCGCCCCGGCGCCGACCGGGTACCTCACCCCGGCCACGTGGCAAACGCGATCTGGGTCTGGGGAATGGCCGCGGCGAGCGGGGCGCGCGTCGAAGCCGTTCGTCATCAGGCGACGTCGTGCCACCGCCGCCAGCTCGTCTCGTCCGAAAGCATCGGCCAGAGCGACGGGCATTGATGGTCACCTGAGGAAGCCTGGCGTTCTGCGGAGCGTGACAGGCACCCCGTAGCTGCCACGCATCCGCCGCTTCACCGGCGCGTATCAGGACGGCGCCGCGGGATCGCTCCGATCTTCCATCTCCCAGGCGTGGTCGAGAGCGTGCCACGCGATGCGGCCTGCCGCGTAGCGCACGGTCCACTTGCGGTTGGCCAGCGGCGAGCCATCGGACGGTGAGCCGATGATCTCGATCACGGCCGCGCGCAGTGCTTCGATCGCCGGCCGATCGTCCGGCGCGGGCGGCTTCAGGCGGATGCCGATCTCTCGAGCGTAGGCGTGGTCCGCTTCCGCGACGTGGCCGATCATCTTGTCGCGGTCGCGGCCGCCGCCGCGCGGGCCTTTGCGGAGTTCGGCCGGGGCGCTCGCGGCGACCCGATCGAAGATGGTCCAGGCTGCCCGGACCAGGCGGCACAGCCGGTCCGCCTCGACCGCGGAGACAGGGCGCCGGTCAGCGTCGGTGACGACGCTCGGGACCCCGAATTCCGTGCCGCTGCTACCCTCGGCTTGCTCGACGACCTCAAGATCACCGGCGGCCACGTCATCCGCGAAGGACTCGCCGGCCTCTCGCGCAACCGAAGCATATCGAGGTCCGCACCGGGTCAGCGCCTCCAGTGCGAGGTCCGCCGTCTTGCCCGAACGCGACCAGCCGGGCCAATCGACCGCGGTCGCGAAGGCCTTCTTCGCGCCTGTCTCGAGGGCGACGCCGATCCGCCGACTCACGACCGGGTTGCCTCGACCAGCCGCCGCACCAGGCTGGCCATCTGCGCGACATTCCGGCCGTCCGGTCCAAGCGCGTCGACGAGGGCCGAGGCCACGATGACCCCATCCGCGCCGGCGCGGACGATCGCCCGCACGTGGGCCGGCCGGCTCACCCCGAAGCCGACGGCGACCGGCACCGGCGAGACGGCTCGGACATCCCGGACCAGGCGCCCAACGCCTGACGGGAGTGCCGTGCGTGCCCCCGTGACGCCGACGAGCGAGACGCAATAGAGGAAGCCGCCGCTGCGGCCGGCGATCCTGGTGCGGCGCGCCGGCGAGGTGGTCGGGGCCACGAGATAGACGACAGCGAGCTCGGCCGTGCGGGCGACCGCCTCGAAGGGCCCGCCCTCGTCGGGGGTGAGGTCGGCCACGATCAGGCCGGCTGCGCCGGCGTCGGCCAGTCGCCGCGCGACTGCCTCGCCGCTGCCGCCACCGATGACCTGGTTCGCATAACCCATCGGAACCAGTGGCAGGTCCGGGCGGGCCGCCCCGATGCGCTCGATGAGCCGGAGCGATCGCTCCATGGTCGCGCCCGCGGCGAGTGCCACGCCGGACGCCCGCTGGAGGGTGGCGCCGTCGGCCAGCGGGTCCGAATACGGCAGACCGACTTCGAGCAGGTCGGCGCCGGCGTCCGCAGCGGCCAGGGCGGCGGCGAAGCTCGTCTCGGCATCGGGATAGCCGGCGACCACGTACGGAATCAGGGCGGCTCGGCCATCGGAATGGGCGCGGGCGAAGGCGGCGGCGATCCGCTGGGCCCCGGCCGTTCCGTTGGTGCCCGCCTCGGCCGGGGACGCCGGGGAGGCCGCGATGACGCCCGATGAGCTCACGGCTCCGTCCCCCACGGCTCGACGTCGGCGAATCGCTCGAGCGCCGCGAGATCCTTGTCGCCGCGTCCCGAGAACCCGACGAGCACGAGCAGATCGACCGGCCACGATCCGCCGAGGCCACCGACCCCGGCCAGCAGCTTCGGCAGGGCGGCAACCGCGTGAGCCGTCTCGAGCGCCGGCAGGATTCCCTCGGTTCGGGTGGTCGTGCGCATGGCCGCCACGGCCTCGCGATCGGTCGCCGCGGCCACCTCGATCCGGCCACCTTCGGCGAGCGCAGCAAGTTGCGGCCCGATCCCCGGGTAATCGAGACCCGCCGATGCCGAATGCGCCTCGGTCACCTGGCCGTCGGCGTCCTGAAGCATCAGCGAGCGAGACCCGTGGAGGATCCCGGGGGTGCCGCCCAGGATGGCCGCGGCGTGGCGGCCGGTCTCGATCCCGTCGCCGGCCGCCTCGACGACCGCCAGCCGAACGCTCGGCTCGCCGATGAACCGGGCGAGCAACCCGATCGCGTTCGAGCCGCCGCCCACGCAGGCGACCGCGAGATCGGGCAGGCGGCCCTCGACCGCCAGCATCTGCGCGGCAGCCTCGTCGCCGATCCGTCGCTGCAGGTCGCGCACGATCGTGGGGTACGGGTGCGGGCCCATCGCCGAGCCCAGGACGTAGTGGGTGGTCTGGACGTTGGTCACCCAGTCGCGCATCGCCTCGTTGACCGCGTCCTTGAGCGTCGCGGTCCCGGACGTGACCGAGCGGACCTCCGCCCCCAGCGCCCGCATCCGGAGCACGTTCGGGCCCTGCCGTTCGATGTCCTCGGCACCCATGTACACGACGCACGGCAGGTCGAGCAGGGCACAGGCCGTGGCGGTCGCGACGCCGTGCTGGCCGGCGCCCGTCTCGGCGATCACCCGGGTCTTGCCCAGCCGACGGGTCAGGAGCGCCTGCCCGAGCGCGTTGTTGATCTTGTGGGCGCCGGTGTGGGCGAGGTCCTCGCGCTTCAGGTAGAGACGGAGACCCGGGATGGTCGTCACGTGCGAGCCGGACACCTCGCGGGCGAGCCGCTCGGCCTGCTCCCGGACGGCGCCGGCCAGGCGATCGGCACGGTACAGTGCCGTCGGGCGGCCGGCGAAGTCCGCCAGCAACTGGCGCAGGTCGGCCCAGAAGACCGGGTCCTGGCGGACGGCCGCGTAGGCGACCTCGAGCTGCTCGAGGGCGGCCATCAGGGTCTCGGGAACGAATCGTCCGCCGAAGTCACGCTCCATCCCCCACCGGCCGAGCCCGTCCGCATCGAGCAACCCCGGATGGATCGGCGTCGGGCCGAACGGCAGGTTGGGCCGGTCGTCACGGGCCGCCCGGGCTCGCTTGACGAAGAGGGCGACGCGCAACGGATCCTTGGTGGGTCGCCGGCCGGGCTGGCGCGGGCGCTCGACGCCGGACGCCACGTCCACGCCAACCACGGGCATCGACCGCGCGGTGGCCGCCACGCTGGATGGATCGAGGCCGCCGGCCAGCACGACCGGGAGCTCCCTGGCCACGGCGCCGGCGAGGCGCGCCGCGGCGCGCGTGCCCGTGCCGCCCGGATGTGGCCCGCCGGCGGTGTCGAGGAGGAGGCGCTCGACACCGCCGGCGAGATAGGCACGACCGCGTACCACGAGCTCGGCGGCGACGGCCGCGGGATTCTCGGGCTCGAGCGCCGGGAGATGGAGGACCTTCCAGGTCCGCCTGCCGATGGAGCCAGCGAGCTCGACCGATTCGCTGCCGTTGAGCTGGACGGCGTCCGGGTCCATCGCGACCACGATGGCGGCGAGCCGCTCGGGCGTGGCATCGGCGGTGACCGCGACCACGAGCGGACGTCGCTCGCTCGACGAGGCTGCGCGGACCAGGCGGGCGAGCGCGGCGGCGTCCTCCAGGGTCAACGCACGCGGCGTCCCGGGGACGACGTTGAGGCCGATCGCGTCGGCGCCGGCGCGGACCGCGGCGAGGACGCCATCGGCGTCGGTGACCCCGCAGATCTTGACGAAGGGCCGCCGCGCGACGTTGGCGAGATCGGCCGGGGCGCGCCCGGCGGCCACGAACGCCGCCGCGGCCGCGGCCGGTGCCGCGGCCCGCACCAGGGCCTCGCCGACGAGCGCGCCGTCGAACCCGAGGGCCCGCCAGCGGGCGACCGTCGCCGGCTCCCGAACGCCCGATTCGGCGACGACCAGCCGGTCGTCCGGGACGAGCTCGCGCAGCCGGGCGGCACGGTCGACGTCGACCTCGAGTGTCCGCAGGTCGCGGTTGTTCAGCCCGATGAGTCGCGCCCCGCTGGCGAGCGCTCGTTCGAGCTCGCGGGCGTCGTGGGCCTCGACCAGCGGCTCCAGGCCCAGCTCGAGCGCCTGGCCGACGAGCCGGGCGAGGCGCCGGGCGGGGTGCAGAACGGCCAGCAGCAGGACGAGGTCCGCGCCGGCTGCGCGCAGCAGCGGGAGCTGGATCTCCTCGACCACGAACTCCTTGGCCAGCACCGGAACGGCAACGGCCGCCCGAACCGCTCGCAGGTCGTCGGGTGAGCCGCCGAACCAATGCGGCTCGCACAGGACCGAGATCGCGGCCGCACCGCCCGCTTCATAGGCGCGGGCGCGGGCGACGAGGTCATCGCCATCTGCGGCGATCCGCCCGGCAGACGGCGAGGCTCGCTTGAGCTCGGCGATCAGGTGGAGACCGGGCGCCGCCAGGCGTTCCGCGATGGGCCGCGGCGGTGGCGCTGCTCTGGCAGCCGCGACGACCGCTGCCCGGCTCGTTTCGGCGAGCTCCGCCAGCACCTCGGAGCGGCGACGGGCGGCGATCTCCTCGACCACGTTGCGACCGCCGGCGAGCCCGCGTGCCGGCGTGGTCCGACGCGGCGGTCGCGTCACGACGGTCATGCCGGCGCCCCGGCTGCCGCTTCGGCGGCGCGCCGTTCCGCCCGCAGCGCTTCGAGCAGCTCCACGCCCAGCCCTGCGTCGATGGTCAGGGCGGCGCGCTCGATCCCTTGCTCCATCTGGCCGACGACGCCGGCGACGAGCAGCGCCGCGCCGGCATTGAGGAGCACGACGTCCCGGCGGATCCCCGGCTCGCCGCGCAGGACCGCCTCGCTCATGCGGGCATTCTCGTCCGGGGAGCCGCCCTTGAGCCGCGCGGTCGCGGCCCGCTTGAAGCCGAATGCGGTGGCGTCGATCGCGTGTCGCTCGATGACGTCGCCGGCCACGATGTAGGCCACGCCGCTCCCGTCGAGCGGCAATTCATCGACGCCGTCGCCGTGGATCACGAAGGTCCGGTCCGTCCCCAGGCGTCGCACGACCTCGGCCATCCGGGCGGCGGCCGCCGCATCGCCGACGCCCAGCAGCTGGCGGCGCGTCCCGGCCGGGTTCGTGAGCGGGCCCAGCAGGTTGAACGCCGTGCGAACGCCGATCTCGCGCCGGGTCGGCCCGGCGTGCTTCATCGCCGGATGGAAATGGGGGGCGAACAGGAAGGCGAACCCCAGCTCGCGCAGCGCCACACCCGCGGACGCCGCATCGTGATCGATCCGGATTCCCAGCGCGTCGAGGACGTCGGCCGAACCGGCCCGGGACGTGATGGCCCGGTTGCCGTGCTTGGCGACCGGGACGCCCGCGGCGGCGGCGACCAGCGCCGCGGTCGTCGAGATGTTGAAGGTGCCGCTGCCGTCGCCACCGGTCCCCACAACGTCGATCGCGCCGGCGGGAGCCTCCACGCGGAGCACCCGCTCGCGCATGGCGACGGCGAAGCCGGCCAGCTCGTCCACGGTCTCGCCGCGCATCCGCAGGCCCATCAGCATCGCCGCGAGCTGCGCCGCGGTCGCCTCGCCATCCATCACCGCGCCCATCGCCCCATGCGCTTCGTCCATCGAGAGCGTGCCGCCGTCGACGATCGTGGTCAGTGCGGCTCGAACCTGCTCGCTCATCGGACCACCGCCGCCGGCGCTTCCGGCGCCCCGGGCGGCCGCGGCGTCTCGCCTGGCTCCGCCATGCCGGCCGTCGCGAACGAGCCGCTCGCATCGTCGAGCCGTGAGGCCTCGCCTTCGCCGGCCAGGCGCAGGAAGTTCGCCAGCAGGTGCGGCCCCTCGGGGGTGAGCACCGACTCGGGGTGGAACTGGACCCCCTCGAGCGGCAGCGCCACGTGGCGGATCCCCATGACCACCCGGTCCACCTCGCTCATCGCGGTGATCCGCAGCTCGACCGGGAGCGTGGCCACGTCCACCGCGAGCGAGTGATAGCGGGCGGCCATGAAGGCCGGCGGCATCCCGGCCAGCAGGCCGGCGCCGTCGTGGGTCACCTCGGATGCCTCGCCGTGAACGAGCGTCGGCGCGCGGACGATCGACGCGCCGAAGGCGACGGCCAGCGACTGCATGCCGAGACAGACGCCGAGCAGCGGGATGCCGCGCTCGGCCGCGATTCGGACCGAATCGACCGAGACGCCGGCGTGATCCGGATCGCCTGGCCCGGGCGAGATCACGATCCCGCGAAGGTCCGTCGCGGGATCGTCGGCCAGCGCCCGGATCTCCGTCGGGTCGAGGGCGTCGTTGCGCACGACCCGGACCTGGGCGCCCGCCGCCTGGAGCGCCTGGACGAGATTGAAGGTGAAGCTGTCGTAGTTGTCGATGACCAGGATCATGGGCGGGCTCCGGGAGCCTGGTCCGTGGCGACGGCGGCGGCTGCCAGGGACGCGGAGTCCTCGCCGTCGGATTGCGGGGCGTCCGGGACCCCGGCGGCAAGGTCGATCGCCCGGCGCAAGGCCGCGGCCTTGTGTTCGGTCTCCTCGAATTCCCGCTCGGGGACCGAACCGGCGACGATCCCGGCCCCGGTATGCACGTGGGCCTGGCCGTTCTTGAGCACGGCGCTGCGGATGGTGA
>JBGPIH010000162.1:0-6614 GCA_041484785.1 Candidatus Limnocylindria bacterium
GACCGGCCATGTACGCGTTGGCCGCCTTGCCCTCCATCACCCGGGCGGCGCCGGCGAAGAAGCGCAGGTTGTCGACGGTGACCGGGATCTCGTCGATCGCGGCGGCGACCGGCTTGCCGGCGTTTTTCGACTCCAGCCGGCCGAGCTCGTCGGCACGCGCCTCGAGCCCGTCCGCGAGCTTCAGCAAGGCCAGGCTTCGCTCGCCCGGGGTTGTGTGCTGCCAGGTCTCGAAGGCGGTCGCGGCGGCCTCGACGGCGCGATCCACGTCTTCGGCGCTCGAAGCCGGGACCTTGGCGATGACCTTGCCGTTGGCCGGGTTCTCGACGTCGAGCGTTGCGCCGGAGGCGGCGTCGACCCACTGGCCACCGATGAACTGCTGATACGTCTTGACGCGCTCGAGGACGTCGGTCACGGGGGTGCCTCCTGTGGGTCTGGACAGGGTCAGACGAATGTCACGACATCCTACGCCGCGCCGGAAGCGCGTCTCGTCCTGTGGTCAGGATCGAGACATCGCGGCGAGCTCGGCAGAGGATCACGGCTCCTCGCCGGGCCGGACGACAGGCTCGCCGGTCCGTGCCACGCGCTCGATCAGGTCGGCCGCCCGAATGGTGCCCGGGTTCGCCTGCAGGCGCGCCGCAATCGCGGCGAGGCGCCGCTTGAGCGCGACGTCGGCGAGGAGCTCATCGATCGCATCGGTCAGCTCCTCGTCGCGGAAGTCGTAGGTCGCGAGGCGCCGCCCGAAGCCGGTCTCGTCGATCCGCTGGGCGTTGTCGACCTGGTCCCAGAAGAGCGGCAGCACGATCATCGGCTTCCCGTGGTGGAACGACTCGGTGACGGTGTTGTGGCCGCCGTGGGTGATCACCAGGTCGACCTGCGGCAGGATCGCCGGCTGGGGCAGGAACCCTTCGCCGGTCTGGTTGTCGTGGAGCGTGATCTGGTCGGCCAGCGGTCCCTTCGAAACGATCACCCGGTGCTCCGTGGTCGCCAGGAGATCGACCAGGCGCTGCATCAGGCCCACGTCGGCCGAGCCGAGCGAGCCCAACGACAGGTAGACCAACGCCCCATCGCGCTCGCGCAGGTGCGCCGGCACCTCCCAGGTCGTGTCGGCCGCGCGCACGGACGAGCCGAGCCGATGCCAGGTGGCGGCGAGCGGCCGCTCGCGCGGGTAGTCGACCTCCGCCGGGTAGGCGTACAGGTTCAGCCACGGCGATTCGGCGATGAAGTCGGGGCCGAGCGGGCCGTAGCGCAGACCGCGATCGCCGTGATCGCGGCAGAAGGCGTCGAAGTCCGCCCACATGTCTCGGTGGGTCCGTTCCACCTCGCCCAGGAAGGCCAGCCAGTCGCGCCGGTCGGCGGCCGGGTATCCGGACGAGAACGGCGGAACGAGCGGGTCCTTCAGCTCGGCCGGGTTGCACGAGGCGATCCTGACCCACGCCCGGCCCGACGCCGCGAGGGCCGGGAAGGCCACCACGTTGTCCTCGACGATCGCGTCGGGGGCAAGCTCGTCGATGATCTCGGTGAGTCTCGCGTCCACGTATTTGGAGCCATCGATAAGCGCCCCCCAGGTCGGGGCGATGAACTCCTCGAGCTGGACGATCGTCGGCCTGCGAAAGACGCGCGCCGTGTCGCGGATGAAGTCGATCCAGAACTGGCCGGGCGCCTCCTCCACCTCGGGCCTGGGGCCGAGCCGCATCAACCGTTCCTCGAAGCCCTTGGCTTCGAGCGTGCCGGCGAACGACTCCTCCACGATGAACACGACGCGATGGCCGCGCGCCCGGAGCACCTGGCCGATCCCGACGCAGTTGTTGGTCGGCCCGAAGGCGCCTTCGGGAAAGAACACGATCGTCCGGGCCCGGTCCGTCACGCCGCGATCATGGCGGAGCGGAGCGGCGCCTGCCGTGGCGCGCCGCAGCGCGGAACCGTCATCGACCCAGGGCGAGGGCCCCGATCAGCACGATCGATGCACCGATGGCCACCCCGGCATCGAGCCACGACCAGCGCAGGTCACGGTAGAAGGTCATCGATCCCGAATCGAAGGCTCGAGCGTCCATCGCCAGCGCGAGCCGATCGCCGTGTCGGATCGCCAGCACCAGCAGGGTCACGAGCAGCCGCGGGTGCCACGACCCGCGCAGCCCGCGAATGCGTCGCGCCTGGCGAAGCGTCGCGAGATCCTCGCCGAAGCGCGGGATCGCCTGGTAGGCCGCCAACGCCCCGTAGGCGAATCGGGGCGACACCCTGGCCTGCCGGACGAGCGCATCGGCCAGCCGGGTCGGGTCGGTCGTCAGCGTGAACACCGCCCCGACGGAGGCGATGGCGATGACCCGGAGCGCCAGCGCGAACCCGTTCGTCGCCGCCTCGACCGTGATCCGCGTCGGGCCGAGCGCCACCAGGGTCGCCGCCGCCGGGTCGCCGTTGCTCGTGGAATAGAGCGCGTTGAACAGCCCGATCCCGAGCGCCGCGATCCAGAGCGGTGCGATCGAGCGAGCCAGGGTTCCGACTCGCACCGATCCGAGCAGGATCCCTGCGGCGAGCGCGACGGCCGCCAGCAGAAGCGGCGGGGTCCACGCCAGGGTGAGCGCCAGCCCGGCGAGCCAGCCGATGCCGACCCCGAGCTTGATGATCGGGCTCGTCCGGCCGAGCGGGCTGTCGAGCTGGGAATCCGCCAGCTCCAGGCGGTTGAGCATCATCGAACGCGCTCGTCGCCGACGATCCGGCCATCCCCGATCGTGATCACCCGGTCCACGACGTCCGCGACGAACCGCGGATCGTGGGTGGCGGCGATGAGCGTCGTGCCGGCTCGCAGGTGTCGATCGAGGATGGACAGGAGGCGCTCGTAGTTGCGGCGGTCCTGCCCGAACGTCGGCTCGTCGAGGACGAGCACGGACGGGTCGCGAACGAGCGCGACCGCCAGCGACAGGCGCCGCGCCTCCCCGCCGGAGAGCCGGAACGGGCTGCGATCGCCGAATCGCTCGAGCGGGAGGCCGAGGTCGGCCAGCAAGGCACTCGCCGCAGGCCGGCGCGCCAGGTCCAGCCCGAGCACGATCTCGTCGCCAACCCGCTCCGCCAGGAACTGGCGCTCGGGCTCCTGGAAGACGTAGGCCGCCAGCCGCGCGAGCTCGGCCGCGGGGAGTCGTGCAGGATTGCGCCTACCCAGCGTCACGGTCCCGAGCCGGGCCCGCAGCAGGCCGACCAGGAGCTGCGCAAGCGTCGACTTGCCGCCGCCGTTCGGTCCCACGAGGGCCACCCGCTCGCCCGGGCCGACGTCCAGCGAGATCCCCTCGAGGACCGGCCGGCCCGTCTCGTAGGCAAAGGAGAGGTCGCGTGCCTCGATCCCGACACGGGACGAGCCGCTCGGTTCGGCGGGCTCGGAGCGCCCCTGGGAGTCGGGGCGACCCGGGGCGCCGTCGGTCTGCCTCGGCTCCACGGGCGGCTCGAGCGCGGCCGGCAGCCAGATCCCCGCCTCGTGCATCCGGCGCGCGGACCGCGCGGCGACGTCCGCCGGCGACCCGACGTCGATCGGACGGCCGGCGCCGTCGAGCGCGAGGACGAGGTCCGCCATGGACCAGGCCCGCTCGACGCGGTGCTCGATCAGGACGATCGTCGTGGTTCGTGCATCGCGGATCGCCCGGAGCCGGTCGAGGAAGGCGTCGGCGCCGGCCGGGTCGAGATTCGCGGTCGGTTCGTCCAGCACGAGGATCCCGGGCCGGGGCGCCAGCACGCCGGCAAGCGCGAGGCGCTGCTGCTGGCCCCCGGACAGCCGGTGCGATCGCCGCCGCTCGAGCCCGGCGAGTCCCGCCTCGGCGAGCGCCTCGGGGACCCGGCCGCGCATCCGACCGACGGGCCATCCCCGGCATTCGAGCCCGAAAGCGACATCGTCCTCGACACGTTCCATGACCAGCTGGGTGGCCGGATCCTGGAAGACCAGCCCGACCCGTGCGGCCAGCGCCGGCCGGTCGAGGCGCTGGAGGTCCGTGCCGTCCAGGACGAGCGAGCCGCCGACCGACGCCGGGATGTCGCGCGGGATCAGGCCTGCCAGCGCGAGCGCGAGCGTGCTCTTGCCCGATCCGGACGGCCCGACGAGGAGCATCGTCTGTCCTGGCGGCAGCTCGAACGTGACACCGTCGAGTGCGGGTCGGTCGCTCCCGCGGTAGGCGATGGTCAGGTCGCGGGCGGCGAGCCCGCCCGCGGCGGTGCCGGTCCGATCGGTGGTCAGGCGGGGAACCCCTCGAGCACGCCGGCGCGCTGGAGGGACCGGTACAGCGCGACCGACCCACCCGCGACCAGCACGATCGCCGAGATCGCCATGAGCAGGCCACGGACGAGCTGGACTCCGAGGTCCACGTCGGCGTAGTACAGCGCCCAGTCGTGGATCCAGGCAGCCGCCGCGCTGGCGACCGCAGCCGCGGCGAGCACCGGGAACGACCACAGGCGGTAGAGCGTGAACGCGAAGATCAACTCCGCCGCCGCGCCCTGGACGAACCCGGACAGCAGCGTATCGACGCCCCACTGGCTCCCGAGGATGGCCGACACGCCGGCAGCGACCATCTCGGCGAAGAGCGCGGCACCCGGCTTGCGGACGATCAGCGGCGCCAGGACGGCCGGCACCAGCCAGATCGCGTAAGCCAGGTCGCGCAAAGGTGGCGCGAACGAGAAGACCAGCTTGATCGGCCCGTCCCACCACAGGTTCCAGACCCAGAAGACGACGCCGAACGCGACGCCGATCACGGCGGCGACGACGATGTCCCGCGTTCGCCAGCGGGTGTCCGGACCGGCGGAGAGCGCCGGACCGCGCAGGGTGGTGGCCATCAGATCCGAACCTCCGATCGAACACGCTCGACGCCGTGCACCGGATCGCGGGGACGGCGTCAGCGAGTCGACGGGCCTGCTTCCTTCGCCGGTACGAACCGGATCAGGTTCCGCGGGTCTGTGGCGGTTGCCACACTCTCAGCGCTCGATGCGCTCCCCGGAGGCGGTGTTCGGTTGTGCCCCGATCGTAGCACGCTCGCGGAGCCAGGCGATGACCTCGTCCAGGATGGCCGGGCCCTCGGGCTCGTTGTGGAGCTCGTGACGGAGTCCCGGATAGGTCCGTCGTTCCGCATTCGGGAGCGTGGCCAGGATCTCCGACGCCGTCGGCGGGACGAGACCATCGTCGAGACCGTGAAGGACGAGCATCGGGATCGTCAGGCCCCGGTACTCGCGGCGGACCCTCGCCTGCTCGGCGAGGCCCTCGGTGGCGAACCGCGCGGTGCTGCTCGTCGCGCACGCCGGATCCTTGCTCACCTTCTCGGCCACGGACGGGTCGCGTGACAGGGTCCGGCCGTCGATCCCGTTGGGGATCGGAAGAGTCGGCGCGATCCGGGCGAGGACCCGCGCCAGCGACTTCTTCCAGGAGGCCAGGGTCGTGTCGAGACCCGGTGACGCCGCCACCACCAGGTCGGGCTTCGGTCGGTCCGAAAGCAGGTAGCCGAGGGCGATCAGGGCACCCATCGAGTGCCCGTACAGCACGACCGGTCGGTCACCGGCCGCTTGCCGCACCACGGCAAGGCGCTCAGCCAGGTCGTCGTGAAGCTGGCTCCATCGTTCGACATGCCCGCGCCGCCCGCCGGATCCGCCATTCCCGCGGTGGTCATACGCCCAGGCGTCCACGCCGGCGGCCGCGAACTGCTCCCCGACCCGTTCGTACCGGCCGGAGTGCTCGCCCAGGCCGTGGACGAGCAGGAGGTGCGCCCACGGACGCCCGGCCCACGCGCCTTCCGCCACAGCCTCGCCCGGCAGCCAGTGCCGAACCAGGAGCTCCGTCCCATCGGCGGTCGTCGCCCGGCTGACGATTGAGCTCATGCCGGCAGCGTACGCGCCCCGCGCCGTCGTTACCATGCGCTGGTGCCAGCCTGGACCGAGATCGGCGATCGCGTCTTCGTGCGGCGCTATGCCTTCTACGACCAGAACATCGGGGTGGTGCTCGGCGACGCCGAGGTCCTGGTCATCGACACCCGATCGACCCACGCCCAGGGTCGCGAGATCCTCGACGACCTCCGCGAGCTCACGCGCTTCCCCGTGACGGTCGTCGTCGACACGCATGGGCACCACGACCACGCCTTCGGCAACCGCGTCTTCCGCCCGGCCCAGATCTGGGGGCACACGGCCTGCCCACCGTTCATGGCCCGCACCGGGGAGCGCGCGCGTTCGGCGATCGCCGCAGAGTACCCGGATCTCGCCGCCGAGCTCGCGGAGGTCGTGATCGACCCTCCCGACCGCCTGTTTGCCGACCGCGCCACGATCGAGGTCGGCGGGCGAGCCATCGACCTGCGCTTCCTCGGTCGCGCGCACACCGACCACGACATCGTGATCGCGGTCCCGGGCGCCGACGTGGTCTTCGCCGGTGACCTCGTCGAAGGCGGCGCCGTCCCCTACTTCGGCGACGGGTACCCCCTCGAATGGCCGGCCACGGCCGACGCGCTTGCCGAGCTCGTGACCGGCACCGTCGTTCCCGGCCATGGCGACCATGCCGGCCGCGCGTTCGCGACCGCCCAGGCGCAGGCGTTCGGCGTCATCGCCAGCCTCGCCCGTCGGGTCGACGCCGGCGAGCTCACCCTCGACGACGCATTGGGGCTGAC
>JBGPIH010000163.1:0-6592 GCA_041484785.1 Candidatus Limnocylindria bacterium
GAAGCCCGGCCCTTCCTGATACGTATGGCGGAGGAGACGACGATGCGGTTCGGCACGATGATGGGCCTGGAGTTCGTCCATGCCCGAACGCTAGGACGGTCCGTCCGTCGATGTCTCACTAACCCCGGGAACTACAACTAGGCGCGGGCCGCTGATCCGGCTCAGTGCTGCGTTGTCGGCTGTGGTGCTCGCTCACGCACCTCGGGGTGCGCTCGCTTCGCTCCTCGCCTCCGCCTTGCCCTGAGCTCGGCTGAGCGGCCCGCGCGGGCGCTCTCGGCTGCGCTCGCTCGCTCACGCACCGCGGGGGTACGCTCGCTCACGTGCTCGTCGGCGCCTTGCTCTGCGACGGCCAGCGGCCCGCTCGGCTGAGCGGCCCGCCCGGGAGCGCGTCTCGCGCCCCGCAGGCTCGCACGCGGACGAAGCTGCCGTCGGGGTATCGTGACGCGATGATTGAGCTCCGGCCATTTCCCGATGTCGTCGAGATCGTCGTGGAGATCCCGCGCGGGAGTCGCAACAAGTACGAATATGACGAGTCGGCCGGCATCTTCCGCCTCGATCGGGTGCTGTCCTCGGCGGTCTACTACAACTTCGACTACGGCTTCGTGGAGGGCACCCGCGCCGACGATGGCGACCATACGGACGCCCTGCTGATCATCGACGAGCCGACCTTTACCGGATGCCACGTCTGGGCTCGACCGATCGGCGGGCTCGAGATGCGCGACGAGAAAGGATTCGATTTCAAGGTGCTGTGCGTCGCGCTCGGCGACGCCCACCAGGCCCACATCGACGCGCTCGATCAGGTGCGGCCGCACCGGCTCGTCGAAATCGAGCACTTCTTCCAGACCTACAAGGCGCTCGAGGACAAGACGGTCGACGTCGTTGGCTGGCGGGATCGCGACCGGGCCCACGAGGTCCTGCGGGCCGACCGCACGGCCTGGCAGCGCGAGCACAAGCTGCCGCCGGCGTGACCGAGTCCTCGGGGCGACCGCGCTGGCCGGGCGCGGATCTGCCGGGGCGGCGGATCTTCGTCGCCGCACCGCTGTCGGATGCCGCCGCGGCGGAGATCGCGGCACTCGTGGGCGCTGTCCGGGCAGCCGGCGTTCCCGGTGGGGGTCGAGACGTTCGATGGGTCCGACTTGACGGCATGCACCTCACGCTGCGGTTCCTCGGTCCGACGCCGGACGACCGGATCGAAGCGGCGCTGGTCGCCGTCCGCTCGGCCGCTGCGCTGGCATGGCCGTTCGACGTCACGATCGGTGGTGCCGGGACCTTCCCGAACGAGACCCGGCCGAGGGCATTGTGGCTGGGCCTTCGTGCCGGCGGCGCGGAGCTGGCGGATCTCGCGGCCACGGTCGACCGTGCCCTGGTGGCCGGTGGCTGGCCGGCCGAGACGCGGCCGTTTCGTGCGCACCTCACCCTCGCCCGTGCCGACGGGGTGCCGGCCGGTGGGAGGATCGCGGTGCACCTCGTTGATGCCGCATCGGCGTTGCGGATCGCCTGCCCGGTGGACCGAATCGGGTTGTTCGAGAGCCTGACCGGCGGTGGCCCGGCGCGCTATGCGCCGATCGAACTGCGCAAGCTGGGTTGAGGCCGGCGGTCTGAGCCCCCGGTGGCCGGGTCCCGGTGCTACCATTCGACCTACCCGGGCTACACCATCGCAGTCCCGTGAGAGGAGTGCCCGATCGCCGTGACGGTCGCCCAGCGAGCCCGCCTCGTCGTCGCGCTCGGGATCGTCAATCTGACGCTCGCCGCGGTGGCTCTCGGCGTCGGCACGATGGTCCACACGACCGCCCCGCCGTCCCACGACGTCGCGACCGTCCCCTCGCCGTCGGCCGTTCCGACCGCGCTCCCACAGGCGGCCGAGGTTCCGACGCCCGCCCCGACGCCGAAGCCTGTCGCGCAACCGACCGACACGACCACCGCCGTGGTTCCGACGCCAACGCCGACGCCGATGCCCACGCCGCCGCCGACGCCGACGCCCACCACGCGGTCGACCCCGACTCCGACACCCGTCCCACCGCCCGCGCCGACACCCCAGCCGACCCCGACTCCTGCCGTCGCTCCGGTTCCAGCGGCGACCCCGACGCCGCAGCCCGTGGTGACCCCGACCCCCCCGCCGATCATCACGCTCGCCTCGGTTCAGGCGAAGGCCAAACCCGCCCGACTTCACCTCCCGCGGGCGTCTGTGACGCCGCGACCAAGGATCACCCATCCTGCCCGTCAGGTTGACTGCCGCCGCCCCGGCCACGTCAAGGGCGTCAAGCCCCACGACAGCCTGTGCAGCAAGGACAAGGTCCACCCTGTCAAGGCCAAGGTCCACCCTGCCAAGGCCAAGGTCCACCCTGACCTGCGCGATGCCCACGATCGCGTGGCCAAGGCCCACGATGGCAAGGCCAAGGCCCACGATGACAAGGCCAAGGCCGACGATGACAAGCAAGTCGCAGGCGGCGTGATCGTCGTCGCGCCGTTCGGGTTGCTCGGTTCGGTCCGCGGTTGGGCTCGGCTGCCTGCGTCGGTCCGCCGCCACCGACGCTGGTTGCGCAGCGGCCGCCTGACGCGCTAGGCTCCCGTCCCCGCCGGGCGGACGCCCGGTCGCCATCCATTTGTTTCGGTCAGGAGATTGCCGTGGCCCCGTCCGATCCCCGTCAGACCAAGTTCGTGCTCGATGAGGCACGCATTCCGCGCTCCTGGTACAACATCGCCGCCGACCTGCCGGTGGCTCCGTCGCCGTACCTCCATCCGGGCACGCTCGGGCCGATCGGACCCGAGGACCTGGCGCCGCTGTTCCCCATGGCGCTCATCGGACAGGAGGTCTCGACCGAGCGCGAGATCGAGATCCCGGAGCCGGTGCGCGACGCCTACCGCCTCTACCGCCCGAGTCCGCTCTATCGCGCCCATCGCCTGGAGCGTGTCCTCGATACCCCCGCCCACATCTATTACAAGTACGAGGGCGGCAGTCCCGCGGGCAGCCACAAGCCGAACACGGCGATCGCGCAGGCGTTCTACAACAAGGAGCAGGGCGTCAAGCGGCTGGCGACGGAGACCGGCGCCGGTCAGTGGGGGAGCGCTCTGGCGTTCGCCGGCGCCCTGTTCGGTCTCGAGGTCAAGGTCTACATGGTCCGGGCGAGCTACGACCAGAAGCCCTACCGCCGGATCCTGATGGAGACCTATGGCGCCGAGGTCGTCGCGAGCCCGTCGCTGACCACGAACTACGGGCGTTCCGTCCTCGCCCAGACCCCGGACAGCCCGGGCTCGCTCGGGATGGCCATCAGCGAGGCAGTCGAGGACGCGGCCACCCGCGACGACACGAAGTACGCCCTCGGGTCGGTGCTCAACCACGTTCTCCTGCACCAGACCGTCATCGGCCAGGAGGCGATGGAGCAGATGGAGATGGCCGGCGAATCGCCCGACATCATCATCGGCTGCACCGGCGGCGGGTCCAATTTCGCCGGGCTCACCTTCCCGTTCCTCGGCCGGAACTTCCGTGGTGGGGCGAAGCATCGGGTCATTGCCGTCGAGCCGGAAGCGGCGCCCAGCATGACCCGCGGCGTCTACGCCTACGACTTTGGCGACACCGCGAAGATGGCGCCCGTCGCCAAGATGTTCACGCTTGGCCATGACTTCATGCCCGAGCCGATTCACGCCGGGGGCCTGCGCTATCACGGCATGTCGCCGCTGGTGAGCCTGCTGAAGGAGAACGGCTACATCGAGGCGCGCGCCGTCCACCAGCGCTCCACGTTCGAGGCGGGCGTGATGTTCGCCCGGGCTGAGGGGATCCTGCCGGCGCCCGAGCCGACGCACGCGATCAAGGTCGCGATCGACGAGGCGCTGGCTGCCAAGCAGGCTGGCGAGTCGAAGGTCATCCTGTTCAACCTGTGCGGCCACGGCCACTTCGATCTGTCCGCCTACGAGCGCTACCTGAACGGGAGCCTCGAGGACTTCGAGTACCCCCTCGAGCGGGTCCAGGCAGCGCTGGCGCGGCTCCCGCAGGTCTGACCAGGCCCGCCGATGCCCAAGCTCGCCTGCTGGTCGTGCGGACGGCAGCTGTACACGGTCGCCCCGGTCGAGGCGCTCTTCGCCGAGGAACGGCGCTGTCCACGCTGCGGTGCCTACCTGCAGGACGAGCGGCGCGAATCCGACCGCCGGACGAAGGTCCGCCGGGCGAACCCACCCGATGACCCGGGCCCGCCCCCGGGCGAGGGGGAGCGGCGCGCAGCCGAGCGACGAACGGCCAGACGTCGCGCCCCCTGAGGTTTCGGCGCCCCGCGGCTGACGGACGGCTGCGATACTCGCGCGGATGCGGATCGCGTTCCTCGGCTTCGGGTTGATCGCGGGTTCGATTGCGCGTGCCATTCGCGCGGACCCTGCAGCGTCGTCCTGGACGTTGGCCGCCTGGTCGCCGTCGGGCGTGGGTCCGGCGGCCGCTGTTCGCGACGGAATGATCGACCGGGCCGGCGCGACACCGGCCGAGGCCCTCGACGGCGCGGATCTGGTCGTCCTCGCCGCGCCCGTGCCGGTCTGTCTCGCCGCGATGGACGAGCTGGCGGCCGGCCCTGGGGCGGCGCTGTCGGAGACCACGGTGATCACCGACGTGGCCAGCACGAAGGCGGCCCTGCTCGCGCGAGCGGATGCGCTCGGCCTTCGGTACGTGGGCGGCCATCCCATGGCGGGCGCCGAGTCGGCCGGCTATGAGGCGGGGCGTGCGGACCTGTTCGTGGACCGGCCGTGGGTCGTCGTGCCCGGCCGGTTCGCCGAGCCGGCGGACATCGAGCGCGTGGAGGCGCTGATCCAGGCTTGCCGCGCGCGTGCCGTACGGATGGACGCCGGCACGCATGACCGCGCCGTCGCCGGGATCAGCCACCTGCCGTTGCTGCTCGCGGCGGCCCTGGTCGAGACGGTGGCCGGACCGGGGTCCGGCGAGGCCAGGACCGATTGGGCCGTCGCGTCGCGGTTGTCCGCCACCGGCTGGCGCGATATGACCCGCCTGGCCCGCGGGGATCCGGCGATGGGCGCCGGCATCGCGGTCACGAATGCCCAGGCCCTGGCGAGCCGGCTGCGCGAGCTCCGCGCCGTCCTCGAAGCGTGGCAAGCCGAGCTCGATCGTCCGGGCGGCCCGAGCGGCGAGGCGATCGAGGACCGATTGCGCGAGGCAAAGGCCCGCCTCGAAGGCTCGTGATGGGCGAGGAACGAGTCTTTGTCGTTCCGCGCGAGTCTCTGCCGGATGGGGCGTCCTGGCACGGCCTCCGAACCGAGCGCCTGGACGCGTTCGTCGCGCAGGTCGAGCGCGACGGCCGGTATGAGCCACGCTCCTGGATGGAACACGACCCCGCCTTCAAGCAGATCATCCCGTACCTCGTGTTGCGAGACGGACCGCGCTACTTCCTGATGCAGCGCTCGAACACGGGCGCCGATGCCCGCCTGCACGGGCGCTACTCGATCGGGGTCGGCGGCCATCTGAACCCGGGCGACGGGGGGTTGCTGGGCGGGCTGGAACGAGAATGGGCCGAGGAGCTGGCGGCCGATTTTGCACCTGAATTCGAGCTCGTCGCGCTGCTCAATGACGACACGACCGCCGTCGGTGCGGTCCATCTCGGTGCGGTCTTCGTCGCCGACGCGAGAGGACGACGGGTCGAGATCCGCGAGACCGACAAGTTGACGGGCGCCTTCGCCGAGCCGAGCGAGGTCGCCGCGGTCCGCGAACGGCTCGAGACGTGGAGCGCGCTCGTCTTCGACTTCTTCGAGACAGCCGTCGCGCGCTGACGGTGCGATACTCCGCCTGGAGGTCGCACCAGTGACCCGTCACCTCGTTCGCCGTCCATCGCGCCTGCCGATCCTGCTCGCCCTGCTCGGCGCGATCCTGCTGGCGGCCGGCACGCGTGGTGCGGGGCGCGAGGTGGTCGTCCTGCCGACGACCGGAATCGTCGACGATGGGATGGCTCGCTACCTGGCCGACGGCATTGCCCGGGCCGTGCGCGATGACGCCGCTGCGGTCGTGATCAAGCTCAACACCCCGGGCGGCAGCCTGTTTGCCACGAACGACATCGTCGGGACGCTGCTCGAGGCGAAGGTGCCGATCATCGTCTGGGTGGCACCGGCCGGGGGGTTCGCGGCCAGTGCCGGGACCTTCATCACGCTGGCCGCGAACGTCGCCGTGATGGCGCCCGGCACCAGCATCGGGGCGGCCTCACCCGTGGGCGGCCAGGGCGAGGACATCACGGGCACCGAAGGCGACAAGGTCCGCAACGACGCCATCGCCAAGATCACCGCGATTGCCGAGGCTCGTCACCGCAATGTCGACTGGGCGGTCTCGGCCGTCCGGGACGCGAAGTCGTCGCCGGTCAGCGAAGCGGTGCAGGTGGGGGCGGTCGATGGCATGGCCGCCACGCTGGACGACGTCCTCGCCTTCGCCAACGGTCGCCAGGTCGAGGTGGCCGGGAAGACGATCACCCTGGACCTTACGGGCGCCGCTCCCGTGGAGCTCGGAATGAACCCGTTCCAGTCGTTCATCCGCCTGCTGTCGGACCCGACCATCGCGTTCCTGCTGTTCAGCGCCGGCTCGGTCGGGCTCATCGCCGAGTTGTGGAGCCCCAAC
>JBGPIH010000164.1:0-6575 GCA_041484785.1 Candidatus Limnocylindria bacterium
CGCAACATCGACATCCCGATGACGCCCCAGAAGATCTGGGCCATCCTGCATGAGAAGGGCGTCTCCTAGGCGGCCGCGATGACCGCGAGATCGGTCTTCGCACGGGCCGCCGAGCTGGAGGCGGCCGGTCAGTCGTTTGCCGTCGCCACGGTGGTGGCGGTCCGGCGGCCGACCTCGGCCCGCCCCGGCGCGTCCGGGATCGTCCATCCGGACGGCACGATCGAGGGCTGGGTCGGCGGCAGCTGCGCCCAGCCCGTCGTCGTCCGCGAGGCGCTCCGGGCGCTGGTCGACGGGCAACCTCGGCTCCTCCGATTGTCGAAGGACGTGCCGGCCGAGGGCCGCCGGGGCGACGGCATCGTGGAGCTCGTGATGACGTGTCATTCCGGGGGCACACTGGAGATCTACGTGGAACCGCATCTCCCCGCGCCGGTCCTGTGGATCGCCGGCACGACCCCGATCGCCGGCGCGCTCGTCGCGCTCGGCTCGGCGGCCGGCTGGCGCGTCTCGATCTTCGATCCGGTCGCCGATGCCGCGGCGTTCCCGGGGGCCGAGCGGGTGGTCGTCGGCACCGAGCTCGGCGAAACGGATCCTGCGGCGGCGCCCGCCATCGTGGTGGCCACCCAGGGCGTCTGGGATGAGGAAGCACTCGCCGCCGCCCTGTCGCGAAATGTCGCCTACGTGGGGCTGGTCGCCTCGCCGACCCGGGCCGGCGTCGTCCGGGCGTGGCTGCGCGAGGAGGGCGGGATTCCCGACGAGCGGCTGGCCGCGCTGCGAGCACCGGCCGGGCTCGATCTCGGGGCCGAGACCGCCGAGGAGGTCGCCCTCTCGATCCTGGCCGAGCTGGTCCAGGTCAGGCGGGGAACCGCGTCATTCGTCGCCGCGCCGGGGCCGGCCACGCTGGTCGGCGATCGGCCGAGCCCGTCGGCGATCGAGCCGATCGTCGACGACATCGTCCTGCTCGACCCGGTCTGCGGGATGACCGTCGACCGCGCCCACGCTCGTCATCTTGCCGAGCACGACGGCATCGTCTATGCGTTCTGCTCGATGGGTTGCCGGACGAGCTTCATGCGCGAGCCCACCGCGTATCTGCCGTCGTCCGTGTCGTCGCCCGACTGACCCGGGCGTCACCTCGTATCGCTGGAGATTCGCATGCGTTTCGAAGGTTCCGTGCCAATCCGCGCGTCCCGGGAACGCGTATGGGCGTTCGTGATCGACCCGCAGCAGGTCGGCCAGTGCGGTCCGGGGGTGGAGAAGATCGACGTGGTCGACGCGACCCACTTCACCGCGACGGCCAAGGTCGGGATCGGGTTCATCAGCGCGCGCTTCGTGATCGACATGACGTTCGCCGAGCTCCAGCCGCCGGATCGGGCGCTGATCAAGGCGCACGGCCAGGCGCCGGGCAGCGCGGTCGATGCCACCGCCGAGATGCGGCTGTCGGACGGGGCGGACGGCACGACCGTCATGGACTGGGGTGCGGACGTCAACATCGCCGGGACCCTGGCCAGCATCGGCGCCCGCCTGATCGAGGGGACCGCCAACAAGATGATCGGTCAGACGTTCGACTGCATGCGCGCCAAGCTCGAAGCGTGATCGACCGGTTGACCGCGCCGGCGGGCACCGGCCGCCAGATGTACGGCCCGATCGAGGTGATCGCCCAGAAGACGAGGATCGTGATCATGGGCCGCGTCCGATTCGCGGGCGCGATCGTGCTGCGCGACCGCGTCCGCCTGAACGTCGCCCTGACCCGCCGCGTCGAGGCGCCGTGGGTCGAGCGGATCGAGTCATATGGGCCGCGCTGGAACGCCCATCGCTTCATGGCCCGGTCAGCGGCCGATGTCGACGCGATCACCGAACTGCCCGCCCTCGTGTGCGAGGGCTACCGTGATCTCGGCATGCAAGGCTCGCTGCGGCGCGTCCGCCCCAGCCCCGTGATCCCTTGATGGTCGGTCCGGCCTCGGCGGTCGGCCTGGGGCACGACGCCCGTCGCGGAAGCGCATGACGGCATGAGCGCGGCGCCCGTCCCGGCGAATCTCGCCGCCGACGTCGCCCAGGTGCTGATCGATCCGCGGATCCGCCGATGACGGCCCGGGCCCGCACTCCACGGAGATTCCGATGACGTTCTCGATCGTCGCGCTCGATTCCACCACCGGCGATCTCGGGGTGGCCGTGCAGTCCAGGTTCCTCGCCGTCGGCGCCGTCGTGCCCTGGGCACGTGCGGGTGTCGGGGCAATCGCCACGCAATCCTTCGCCAACGTCGGGTACGGACCCGACGGGCTCGCGCTTCTCGCGGAGGGCACGTCCGCTGCGGAGACGCTGGCCCGCCTGGTGGCCGCCGACGGCCTGCGCGAAGAGCGCCAGGCGGGGATCGTCGATTCCCATGGCGGTTGCGCGACCCATACCGGCAGGGGTTGCTTCGCCTGGGCGGGCGGGCGGATCGGGGCAGGCTTCGCGGCGCAGGGCAACATCCTCGCCCGGGCCGAGGTGGTGGACGGTCTCGCCGACACCTTTCTCGCGGGCGGCCGGCCCTTCCCCGAGCTGCTGGTCGAGTGTCTCGCGGCAGCCGATGCGGCGGGCGGCGATCGACGCGGCCGGGAGTCGGCCGCTCTCCTCGTGGTTCGCGCCGGCGGTGGGTACGGCGGCGGCAACGACCGCTGGATCGACCTGCGGGTGGACCATCACGACGATCCGATCGGCGAGCTGGCCCGGCTCGTCGATCTGCAGCACCTCTACTTCGACCGACCCGCCCCGGCCGACCTGCAAGCCGTCGACGAGACGATCGCCGGCGAGATCCGCTCGATCCTCGAGGCCCTCGGCGCGGGGCCGGGCGGTCGGTTCGGCGCCGTCTACGCCCCGATGTCCGGGGTGGCCCCGACCGAGGCGGAGCCTCGCCCGTCGATCGGCGAGCCTCGCCCGCTTCCGCCGAACTGGGACGAGCGCTGGCAGCGCGCGCTCGTGGACTGGATGGCCGTGGAGAACCTGGAGGAGCGCACGGCTGCGCCGGGCTGGATCGACCGGCGCGTGCTCGACCTGCTGCGGACGAAGCGGTAGGCCGGCATCCACCGTCTGCCACAATCGGGACGATGGAGCGCCTCAGCCGGGCCGTCGGGCCGATCGCGACCAATGTCCACGTCCTCGCCGACGGTCGCTCGGGCGAGGCCATCGCGATCGACACCGCGACGCCCTCCCTCTCCTGGATCGCGGCTGAGCTGGCCGATCGGGACTGGACACTCAAGCTGATCGTCTCGACCCACGGCCACTGGGACCATATCGGCGACAACGCCGCCGTCGCCGCACACACCGGAGCGGAGATCGCGGTCCATCCGCTCGATCGAGACCGGCTGGAGCGGCCGCAGCCGCTCTTCGCCCCGTTCGAGATCCCGCCGTCGGTGCCGGCCGTCGAGCTGGCCGAAGGCGGCCTGATCCGGTTCGGCGAGCTGCGCCTGCGCGTGCTGCACACGCCCGGCCACACCGAGGGATCGGTCTGCCTGCTGGCCGAGGACCAGGGATGGCTCTTCAGCGGGGACACCCTGTTCGCCGGCGGCTGGGGCAGGGTGGATCTCGCCGGTGGCGATCCGGCCGCGATGGTCGAATCGATCGCCCGGCTGACCGGACTCGAAGATGGCGTGACGGTCCTGCCCGGGCACGGGGCGGCGACCACGATCGGCCGCGAACGGGCCTGGATGGAGCTCGTCCGCGACGGTCACCGGCTGCTGGCCTGACGGCTACGGCGATCCCGGCCGCAATGGCCGCTGATAGGCCGCCGAGCGTCGCGCGACCTCGAACCCGAGGCGCTCGTAGAGCCCCAGTGCCCCGGTGGGGTTGGCGGCGTCCACACCGAGCATGGCCTCGTCCATCCCGGCCTCGCGGAGCCGGGTCAGCGCGGCGGCCGTCAGCGCCCGACCGAGGCCCCGACGACGCCACGGGCGGCGGACGCTGATCCGCTCCAGCCAGCCGCGGCGGACACCGAGTCGCTCGTTCTCCTCGGGCCAGATCCAGTTCTCGACGACGCCGGCGACCTGGTCGCCCTCCCAGGCGACGACCCACAGGTCCGTGTTGGTCTCGGCCTGGCCGAAGGTCTGGCGGAACGCCTCCTCGCCGTGCTCGTGATAGCCCCAGTGGTCCCGGAACGCCTCGTTCTCGGCATCGAAGATCGTCCGATGCTGGTCCGGCTGGACCGGCCGGATCTCCAGCCCCTCGGGCAGCGCAACATCGGGGATGCCGTCCAGATCCGTACGCTGCATGAGGAAGAACTGGCGAACGGGGACGAACCCGGCTTGCTCGTAGAGGATCCGCGCGCCGGTCTCCTGCTCCTCGACGTGGGCGCCGACCAGCACGCTGCCGTCGGGGTCCTCGCCCTCGGCTCGCTCCGCGGCGCGGCCAAGGCCCCAATCGAGCAACCAGCGCCCGATCCCGCGTCGGCGCATTGCGGGCACAACCTTGCCCCACACGTCGTAGACGGGGAGGTCGTCGCGGACCTGGCGTTGGACGGACATGAGTGCGACAAGGCCGCCCGCGGCCTCCACCAGCACGACGTCGCGGGTCGGATCGATGCCGTCGCGGCGCATGTCGAGCCGGACGTTGTCGGCCGTCGGGAGCCACGGCACCCCGTCGTGCAGGTGGCATTCCCGGATCACCGCGGACAGCGGCGCGTAGTCGGCGTCGTCCGTGAGGTACCGGACATGCAGGCCGGCGACCGGGGGCGTTTCGGGGAGGCCGAGTCGGGCCGCCTGGCTCGTGTCTGTCATCGGTCGTCTCCGTATTTGCGGGCCATGTGCTCGTTCACGGACTTCTGGATGATCCGCCAGGTTCGGCGGTGTTCGGCTCGCGCCCGCGGGTCTCCCTGCCGGGCCGTCCTCGCTAGCTCCCGCTCGAGCTTGCGCTGACTGGCCAGTCGGTCCTCGCTCAGCCGCCCGTCGGCGAGGGCGACGCGAACAGCGCAGCCAGGCTCGCCGTCATGCGCGCAGTCGCTGAAGCGGCAGGTCGCCGCGATGGCGGCGACATCGTCGAAGGCAGGTTTGAGGCCCTCGTCGGCACCCAGCACCTCGAGCGCCCGGATGCCCGGCGTGTCGACGAGCAGGGCACCACCCGGCAGCTCGAACAGCTCGCGGTGGGTTGTCGTGTGGCGGCCGCGCGAATCCGAGACGCGCACCTCGGCCGTCTCCTGGCGATCCTCCCCGAGGAGGGCGTTGACCAGGGTCGACTTGCCCACGCCGGACGAGCCGAGGATGGCCGCCGTAGTGCCGGGTCGCAGGTGGTCGAGCAGCTCATCCAGCCCGGCCCCGGTCCGGGCGGAGACCGGGATGGCCGGCACGCCGGGCGCGATCGCGCCAATCGCCACCAGCCGGCCGTCGACGTCGTCGGCGAGGTCGCACTTGTTGAGCACGACGACCGGCCTGATCGCGCTCGACCAGGCGACCGCGAGGTAGCGCTCGATCCGTCGCAGGTTGAAGTCGTTGTCCAGTCCGGCCACGAGCAGTGCGACATCGATGTTGGAGGCCATGATCTGCTCGTCGTCGTGGCCGGCGACCCGCCGCGTTCCGTCGGTGGACATCCGCTTGAAGGCGCTGCGGCGTGGGAGGACCGCGGCGATGACGCCTTCGCCGTCGAGCGCGACCCAGTCGCCGACGGTCGGATAGTCGGCCGTGGCGAACGCCTCGAACCGGAACGAGCCCGAGACGGCGGCCGGCCGATCGCCCGTATGGTCGCGCACGATCGAGGTCTCGCGGTGCACGGCGACGACCCGAGCCGGGCGGCGACTCCGCGCCGCGTGGGGCGCAAAGGTCGCCGTCCAGGCCGGGTCCCAACCGAGGGCCTCGATGGCCCGGGCGTCCTGGTCCATCTCAGCCGACCCGCTTGAGCTTGCCGGTCCGCTTGGCGTAGCGCTCGGCGCGACCAAAGGCCCAGAGCCCGAACGGGATGAGCAGGGCGCCCATCACGACCAGCGGCCAGACATCACCGATCAGCGCCGTGACCGGCGCCCCCTTCAGAAGCCCGGCCCGCACCCCGTGCAGGACGTACGTCGCCGGCGAGAGGTGGGACAGGACCTGCATCCAGGGCGGCAGGATGTCGATCGAGTAGTAGACACCGCTGACGAGCAACAGGCATGACTGCAACACGAACGTCATCTGCGCCCCGCGCTCCACGTAGAGCAACGGCAGGATCGCCGCGATCATCCCGATCCCGACGAAGCTGAACGAGCCGAGGAGCATGAACGCCAGCACGGTCAACGGGTTCGCGCCCTGCAGGTCCAGCTGCGGGAAGAACAGGATCATCACGATGAGGATGACCGTGGTGTGGACGAGGCCGTAGACCATCGCGTACAGCACGGATCCCAGCAACTGGGACCAGCGCTGGATGGGGGCCATCATCGTGTACTCGAGCGTGCCTTCCCAGCGCTCGACGGAGATCGTCTCCGCGATCCAGCTGAAGACGACCGACAGGTAGTTCCAGAAGATCGCTCCGACCATCAGGGTCAGCAGCAGCGCCGGGCTGCCCAGGTCGGCACCGATGAGCGAGATCGACAGCGCGCCCGCGACGGAATAGACCAGGAACGCGAGTTCCCAGCCCCAGTAGCG
>JBGPIH010000165.1:0-6497 GCA_041484785.1 Candidatus Limnocylindria bacterium
CCTGAACATTCCCGTCCTGATCATGATGGCGTTGCTCGCGTCATCCATGCCCCGGACCGGCGGCGATTACGTGTGGGTCAGCCGGATCCTGTCGCCGCCCCTGGCCACCATCTCGAACTTCGGTGCCGCCCTCTCGGCGATGATCGGCGCCACCTTCTGGGCCCGCTACTTCCCGGTCTTCGCCCTCGGTCCGGTCCTGGTCACGCTCGGCGTTCTGTCCGACAACCAGGGCCTGATCGACGCGGGGAATAGCTTCCAGAAGGATGGCCTGTGGATCTTCCTGGGCGGCTTCGCGATGATCGCGCTGATGACCGCGATCCACATCGCCGGCATCAAGGCGACGTTCCGCTGGCAGAACGTGTTCTGGATCATCGCCTCCCTCGGGACGTTCCTGGCGTTCGCCGTCCTGCTGTTCGGCAACACTGCCGATTTCCAGGCCAACTTCAGCACCCTGAACCAGAAGTTCGGTGGCACCGATGCTGCCGGCGTCATCGCCGCAGCCGGCTCGCAGGGTGCGACGGCCGACCTCGCCAACACTGACGCGACCCTGCCGACCATCTTCGCGATCATGGTCTTCATGATGTGGAACTGGTGGTCGGTCTACCTGAGCGGTGAGCTCAAGAGCGCCTCCAACCGCTCCCGCCAGATGGGCATCATGTTCGGTGCGCTCGCCTGGGACGTGATCTTCATCGTGATCGGCGTCCTGCTCCTGTTCAAGGTCACCGGCTACGACTTCATGGTCGCGGTGAACAGCGCGACGTCGGCGTACGCGATCCCGACCGGGCCCTGGTACCACTTCATGGCCAGCCTGGTCTACAACGTCCCCATCCTCACGGTCCTGATCGTTGGGTCGTTCCTGTTCTGGAGCCTCCCGGCGATGGTCGGCAACACGTTCATGCCGATTCGGACCGTGTTCGCCTGGTCGTTCGACCGGCTCCTGCCCGAGAAGCTGTCCGAGGTCAACGAGCGGACCCACTCGCCGGTCCCGGCGATCCTGCTGATCATGGGCCTCGTGACGGCGATGCTCGCATGGAGCGTCGCATCGACCGACTTCGCCACATGGCTGGCCCTCGGCGTGCTGGCCGGGGTTGTCTGCGTCGTCATCGTGGGCGTCGCGGCGATCGTGTTCCCGAGCCGGCGTCCGGATCTGTACCGAGCCTCGCCGGCCAACATGGTGGTCGGCGGCATCCCGGTCCTGTACATCGTCGCGCCGCTGTCCATCCTCGTGATGGTCTTCCTGACGTGGCTGACGCTCCAGTATCCAGCCCTCGCCCTGTACGGCGACGCGAACAACGCCTGGTGGGTGCCGGCCTTCATCGGCGGCATCATCGTCATCGGCCTGGTCGTCTACTACGGGGCGAAGTACATTCGCCGGAGCCAGGGGATCGATATCGATCTCGTCTACCGGGAGCTTCCTCCGGAGTGACCCCCGAGAATCCCGGCGCCGTTCGCGGGGCGCCCATGCCTGTACGCAGGCAGGGCGCCCCGTTCACGTTGCCCGGCCGTTTCAAGGCGGCCGTCTTCGACATGGACGGCCTGCTCGTGGACTCCGAGCCGATGTGGGCGCTCGCCGAGACGGATCTGCTCGAACGCCACGGGAGCCAGTTCACACCGGCCGACGCGGAAGCGACCCACGGACGGTCGATCGAGGACACGATCGGCGCCTATGCGCCCCGGTTGAGTGGGGCGGACCCGGTGGCGCTTCGGGCTGAGCTCATGGCCCTGATGCGGAGTCGCTACAACGAACGGTCCGAGCTTCGTCCCGGCGCTCGCGAGCTGGTTCGATGGCTCGAAGGGCACATGCGGCTGGCCGTCGCGTCAAACACGGACGGCGAGCTTGTGCGGCTCGCGCTGGAACGGACCGGGCTTCTCGACGCGTTCGCCACGATCGTCTCGGGTGCCGACATTGGCCGGGCCAAACCCCACCCGGACGTGTACCTGACTGCCTGCCGTGCGCTGGGTGTCGAGCCACACGACGCGGTCGCATTCGAGGACTCACCGGCGGGTGTGCGGGCCGCCAAGGCCGCCGGGATGACGTGCGTCGGCGTGCCGGAGCGCGACGGCGTCGACCTCGCGGCCGCCGGCGCAGACGTCATTGTTGCGTCACTGGCGGAGCTGGTCGGCGTCGCGCCTGCCTAGGCTGGGGCAGACGAGCACCCCGGACGGAGTCTGCGGAGTCTGCGGAGTCTGCGGAGGCTGCCTAGCTTGGTCGCGGCTCCGCGATATCAGTGGCGAACCTGACTTCGTGGTTTCCCCTCTAGCTATTGCGCGGCCTCGCGCGCACACTCCCCCGAACGGCAGGGAGGCAAGGATCCGGGGGCTTCACCAGCGCGGCGTCTCGTCCCGGTCGCCATCGCGTTGCGCTGTGCCAAATGGCGAGAGCCCTTCCGTTTGGGGCGTGCCCGCGCCCCGGAAGGGTTTCGCCATGCGCATGCTCGTCGCGGGCGCGGCAGGGTTCATCGGAAGCCACATCGCTGAGGCTGCCGTCGCGGCGGGTCACGAGGTTCGCGCCGCGATCCTGGCGACTGACGACCCCGCCCCACTTCGCAGCCTCGGCCTGCCAGTCGTCACCGGCGACCTCACCGATCCGCTCGTCGCGCGTCGTGCCGTGGGAGGCTGCGAAGTCGTCCTCAATGCCTCGGGTCGTGCCGGCGACTACAACACCCTCGATGAGTTGACCCGGGCGAACGTCACCACCGCCGAGGCGCTGGTGTCCGCGGCTCGCGACTGCGGCGTTCGCCGGTTCGTCCACGCCTCGTCCTACATGGTCTCGATCGGCGGCTCCTTCCAACACTGGGCTGGGGGCGTCATCGACGATCGAACGCCGCAGCGTTTCGAGTACTGGCGCTGGGACTTCTACGGCCGGTCCAAGGTGGCCGCCGAGCAGGCGATCATGCGAGCGCGCGGCGAAAGCCGGCTGGAGGTCGTCATCCTTCGGATCGGTTGGGTCTATGGGCCGCGCGACAGGACGAGCTTTCCGAGCCTCGTCGACATTGTCCGGTCAGGTCTCGGGACCGTCGTCGGCAGCGGCCGCAACCACCTCGGCCTCGTGTATGTGACCGATGTGGCCGACGCCTTCCTGCTCGCCGCCACGGCGACCGAGGCGGGCGGGCCGTTCGTCGTGGCAGGGGTGGCTGATGCTTCGCCCGTCACCCAGGCCGAATACCTCAACGCGATCGCCGACCTTGTGGGTGCGCATTCGCCACGCATCCGGGTCCCGTTCCGGCTGGCGGACGGCCTCGGGCGGACCATGGAGACCACCTGGCACCGCCTTGGTCGTCCCCGTCGACCCTTGCTCACGAGCTTTGCCGTGCACCTCCTCGGCCGCGATCAGGTCTTCGATTCCGACGGCGTCCGAGCTGCCTACGGCTGGGAGCCGAAGGTTGCCTTTAGCGATGGAATCCGGCGAACCATGTCCTGGCTTCAATCGGACCAGTCGGCGCCTTCGGGGCAGGTGTCGTGATGCGGCCCGTCACGACGCGGAACGTCACCGTCAACACCGCCAAGGTCGTGACCATCGCACTACTCCTTGTCTTGCCGCTGTTCTACGCGGTCCAGGCACGGCAGGCCGTATACCTCGCGATGCACGTGTCGTACTGCGTCTGGTATCTCGTCAAGCAGGCGATCATGGGCGAGCCCGTCTTCCGCGAGCGTGACACACCGGTCGACTTCGTCGTTGGCGTCGCCACCGTCGGTGTCTTCTACTCGCTGCCGGGCTGGCTGGCGTTCATGAACCCCGAGCCCGTCACAAACGTGGTCCTCGCCGCCAGCATCGTGCTGTTCTACTTCGGATCGCTGCTCAACTCGGGTGCCGACATCCAGAAGACCACCACCCTGGCTCTCCGCCAGGGGCTCATCACAGATCGTTTCTGGCGGCTGTCGCGCAACATCAACTACTTCGGCGACCTGCTGCGCTACAGCGCGTTCGCTCTCCTGTCCGGATCGCCCTGGTCGTGGGCGGTCGTCCTGACGGTGCTCGCGATCGACGTCGGGCGGATGCGGGGCAAGCAAGCCTCGCTTGCGCGACACCCTGACTACCCGGCCTATCGCGACGCAGTCCCTGCCCTTGTTCCCTTCGCCCGGCTTCCGTTCGGTCGCACCGAGCCCGCGCCCGACGAGCCACCCCGGTCCGCGTTGTAGGAGTCAGACGATGGAGTTCGTGAATCGCGCCGAGGTCATGGTCCCGGTCGCCACGGCCTTTGCCTACTATTGCGACCAGGCGTCGCTGCAGGAGTGGATTCCCGGAGGCGGCATCCGGGAGTTCACTCCCGTGACGCCACCGCCAAAGCAGGTCGGCTCCCGCTACCGGATCGCCTATCGGTCCTTCGGCGTCACCTTTCGCCTGCTCGCGGAGGTGACCACATTGGACCATGACCGCCTGTCCGTGAAGGAACGAGTCTCAGGCCACTACAAGACGTTCCGTTACGAGATGCGCTTCGAGCCGATCGACCCGGCGCGCACCCGCTTGGAGATGCGGGTCGTTGCCGAGCTTCCCTGGGGCCCCCTCGGTTCCTTGCTTCTGTGGGTCGCGAGCCCATTCACGAGTCGCGACCTTCAGGGCGGACTGACGCGCTTCAAGGCGCGCGTTGAGGCCAGGGCCGCCCGGGCTGTGGCACGGGCGCCCCAGCCCGCCGGCTAGAGGACGTTGGCTGCGCGAGACCGAGGCAGCGAAGACCCTGCGAAATGGTCGCAAGAACAGGTAGCTACAATGGCAGCCTCCCGCGCGGGAGCAACTCAGCTGGCAGCGTGTCTGCTTCCCAAGCCTATGGGCCTGAGCGGTGCGCCGCACCTCGTTGAGACCAGGAGCGTAGACGCCCGACGTATCCGCTCTGGCAGCGTCGCCACGCAAGGATCGCGGCCCGGCCACGAAAGCATCTCAGCATGGCACTTGCGATGTCCCGCAGCCGAGGCCACCCGGTTCGTTAGGGGTGCGAGGCGGAGGACCGAGACGTTCATCAACCCATCGAGAGAGGGAGCACGTGATCGACCTCAACGGCCGCGTCATTCTGATCACGGGCGCGGGCGGTGGCATCGGTTCCGCCACAGCCCGCACACTCTCGCGAGCCGGAGGAACCGTCCTCCTTCACGACGTGCGCGCGAACTCGGTCCAGACATTGGCGGAGGAGCTCGGACCGGACGCACATGCCCTCGTCGCCGATCTCGCTGACCCGATCGCGACCGGGCGCCTGTGGCAGGACGCGCTCGCGATCCACGGAAGGATCGACGTCCTGGTCAACAACGCAGGGATCTATCCGGCCGCCGAGCTCGACAGTCCCCTCGAGGAATGGATCGGGGTGTGGAACCTGTCGCTCGGCGTCAACCTGATTGCTCCAGCGATCCTGTGCCGCGCCGCGGTGGCCACCTTCTCCGGCCAGCCCGACGGCGGCATCATCGTCAACCTCGCCAGCCGTGCGGCATTCCGCGGTGAAGACCCGGCGTACTGGCACTACGCCGCCGCCAAGGCGGGGATCGTCGCGATGACCCGGACGATCGCGCGGCAGAACGGCCGTCAGGGGGTCACGGCGTTCGCCGTCGCTCCAGGGTACGTGGACACCTCGTTCAACCAGCGGTTTGCCGATGAGGTCGGCGTCGAGGTGGCGGCTCGGGACACGGGTCTCGGCCAGGTTGCCCAACCGCAGGATGTGGCAAACGTGATCGTCTTCCTGGCGTCTGGCCTCGCCCGTCACGCAACGGGAACGACCATCGACGTGAATGGAGCCAGCTACGTCCGCTGATCTCGAACGCCAGCAGGCGGCCAGAACGGGGTGCCCGACTCGTCCACCCCGGTTGACACCCGTGGAACTTGTCGCCGGGCGCGACGTATCCTCCGCAAGATGGAGGCCAAACGGCGGGACCCGGATGCCGATGCGACGCCGCTCCTCGAGGTCCACGGGCTGTCCAAGTCGTTTCGGGGCCTCCAGGCGTTGGTCGACTACGAGCTGCGCCTCGCGCCACTGACGATCCACGGCGTGATCGGCCCGAACGGCGCCGGCAAGACGACGCTGTTCCATCTCTTGTCGGGGTTCCTCCGACCATCGAGCGGTACGATCGCGTTCCAGGGCCGCGACATCACAGGCTCCGCGGCGTTCGTGGTCTCGCGGATGGGCATCGGCCGCACGTTCCAGAACATTCGCCTGTTCGGCGAGCTGTCCGTCCTCGACAACGTCAAGGTCGCGCTCCAGCGCCAGTGGCGGCGTTCACTCGTGGGCACGCTCATCTCGAGCCCATCGTTCCGGCGTCGCGAACGGGAGCTGGACACCCGCGCCATAGAGCTGCTCGAGCTGTTCGGACTGGCCGACCAGCGAGATCGATCGGCGCGCAACCTCTCATACGGCGACCAGCGGCGGCTCGAGATCGCCCGCGCCGTCGGCATCCGGCCGACGCTCCTCCTTCTCGACGAGCCGAACGCCGGCATGAACCCGATCGAGACGCAAGAGCTGCTCAGCCTGATCCGCCGGCTGCGCGACGAGCTCCGGATCACGATCGTGCTCGTGGCC
>JBGPIH010000166.1:0-6399 GCA_041484785.1 Candidatus Limnocylindria bacterium
CGGCGGCGAACGCCTGACGACCGACATGCCGCGCGGCATCGGCGGGACCGCCACGGCGCCGTCACCGGGCTGGATGCTTCGTGCCGCGGCCGCCGCGTGCGTGGCGTCGCTCATCGCGATCCGCGCCGCCGCCACGCAGACACCGATCCGGTCCGTCGACGTCGAGGTGGACAGCGAGTCCGACGATCGCGGGATCCTGGGGCTCGATGCATCAATCCCTGCGGGTGCCCTGTCGGCGAGGGTCGTCGTCTCGATCGATGCCCCAGGGCTGGACAGGGCGGCGAAGGAATCACTGGTCGCCTGGGCCGTCGAGCACTGCCCGGTCACCGACACGATCCGCCGTACGGTGCCGCTTTCAATCGAGACGACCTCGTGAACCTCACCAGAACAGAAGGCAGCGAAATGGCTGAACAGCCTGCCGTCATACGACGAGCCGGCCGCACGTGTCGGTGTGGGAGAAGGCCGCGGGCTAGGGTGTACCTATCGCGAACCTCTGCCGCCCTCGACCGCGTGCCAGGCCTCCGTCAGGCCGAGCGCGCCAACCCAATGATCGAGATACGGGTAGTCGATCGCGTCGCCCGCGACATCCAGCATCGCAGCCACGTCGCGCAGCTGACGCTCGGACTCGAACGGAACTGACCATTCGAGCTTCGCGATGATCATGTCTTCCACGCTCGCGATGAAGGCCGTAGTCCCGAGCAGATCCGCCGGCCGTCGGCGTTCGAATTCTTCGCGAGAGAACGCACGGTCCTTTCGAACGATGAAGTCGATCTTCGAGGCCTCAGCGCCCACGGCGTTGAACTGCGTTCGCTCGCGCAGCGCGGTGAACGCCGCGTCGTGATCCACGTAGTACCCGTCCTCCAGGAGGCCCTCCAGGAGGACAGCCAGCGTGTTCGGCAGCGGATCGATCACGAGGTCGAGGTCGCGCGTGGCCCGCGGCTCGCCGTGGTAGGTGCTGGCAACCGACCCGGTGACCATGTACGGGATGTGCGCCCGCTCGAGCCGGCGGACTGCGTCGGCCAGCAGCTCGGTGAGCGTCACCGCGGCTTCGAGAGCCGCGACCGACCGACCTTCTCCGCGAGCTCCCGACCAAGCAGGATCTCCGCCAGGGCATCCGCTACTTGCGCTTCGGTGTACGTGGGATGTCGGTTCCGGATGCCGGCTTCGGCGAGCACGCGGATCTCGTCGCTCATCGCCGCGCCAATCGCCAATCGTTCTGCGGGCGTCATCGCCTGGAACGCCGCGAGCTGTTCCTCAGACGCTCCGTCCGACGTATCCCGCGCCCGAACCATGGCGGCACTCTACCTTGCCGGTGACTCGTCGGCGGGGCGACCCAACCCGGCTCCGTATCGCGACTGAAACCGGACCACATCCGTCGTGTTCGGTCCCTCCCGCGGTCTCGCCCGGGAGACGGTTCACGACCCCCTGGCACGAGCGCAATACAAACGATCGGCCTACGATACGCGGCGGCCAACCACGGCCGAGTCCCGGCTACAGGTGTGGTCAATGACGCGGCTTCGGACTTCTTCGGCCGCGGCCGCGCTCGTGACGGTCATGGCGCTGGCTGGCTGCTCCGCGGGTCAGGCGTCAGATCCATCCGCCATCAAGGGTTCGTTCGACATCGGCGGCCGATCCTTGTACCTCGAATGCACCGGGACGGGCACACCGACCATCGTCATGGACGCGGGGCTCGGCAACAGCCACACCACGTGGGCGAAGGTCGTCCCGGACGTCCACGGAGCCAATCGGACGTGCACCTACGATCGAGCGAACATCGGGGCGAGCGACAAGGCACCCACCCCGAGAACGAGCAGCGACGTCGTCGACGACCTGCATCGCCTCCTTGCGGCGGCCAAGGTGCCCGCGCCGTACGTCCTGGTCGGCCATTCATTCGCCGGCATGTCAATGCGGCTCTTTGCGTCCACGTTTCCCAATGAAGTCGTCGGGTTGGTCCTGGTCGACCCTGCACCGCCGACGTTCATCGACGACGAGTGCGCGATCGTCGATGCCAGCCTATGCGACAAGCTGCGCGCCGACGCAAGCCCGGCCAGGAACCCGGACGGGCTCGATATCGACGCGAGTGCCAAGGCCCTGACGGCCGCCGATCCGCTCCCAGCGGTACCGATGATCGTCCTCGCTGCGACCGTCCACCACCAGGCGACCATCACGGATCCCGCCATCGAGGCACGGATCGAGGAATTGTGGCAACGACGCCTGCAGGAGCTCGCGGCGAGCCTCCCGACCGGCAGCATCGAGGTCGTGGCGAGCGGCCACGATATCCAATCGCTCCACCCGGAGACGGTTGCCGCCGCAGTTCGCAGCGTGCTGGATCAAACGCCTGCTGCCTCGTAGGGGCCAGCCAGGGGACCTCTGGCCCTTGTCTCATCGCGGCTCCGACCACCATGCTCGTGGACTCAAGGAGGGACGGTCATGGCCAAGGTTCTTGTCGTCTATGGCAGCCGGCACGGCGGGACGCGCGGCATCGCCGAACGGATCGGCGACGTGCTGAGAAGCCACGGGCTCGACGTCGAGGTCACGCCCGCGGATCGCGTCCCGGACGCTCCCGACGCCGACGCGGTGGTCGTCGGGAGCGGCGTCTATATGGGCAGCTGGCTCAAGGAGCCGGTCGAATTCATGGAGCGCAACCAGGCGACGCTCGCGACGCGACCGCTGTGGCTCTTCAGCAGCGGCCCGCTTCAGGGCTCAACCGCCGCCAAGCGCGACCAGGGCAAGGACCCGATCGAGGCCGCGCTCGGCCCATTGGACGGCCCCGGGAGCGGTGGCCGGAAGAAGATCGCCGAGCTCAGCGCCGCGACCCATCCTCGCGACCACCGGGTCTTCTTCGGCGCGTTCGACCCCAAGGACCCGCCGCGCGCGATGGCAGAGCGTCTCGTCCGGATGATGCCGGCGTCCAAGGGGCTGCTCCCGCCGGGCGACTACCGCGACTGGCCACTGATCGAGGCCTGGGCGAAGGAGATCGCCGCCGAGCTGCAGCCAGTCGGCGCGACGAGCTAGGGCTGTCGGCGCTGGGTCACTTCACGTAGGCTCTGCGGCCTATCGATCGACCGGGGTAAGGAAGTGCCCGTGATCGGAGGCTGAGCGTGGCGTTGATCCTGCGTCCCAAGGCGTTGCGACCCGGCGACACCGTGGCGGTCGCGGCCCTGTCCAGCGGGCTGGAAGCGGTTGACGCAACGCCGCTCGAGCGTGGTGTCGAGGTGATCAAGCAGATGGGGTTCGACGTCCACGTCTCGCCGATGGCCGAGCCGGACCGGCATTGGTGGTGGTCTGCCGCACGCCCCAACGAGATCGCCGATGAGCTCAACCGACTGTTCCGCGATCCCGAGATCCGCGCCATCTTCGCGCTCGTCGGCGGCCGGACGACCTCGAGCTACCTGGATCTGATCGACTACGACGCGGTCCGCCGGGACCCCAAGCCCGTGATCGGCTTCAGCGACATCGACGTGCTGCACCTGGCGCTGCACTCGCGAACCGGCCTGGTATCGGTCCACGGCGACCTGGTCCTCGAGGGCTTCGCGAACCGGCACGAACAGACCGACAGCCGGCGCCAGGCGCTCGCAGATATCTACCTCCGCGTTCTCACGAGCACCGAACCGCCGGGCGTCCTGCCGTCCAGCGGTCAATGGGAGTGCTGGCGATCAGGCCGAGCGGAGGGTCCATTGGTCGGTGGGCTGCTCAACCGCCTGATCCTCGTGCAGGCCACGCCGTACGCCCTCAGCCCGGACCGCTTCGACGGCGCGATCCTGTTCTGGGAGGAGCTCGCGACGTCGTTCGCGGCGATCTGGAACAACCTCCACGCGCTGCGCTACGCGGGCGTCTTCGATCGGATCGCCGGCATGGTCGTGGGTATCGTCACCGACGTGAAGCCCGCCGAGGGTGGCCCCGACGACCTCCGCGAGGTCGTCCTCGACGTCCTCGGCGACCACGACATCCCCGTCCTCGCGAACGTCGACATCGGCCACAACCCGCCGAACATCCCGCTACCGCTCGGCGTTCGCGCCGAGATGGACGCCGATGCCCTGACGTTGTCACTGCTGGAGCCCGCCGTGCGGTGACGATGCCCGGCCTTGCACCGGCCGGGTCCGGTCCGTATGAGCGACGTTCGCTGGTGCATCCCGTCGGTTGGCCTCACGACCGTCGCCGTCGCCCGCGATTGGGACCGTTGGCACTTGCCCTCGCCCAGCGAGGGGGCGGATGCTCGGCGCCGCACGGGGAACAACGACGCGCGGCCCAGATCCTGGCCGCCGGGACCGCGCCGAGTCACTGGCGAACCCGACCCGCCCGCAGTTGGAGTGGGCCATGGAACACATGAAGGAGGAGATCCGGATCGAGGCGCCCGTCGAGCACGTCTGGGCGTTCCTGTGCGACACGTCGCGCTGGCACGACTGGGCCCCGCGTCAGGAGACCTCGGACTGGAGCGGGCCGTACGACCGGGTCGGGACGACGTACGTCTCGAAGATGAAGATGATGGGCTTCGAGGCGAAGCAGACGTACACGGTCATCGAGGTGGAGCCGCTGAAGCTCATCCACGAGCATTCCGACACGGGCCCGATGGACAACGTCTATCGGTTCGAGCCCGAGGGCGACGCGACCCGCCTGATCATCGAGTGCGACTGGGAGCTGCCGGGGCACATCCCGGGGTTCTTCAAGAACCTCATGAGCAAGAACTGGGTCGAGCGCAACGTGCACAACATGCTCGGGGACTTCAAGGCGCTCGCCGAAATCAAGGTCCCGGCGCCGGCTTGACACGTTCGTAGCTCATTTGTAGCAGTGGGGCCGCGGGATCTTACCCTCGGCCCCTCACGCGCCCCGGTCCTCCATCTCCCAGGCGTGGTCCATGACGTGGTGGGCGGTCCGCCGCACGAGGAACTGGATCGGCCAGGTCCGGGCCGGTTTGCCCTCGGCATTCCAGGCGCGGATGGCGTCGAGGTAGGCCCGCCGATGTGCGGCCAGACCGTCCGGCGTGAGCACGACGTCGAACGGCGTGCGCACCTCGATCTTGCGCGAGAACTGGTCGGGCTCGGTCAGGACCACGTGCCGGATGATCTCGTCGCGGCTGCGCCCACCGCCGCGCGTTCCGGGGCGGAGTTCCGGCGAGACTCGCGCGGCGACTTCGTCGAAGGTCGCCCAGCAGGCGCGCAGGAGCTCTAGCCGCCGGTCCAGCTCGGCCGGTGTGAGCACCTCGCGCTCGGCGTGGGAGGGCACGTGGGCAATGCCCCAGAAGTCAGTCGAGCTCGACCCGGGAACGCGCTCGACAACCTCCACCTCGCGCGCCCGCTCGAATTCGCGGCCCAGGCCGACCCGCTCGGCCACCCCGGCGTACCGCGGGACGTAGGACAGGAGCTTCTCGACCGCGTCCTCCTCCGACGTGCCCCAGCGATCGAGGCCGGGCCAGTCCATGGCGCCCGCTACGACCCTTCGCTTCCTGCCGACCTCGAGGATCACGCGAAGCTTGTCGGTCATGCGGGCAGCCTACCGCCAGGTCGGATGCCTGTGGGTCGCAGCTGGTGGCCGTCGGGCATCGACGAGATCATGCGCCGGATGCAGCTCCGTTCCTCAAGCCTCGGAGAGAACCTCGCGCAACTTCGCGGCGAAGGCATCGGGTTCGCCGGCCTGGCCATACTCGCCACCGAGGAAGCCGCCGTGGTCGCTTGGGAACCTCACCGGCGTCGTGCCGAGCCGTTCGGCGGCGGCCACCGCACCGCGGTACCCCATCTGACCTTCCGACTCCGTCCCGGCGGCGATGACGATACGGGTCGAGGCCGCCCGCAGGGCCTCGAAGTCGGGTTCATAGTGCGTGCTGGAGACGATGTTCTGACCCAGCAGGGCATCCGTCCGGGTGCCGTCGTCGTCGGCGGGCATCCCGAACATCGCAGGATCGGGCGCGGGCTGGCTGGCGAAGGCGGCGTCCATGGGTCCCCGGTGGCTCACGGCGACGATGAACTGCGCCATGCCGGCACCGAATCCGCTGTGCTGGTACGTGTCATGGATCGCACGGCAGGCCGCCAGCGCGCCCTCGCGATCGGGCAGGATCGACGCGAGCGGCGGTTCGTGCGCGACGAGCGTCCGCACCTGCTCCGGGTGCTTCGCCACGAGGGCAAGTGCGTTCACCGCGCCACCGCTGCTGGCGAACAGGTCGACGGCGCCGGCGTCCAGGTCAGCCATGACGTTGGCGAGGATCCGATGCAGGTCGTCGGCGTGCTCCTCTGGGGTGGACGGGCTGGCTGGATCGTCCTTCGTGCTGCGTTCGACGCCCCGGGGGTCGTAGGTCACCACGGTGCGATCCGGGAAATGCCCTGCCAGCGTGACGAACCCGCCGGCGCCCATCGGCGATCCGATCAGGACCAGCACCGGGGCATTGCCGGAATCGGCGTTCCGGAC
>JBGPIH010000167.1:0-6341 GCA_041484785.1 Candidatus Limnocylindria bacterium
AGGACCTGGGCCTCGACGAAATGGCCGATGCGCGCCTTGGCCATCACCGGGATGGTCACCGCGTCCATGATCCCCTCGATCATCGACGGGTCGCTCATGCGGGCCACGCCACCGGCCGCGCGGATATCGGCCGGGACCCGCTCGAGCGCCATCACCGCGACGGCGCCGGCCTCCTCGGCGATCTTGGCGTGTTCTGGGGTGACGACATCCATGATGACGCCGCCCTTGAGCATCTGGGCAAGACCCTTCTTGGTCGCCCAGGTGGACATTTCGACGGTCATGTGGGACGGTTTCCTCTGGTGGTCGCGCTCGGTTCGCCGGCCGGGTCTGGCCCCGGGCTCGTCGCCCGTTCGAGTCGGCCGAGCCCCGCGCGCGAGCCGATTATCGCACGAGCGCGCACGAGGGCCCACGCGGAGTTCCATGGCGCGGAGCGGCGCGCAATCCCGGGCGCGGGACCGGGCGCCGGCGGCGGCGGCCGGCGGCGGGCGGGTCGAGGCGGCCGGGCGAGCCGAGGCGGCCGGGCGAGCCGAGACGGCCGCCGCCTCGGCCGAGGCCGCTCCGCCCACCTCTCATCCGTGCCGTATTCCGCTGAGTCATGCGATTCGACCTCAGTGAGCGTGGCCGTCCGCGACTTCTGTCGATTTCGATGCACCGCCAAGCGTGCTGAGGCCCTTTTCCATTACCCAGCGGAATGTCGGCGGCTGCGGCTGAGGCGGCGGCTGAGGCTGCGGCTGAGGGCGGCCGCGACAGCAGCGGCGGCGGCTGAGGCTGCGGCTGAGGGCGGCCGCGACAGCAGCGGCGGCGGCTGAGGCTGCGGCTGAGGCGGCCGCGGCGGCGGCGGCGGCGGAGTCGGCGACTGAGTCGGCCGCGGCGGCGGAGGAGGCGGATACGGCGGCGCAGGCGGCCGCGAGCCTCCTGGCGCCACGCGAGGGAGCGCCTACCGCGCGACCGTCCGGACGACCCCCGACATGAGTTTGGTCGCGCGGCGCGCGGCCGTCGGGGAGAGGCGCGAAAGCGCGTCGACGAGGTCGATGACGTCCTGGTCCGGCAGCCCGCCCAGCAGGTCGAACAGGCGCAGGATCGTCGAATCCGGGATCCGGCCGAGCAGGCTGAGCGATCGCTCGAGCTCGCGCGGATCCAGCTGCGGCACGAGCCCGACCGCTCGATCGAAGAGCCGCACGAACACGAGGAAGGCGGACAGCCAGTCACGGAGCGCGGCCAACTCGGCGTCATCAGGCCGAATCTCCAGGGCGGCCGCGGCCTGGCGCTCCTTGGCCTCGAGGACGGCAACGATCGGATCGCCCTCGCGGACCTTTCGCTCGGCGATGACCCGCCCGAACCATTGCCAGTGGTCGCCGACGGCCAGGTAGGCCGCACCCGCCGGCCCGCGCCGGCCCACGCGTCGCGGTTCCGGCACGCGCTCGACGATCCCCCAGGATTCCGCCTCGGCCAGCGCCAGGCTGGCCGCGCGGTGGCTGAGTCCAAGCGCTTCGCGAACCTCCCGCTCGGTGAGCGGCATCTGGCGGGCCATCAGGTAGGCCTGCACGCGAGCGATCGCCGGGGTCACGCCCCAGGCCGCGCCCATCTCTCCCCACGCCGCGGCCAGCTCGAGCCTGATGGCCTCGGCGGTGTTCGGGCCATGCGCATTCTCGCCGTCGGCCGCGGCCGCGTCGACGCCGACAGGAACATGCGCCTTGACAGTAGCCTGTTTATCGATCATAACTTGCTATGACAGGGTAGCACGCTTAGAGACGCCGTGACCACGCCGAGCCACACCCACAACGACCCATGGACGGCCTTCGGTGTCGGCGTGCTCGGTGGCGTCATCGGCGGCCTGTCGCTCATCTCCTTTGCCGGGATCTTTGGCGTGGCGCTCATCGCCATCTTCGGCGGCATCGGCCTGCGCCCGCGGCCATTCGGTGCCGCCGGAGTCCTCATGGGCTGGGGAGCGTCGTGGGTGATCATCCTGGCCGGCGCGCAGGCACGATGTGATCCGGCATCGTGCGTGGCGCCGGACCTGGCGCCGTGGGCGGCCTTCGCCACCGGGCTGGCCGGTGCCGGTGCTGCCCTGATCGTGATCGGGCTCCGCCGGCCAGGATGGGCCCGGCGGGTGGCAAGCACCGGCGGGGACTGGCTGCGCTGGACGCCGGTCCGGGTCGCGACGGCGGTCCTGCTGGGTGCGATCAGCGGGCTCTACGCGTCGGCGCTCTTCCTCTTCGGCTGGATCACCGCGGCGCTGATCTGGTTCTGGTTCGCCTGGCGTCATCGGAGTCCGGACCGGCGCCGGGAGATCGCCTGGCTGGCGCTCGGGGCAGTCGCCACCTTCCTTCTGCTCGTGCCGCGATGACGCCGGGCTGGGCCCGCTGACGCGACCGCTCAATCGCGGCGATCGAGCTCCTCGCGGAGGGCCCCGAGGATCTCCAGCTCGATTCGATCCTTCGGCCGGCCGGCGGCCCGTTTCATCGCCATGAGGTCCTCCAGGCTCGCGACCTTCACCTCGACACCCAGGACTTCGGCCGCAATCGAGCGTTCGACCAGGGCCTCGAAGGCGAGACCTGGATCCGGATGGGCGAGGAGATCGAGATCACCGTAGCGCGTCGTCAACGTGAAGGTGTCGCCTGCTCGTAGCGCGCGGGCGTCGATGGGTGCGGAAATGCCGGGCGGCAGCTCACGGCGAATAGCCGCGAGCGTCTCCAGCGCCGCCGCGAGCCTGCCGAGGTTCTCTCCGTCGAGCGCGAAACAAATGTCGACGTCGCCCGTCAGCGACGGCGACCCGTGGACCTGTGACGCGAGCCCGCCGATGAGCACGAAACGAACGTCCGCATCGAGCAATGCCCGGAGGATCAAGTCGGCCTGCAGCCGAGGATGCTCGCTCACTCTGCAACACGCTTGAACGACCGGCGAAGTTCGACATAGTGCTGATCGTTGTCGACCGCCAACGCCAGCCGTTCCGACGGTGATTGCCGGAGCAACGCCTGGATCTGCGTGCGATCGACGCCGATCCCGAGGCGCGGCATCACCTCGAGCCCGAATTCGCAGGCGGCGAGCAGCCGGTCGAGCGTGTTGACCCGCGGATCCGCCCGGCCGCGCTCGATTCGCGCGATGGTCTCCTGTGGAATCCCGGACTTCGCGGCGAGCTCACGCTGGGTCAGCTTCGCGCGACGCCGGGCCTCGCGGAGCATCCGGCCGGCCATCGACATGGGTCTTCGAACCTCCTGATGATGTATTCGTCATCAGCTTACCACGGCGACTCGGGGCAGGGCGCGCGACCTATCATCCGGACCATGCCCGTCCTGCGGAGCCGTCTCGATCCTGCGGCCGCCGAGACCCGCGCCAACCACCAGGCGCTGGCGGCCCTCGTCGCCGACCTGCGGGCGCGCCAGGCGGCGCTGACGGTCGGTGGTGCAGGCGGTGACGAGCGCTCGATCGCGCGCCACCGCGAGCGAGGCAAGCTGCCCGTCCGTGAGCGGATCGATCGCCTGCTCGACCCGGGCACGGCGTTCCTGGAGTTGAGCCCGCTGGCGGCCACCGGCCTGTACGACGACGAAGCCCCGGGCGCCGGGATGGTCAGCGGGATCGGACGGGTGGAGGGCACGACCTGCGTCATCGTCGCCAACGACGCGACGGTCAAGGGCGGCACCTACTACCCGATGACCGTCAAGAAGCACCTGCGCGCGCAGGAGATCGCCCTCGAGAACCGCTTGCCGTGCATCTACCTGGTCGATTCCGGCGGGGCTTTCCTGCCGCTCCAGGCGGAGGTCTTCCCGGACCGCGATCACTTCGGGCGGATCTTCTACAACCAGGCCCGGATGTCCGCCCTCGGGATCCCGCAGGTCGCCCTGGTCATGGGCTCGTGCACCGCCGGCGGCGCGTACGTCCCGGCGATGAGTGACGAGACGGTCATCGTCCGGGGAACCGGCACGATCTTCCTCGGCGGCCCGCCGCTCGTGAAGGCGGCCACCGGGGAGGACGTCACGCCCGAAGATCTCGGCGGGGCCGAGGTCCACACCCGCCGATCCGGGGTCGCCGACCACGAGGCGCTCGACGACGAGCACGCCCTCGCGCTCGGGCGCTCGATCGTGCGCAACCTGAACCGCCGGACACCCGAGCCACCGTGGGATCGACGCGAGCCGGAGCCGCCGCTCATCCCGCCCGACGGCGACGACCGGAACGCGTCGCTCTACGCCGCCGTCTCGCTCGACCCCCGCCGGCCGATCCCGGTGCGCGAGCTGATCGCCCGGCTCGTCGACGGATCGCGCTTCCACGACTTCAAGCCGCTCTACGGCGAGACCCTGGTGTGTGGCTTCGCGTACGTCGGCGGCTACCCGGTGGCCATCGTGGCCAACGACGGGATCCTGTTCAGCCAGTCGGCGCTCAAGGGCACGCATTTCATCGAGCTCGCCTGCCAACGCCGCATCCCGCTCGTCTTCCTCCAGAACATCAGCGGGTTCATGGTCGGGCGCGAGTACGAGGAGGCCGGGATCGCCAAGGACGGCGCGAAGCTCGTCACCGCCGTCGCCGGCGCCGAGGACCCCAAGTTCACCGTCCTGATCGGCGGCTCGTTCGGTGCCGGCAACTACGCGATGGCCGGCCGGGCCTACCAGCCGCGGTTCCTGTGGTCCTGGCCGAACAGCCGGATCTCGGTGATGGGTGGCGCGCAGGCGGCGCGGGTGCTGTCCACGGTCCGCGGCGGCTTCGCCAGCGATGCCGAGCGCGACACGTTCGAGGCCCCGATCCTCGAGACCTACGAGCGCGAGGGCTCGCCCTACTTCGCGACCGGGCGGCTGTGGGACGACGGGGTGATCGACCCGCTCGACACCCGCCGGGTCCTGACCATGGGCATCGAGGCCGCCCTGCACGCCCCGATCCCCGAGACACGCTTCGGCGTCTTCCGGATGTGACGTAGCATCGACCGCGTGCCCACCGTCGCCCGCCTGAACGTCGCGCCCGTCCGAAGCCTCGCGCTCGAGTCGCGGACCGAGATCCGGCTCGAGCCCAGCGGTGTCGCCGAGGATCGCCGGTTCTACCTGGTGGACGAGACCGGCCGCCTGATCGACGGCCTGGTCGCCGGACCGATCGTCCAGGTCGCCGCCGGGACGGATCCCGACGCCACGATGCTGCGCCTGACGTTTCCCGATGGGACGGTGGTCGAGGACGAGGTTCGCCTCGGCGAGCCGATCGAGACCCCGATCTACAGCCGGACCGCCACCGGCCACGTCCTCGACGGCCCGTGGGGGCCCGCCCTCGAGGGGATCGCCGGACGGCCGGTCCGGGTCGTCCGCTGCGATCGGCCGGGCGGGACGCGGACCCGCCACCCGGCCAGCCTGGTCACCGATGGATCGCTCGAGGAGCTCGGGCGCCGCCTCGGCACGCCGCCGGTCGACGCCCGCCGATTCCGGATGCTGATCGAGCTCGACGGCGGGATGCCGCACGAAGAGGACACCTGGGTCGGTGCGCGAGTCGCCATCGGCGAGACGATCCTGCAGATCAGCGCCCCGATCCCGCGCTGCGCCATGACCACCCACCACCCGGAGACCGGACGTCGCGACCTGGACACCCTGCGTGCGATCAACGACTACCGAGGCCTGGCGGAGGGCAGGCACCTCATGTTCGGCGTCTGGGGCGAGGTCGAGCGGCCCGGCCGGATCCGGGTCGGCGACGGGCTGACCGTCCTGGCCTGAGCCGTCAGGACAGCATCGAGCTCCCCCACCGTCGGACGACCAGCACCCAGACGGTCGCCGCCGCGACCACCAGCGGCGCCGTTCGAGTCGCGTCGGTCACCCCGGCGCGCAGCATCGTGCCGGCGAGGCCGGCCCCTTCATCGAACCCTCCCAGCAGCGAGCCGGACAGGAAGGTCCCGATGAGGGCCGAGGTGACGGCCGCGACCGGGACGCCGACGGCCAGGGCGATCCCCACCGCCACCGAGTCGATCCGGGAGCCCAGGGCCGCCGGCGTCAGGCCGGCGCCGAGCAGGGCAACGCCGGCCAGGCCCGCCAGCCCGGCGATGGCGACCGCTCCGACCGGCGCGCCCTGCGCGCATGGCCGGAGCCTAGCAGAGCCGCCCGCTACGATGACCCGGTGAGGCCAGCGCTGACGCTCGATCGAACCGGACCAGGTGGCGTCGTCGCGCGCGTCATGCTCGACCGCCCGCAGGTCCACAACGCGTTCGATGCGACCCTCATCGCCGAGCTCGCGGCGACCTTCCGCGCACTCACCAAGGAGGATCCCGTCCAGCTTCGCGCGGTCGTCCTGGGCGGCACCGGCCCGTCGTTCTGTGCCGGTGCCGATATCGGCTGGATGCGGGCGGCGATGGCGCTCGACGTCGAAGGCAACGAGCAGGA
>JBGPIH010000168.1:0-6283 GCA_041484785.1 Candidatus Limnocylindria bacterium
CCGACGACCCGGCCACGGCGGATGATCGTGATCCGGTCGGCGATCTCGAGCACCTCGTAGAGCTTGTGGCTGATGAAGACGATGCTGTGGCCCTCGGCCGCCAGGCGCCGCAGGACGGCGAAGATCTCCTCGGTCTCCTGGGGTGTGAGGACGGCCGTCGGCTCGTCGAGGACGAGGATGCGGGCGTTCCGGTAGAGGGCCTTGAGGATCTCGACCCGCTGCTGCCACCCGACCGACAACGAGCCGACCTTGGCGTCGGGATCGATGTCGAACCCGAAGCGCTGGCCGAGCTCCACGATCCGCCGGTGCGCCTCTGTGCGGTCGAGGAAGACGCGGTTGGCCATCGTCTCCTCGCCGAGCAGGATGTTCTCGGCGACGGTCAGGACGGGAACCAGCATGAAGTGCTGGTGGACCATGTTGATGCCCCGGGCGATGGCGTCCGTGGGGCCGGCGATCCGGACCGGCTGATCGTCGAGCAGGATCTCGCCCTCGTCGGGCGTGGCCAGTCCGTAGAGGACGTTCATCAGGGTCGTCTTGCCGGCCCCGTTCTCGCCCAGCAACGCGTGGATCTCGCCGGGTCGGACCGTCAGGTTGATGCGATCGCAGGCAACCACCCCGGGATAGCGCTTCGTGATGCCCCGCATCTCGAGCGCCGGGACCGCACCGGCTGGGTCCTCGGTGGTCATGGTCTCGCCGACATCCAGTTGGCTGTTGATGCTCGGCGGGCCGGCCCGGGGAGGGCCGGCCCGCCGACGTTCACTCGGTGAGGACGATCACTTCGGTCCGACGCCGCATCCGTCGGCCGGGCAGGTCACGAGGGTGCCTGCCTTCATCGCCGCGAGGGCGGCATCGAGCTTGGCCTGGACGTCGGCCGGAACGACGCTGGCCATGTCATGGAACGGCGAGACGCCGATCCCGTCGTTCGTCGCGTCGAACAGGGCGTTGCCACCCTTGGCCGAGCCGTCGGCAATCGCGTTGATCGCCTGCGCGACGGCGCTCTGGAGGTGCTTCTCGGCACTGGTGACCAGGCACTTGCCGGCCGCCGGGTAGGAGAGGAACTGGTCGACGTCGACGCCGATGCCGTCGATCCCCTTGGCGCAGGCGGCGTCGAGCACGCCGTTGCCGGTCAGGCCGGCGACCTGGAACATGACGTCGACCTTCTTGTTGGTGGTCAGGAAGTTGGTGGCGAACGCCTTGCCGCCGGGCTGGTCGGTGAACGCCGCCGCGGAGAAGTCCCGGGTGACGTAGGCGGTCTTGACCACGATCGACGGATTGATCGACTTCGCGCCGAGCTCGTAGCCCTGGATGTAGCGCACGCACGGTGCGCACAGGGTCGTGCCGCCGATCGCGCCGATCTCATTGGTCTTGGTGACCGCCGCCGCGACGATCCCGGCGAGGTAGCCGGCCTGGTCCTCCTTGAACGTGATCGAGATGTAGTGCGGCAGCAGCGTCGCCGCATCGCCCGCGCAGGCGAACGTGGCGTCGTCGGCGCCGGTCGCGTCGACGCACGGCGCCTGGTCGACACCGATGAACCAGGTGTCGGGGTTGGCCTTGGCGGCCACGGTCGTGGCGCTCGTCATGTTGAACCCGATGGTGACGATGATGTCGAACTTCTGGTCGACGAAGTCCTGGATGTCCTTGGCATATTCCGACTGGTCCTTGGGCACGACGGCCGGCGGGTTGGCCGCGCCGATGTCGGTGGCGCCTTGCTGGGCACCAATGTAGGTGTACTCGTTGAAGTTCTTGTCGTTGAGGGTGCCGATGTCGGTGACCACGCCGATCTTGAGGTCGGACTGCGGAGCGGCCGACGGTGCGACCGACGGCGCTACGGAAGGCGCGACCGACGGCGCTACGGAAGGCGCGACCGACGGCGGGGCGACGGACGGTTCGACCGACGGCGCGGTCGTCGCGGCCGCGTTGCAGGCGGCCAGCAGGATGGACAACCCGCCGAACAGGGTCAGTCCAAGGGAACGGGTACGCATGTTTCCTCCTCCAACTTCGCGGTTCGCGCGTCCGTGACGGGCAGCTGCCCGGGGATCGCGGGGAACGTCGCGGGGCGGCTCCGCTGGAGCCGCGAATGTGTCGCCATCCTAGCGAGCCGGAGCCTCGCTGGGCAAGCGCCCGCGTCGGACGGTCGAGATCAGGATAGGCGCCCCGGCGCCGTCACGTGTGACGGTCGCGCTGAGCGCTGGGCTACGCTCGCACGATGCATCCCGCTGACCGAAGGTGGCTCCGCTACGCCGCCCTCGGCGACTCCTACACGATCGGAACCTCGGTCGATCCGAGCTCCAGCTGGCCGACGCAGCTGGTGGAAGCCCTGGCCCGCGGCGTGGGATCGAGCGCCGCGCTGCAGCTGGTCGCGAACCTCGGCGTGAACGGGTACACCTCGGGCCAGCTGATCCGCGACGAGCTGCCCGAGCTGGATCGCCTTCGCCCCGAATTCGCCTCGCTGCTGATCGGCGTGAACGACGTCGTCCGCGGAATCCCGGCGGCCTCGTACGAGGCCAACCTGCGGACCATCTTCAACGCGCTTCGCTCGCGCCTGCCGGTCAATCGGATCGTCACCGTCGCCATCCCGGACTACACGGTCACGCCCCGAGGCGCGGACTATGGCGACCCTGGAGGGCAGAGCCGGGAGATCGTGGCGTTCAACGCGATCATGGAACGACTGTCCGTCGATCGCGGAATCCGATACGTGGACACGTTCGACCTATCGCTTCGCGCGGCACAGGACCGTTCGCTCGTCGCGGCGGACGGGCTGCACCCGAGCGGCGCTCAGTACGCGCTCTGGGTCGAGCGGATCGCGCCCGTCGTGGCCGACCTGCTGGCCGGGGCGCTGGGCGTCAGCGACCGCCGCGCTTGAGATCACGGAGTCGCTCGTCCGAGATCCCGAAATGGTGGGCAATCTCGTGGTAGACGGTCTCCGCCACGGCAGCGGCAAGGGCTTCGGGTCGCGGATTGGCCCGCGTCAGCGGACCGCGGAAGATGGTGATCTTGCTGGGCGCCGGCGAGGCATCCGCCGACAGCCGCGTTCGCGGGATCCCCTGGTACAGCCCGAGTAGTCCCGCCGCGCCAACCGAGGCGAGCTGGGCCGGGTTGGCTTCGTCCTCGACGACGATCGCCACTGAACCGAGGCGCTCGCGAAATGCCGCCGGGAGGCGTTCCAGCGCGTCGATGACCATCGCTTCGATGGCGTCGTCGTCGATCTCGGAGGGGAACATGGCGCGACTGTAGCCGGTCGACGCGACATCGGCGGTGGTGGCCACCCGCGGCTACCATTGACCCCCGTGACCATCGCCCCGAACGACTTCACCCACCTCCGAGTTTCAATGGCTCCGAGTTTGCGCACGCGGGCCCGAATCTGCCTACCCGTCGGTGTAGGGCTCGGATAGGGTTGCCCGCCAACCCGGGAGGATCCAAGCCCGGGCAGCATTCACCCGCGATCACGAGGAAAAGGAACGCGCCGTCGACGGCCGGCTTTCCGGGATCGTGCAGGCGCTGCGGGACCCTGGGTCGGAAAGTCCTTGACGGGGCCACGCCGCAGGACCACGATGCCCAGGCCCCGTAGCGCTCGCCCTTGGAGGACTCGTCATGGCTTGGCGTTTGGACGGCACCTACTTCGAGAACTGCAACTGCGAGGTGGGCTGTCCCTGTACCGTTGCCGACTTCTCGGCCCCGGCGGACCATGAGCGGTGCATGTTCCTGATGTCCTTCCACGTCGATTCAGGCAAGATCGACGACGTGGACGTCAGCGGGCTGACGGTCGGCGTCTTCGGCGATACGCCGGCGATGATGGTCGAGGGCTCCTGGAAGGTCGGCCTGTTCATGGATGCCAAGGCATCGGAGCAGCAGGGTGCCAAGCTCGCCGGCGTGTTCACCGGACAGATGGGCGGACCGATGGCCGGCCTCGCGCCGCTGATCTCCGAGATGCTCGGGATGGAATCGACGTCGATCGAATACCGCAACGATGGTCGGCATCACAGCGTGAAGATCGGCGATGGTGTGTCGATCGAGATCGACGACATCGCCTCACCGCTCGATCCCAGCGCACCTGCGCCAATGCTGACAGGCGTGCATCACCCGGCTGCTTCATCGCTGACCGTCGCTCGCGGGACCGCTTCGCGGGTCTCTGCATTCGGCTATGAGATCAACTTGACTGGCAAGAGCGGGTTCTCAGCGCCCTTCTCGTGGGCGGGGTAGCCAGCTCCCGAACCATCTGGCGCCTGACACCGCAGGCGGCAATCCTCCTCATTGCAGCCGCGATCGCCTGGGTCGCGATCATCACCTGGTCGCAGCAGGGCGGGCCCATGACCGGCACGATGGGCCTGGCCCTGCCGGCCTTCCTGGTCGCCTGGACGGTGATGATGGCTGCGATGATGCTGCCGTCCGTGGCGCCCGTAGCCTCACTCTACGCGCGGTCGATCTCCAGTCGCCGCGCCCTGCGCCTGATCCTCTTCACGGGCGGTTATCTGATCGTCTGGGCATCGGCTGGCGTAATCGCGTTCGCCCTCGGTTCGCTGATTGCCGGGCTCGCACAGGGGGATCCGCGTCTCGGCACAGCCGCGGGGGTCGCGGCGTACCTGGGGTGTGGTCTATACCAGCTGTCGCCGCTCAAGTACCGGTGCCTGGCGCACTGTCGGTCGCCGCTTTCGCTGTTCTTCCACTACAGCTCGTATCAGGGGCCGCTGCGTGACCTCCGTGTCGGTGCGCATCACGGCGCCTACTGTCTCGGGTGCTGCTGGGGGCTCATGGTCGTCCTTCTCGCCCTTGGTGCGATGAGCGTCATCCCGATGCTCATCCTGGCGACGGTCGTGATCACCGAGAAGCTCTGGTCAAGAGGCGAGGCGTTCTCGCGAGCCGTCGGGATCGCCTGCCTGGCTTTGGCGGTCGCGACGATCTGGATCCCCGGGTTGGCGCCTGGATTCATGACGAGCATGCCGAGCATGTAGCTCGGCCGGCCGATCGCCCGCCGAGCATCGGTGGCCGGGGCTACCATTGACCCCCGTGACCATCGCTCCGAACGACTTCACCCACCTCCATGTCCACTCGGAGTTCAGCCTCCTCGACGGCCTCGGGCGGATCACCGAGCTGGTCGACGCGGCGGCCCAGCACGGGATGGATTCGCTGGCGCTGACCGACCACGGCGCCCTGTACGGCGCGGTCGCCTTCTACCAGGCGGCGAAGTCCAAGGGCATCAAGCCGATCATCGGGGTCGAGACCTACGTCGCGCGGCGGTCGATGACCGACAAGGAAGGCAAGGCCGACGCCCAGCCGTTCCACCTGGTCCTGCTGGCGCAGGACTGGACGGGCTACCAGAACCTCTGCCGGCTGATCACCGACGCGCACATCGACGGCTACTACTACAAGCCGCGGATCGATCGCGAGCACCTGGCCCGACACAGCGCCGGGCTCATCGGCCTGAGCGCATGTCTCACCGGCGAGATCCCGAGGGCGCTCGAGACCGACGACTGGGAGCTCGCCCGGGGACTGGCGGGTGAGTACGGCGAGATCTTCGGCAAGGACCGGTTCTACCTGGAGCTCCAGGACCACGGGCTGCCCGAGCAGCGCCGGTTGAACGAGCAGCTCCTGCGCCTCGCACCGGAGACCGGCCTGCCCCTGGTCGTCACCAACGACCTGCACTACGTCCGGCCGGACCAGTCGGAGGCGCACGACGTCCTGCTCTGCGTGGGGACGGGCAACAACCTGGACACGCCGAATCGGCTGCGCTTCGAGACCCACGAGTTCTACGTCAAGTCGGCGGCCCAGATGGCCGCCCTCTTCCCGGACCAGCCTGAGGCCATCCGGAACTCCCGCCGAATCGCGGAGATGACCGATGTCGCCCTGCCCCTCGGGCAGCTTCGGATCCCGCACTTCCCGGTGCCGGAGGGTCACACGGTCGAGAGCTGGCTTCGGGCGGAGTGCCAGCGCGGCCTGGCGCGTCGCTATGGGAGTGTCACCCCGGAGCTTCAGACCCGCCTGGACTACGAGCTCGGGGTGATCCTGTCGATGGGCTACGCCGGCTACTTCCTGATCGTGGCCGACTTCATCCGGTTCGCTCGCGAGCAGGGGATCCAGACGACTTGCCGGGGCAGCGCCCCGGGTTCGATCGTCACGTACACCCTCGGCATCACCCCGGTCGACCCGATCCTGTATCAGCTTCCGTTCGAGCGTTTCCTCAATCCGGACCGGGTGACCATGCCGGACATCGACGTCGACTTCGAGGACGGCCGGCGCGAGGAGGTCATCGCCTACGTCGGGCGCAAGTACGGCCAGGACCACGTCG
>JBGPIH010000169.1:0-6238 GCA_041484785.1 Candidatus Limnocylindria bacterium
AGTGGGATGGCTCTCACCCTTCGTCGCTTCTTCGAGCCCAAGGTCACGGTCAAGTACCCCGAGGACCGACGGGACCCGCCGCACAAGTTCCGCGGCCGCCTCCAGCTCCTGTACGACGAGTGGGGCACGCTCAAGTGCGAGACCTGCTTCCAGTGTGCCCAGGCTTGCCCGATCTAATGCATCGACATGGGCGGGATGGACACGCGCGGCCGCTATCACGTCCATTGGGGCGCACCGGAGACGTACGGCGAACGGCGCGAAGAATCCGCCCTCCGTCGCTCGGGCCGGACGGTGCCGGATCCGGCCTACCGCCCGTTCGCGGCCGTCGACCTCGCGGCCGTGGACGCCGTCCTCGAGGAGTTCGACCACGATCCCGGCCGGATGCTGGAGATCCTCGAGGCGACCCAGGCCGCCTACGGCTACCTGCCCATCGCGACCCTCAAGCGGATCAGCAACCTGACCGGCGCGTGGTACGCGATGATCTATGGCACCGCGAGCTACTACGCCCACCTTCGCTTCGAGCCGCCGACCGCGACGGTCCAGGCGGCGGCGATGGACGCTCACCGGCCGTCGGAGGCGACGTACCTGGCATCGCTCGAGGCGGCCCTCGGCGGAGCTGCCGACCACCCCGCGCCGCGGACCCAGGCCTGAGTCGATGTCCGACCTGCTGACCACCCCTGCCGACTGGCCGGCCATCCTGCTCGGCCGGGCGGGAGCCGCGGACCCCACGGATCTCGACGAGGCCACCCGGGCCGGCGCCTTCGACGGCCTCCGCCGCGCGATCCGCGATCTCGGCGCGACCGGCACCATCGCCACGGTCGGCGCCTCCGGCCTGCGCGGACGCGGCGGGGCGGGCTTCCCGGCCGGCGAGAAATGGCGAATGGCTGCGACCACCGAGGCGCCGCGCCGCTACGTCGTGGCCAACGGGTACGGCGCCGACCCGGCGGCCGGCACCGATCGGTTCCTGATGGAAGCGGACCCGTTCTCCGTCGTCGAGGGTGCCGCCATCGCGGCGTTCGCCTCCGGCGCGACCGAGGCGATCATCGCGGTTCGCTCGGAGGCGACCGAGGCGATCCGGTGCCTCGAGGCCGCCATCGCGGCCGCCGAAGACGCCGGCTTCCTCGGGTTCGACGTGCTCGGGTCGGGCCACGACCTCAACGTCTCCGTCCGCGGCGTCCACGGCGCCTACATGCTCGGCGAGGAGACCGTCCTGCTGAAGGCGCTGGAAGGCAAGCGCGGCCAGCCCGAGCAGCGGCCGCCCTATCCCGCGGAGCGCGGCCTGCACGGCATGCCGACCGTCGTCAGCAACGTCCAGACCCTGGCGGCCGTGCCCTGGATCGTCCGCCACGGCGCCGCGGCCTTCGAGGCGACCGGGCGGCCCGGCAATGCCGGCACGATCCTGGTCAGGCTGCGGACACCCGGCGGGTCGGGAATCGTCGAGGTCCCGCTCGGCACCCCGCTGCGGGAGGTGGTGGCGCTCGGGGGGAAGCTGCCCAAGGGTCGCTCGATCAAGGCCGTCCTCATCGGTGGGCCGTCGGGCGGCCTCCTCCCGCCCGAGTTGCTCGACACCCCGTACGACTTCGAGTCGCTGCGTGCCGCGGGTGCCCATGTCGGGTCCGGGTCCCTGGTCGTGGCCGACGATCGCGCCTGCGTCGTGGACCTCGCCCGCCTGCTCACCCGCTTCTGCGCAGGCGAGGCGTGCGGCAAGACGATCCCCTGCCGGATCGGCACCCGCCGGCTGGTGGAGATCGCCGATCGGGTCGCCGAGGGGCGGCCACGCCCGACCGATCCAACGCTCCTCGCCGACCTGTCGGCCGACATCGTGGCCTCCGCGCTGTGCGACCACGAGCGGCTGACGACCCTCCCGCTGGCAAGCGGGATGCGATACTTCCGATCCGAGCTGGACGAGCACCTGCTGCACAGCTCCTGCCCGGCCGGCGTCTGCCACCCGATCGCGATGGTCGCCGCAGCGATTCCATACGGACGACCATGACCGACTTGATCGTGCGCCCCGACGCCGCCGCCCCCGCGATCTCGCCCGAGTCGCTCGCCGAGCGTCTCCTCGACACCCAGTCGCCGCAACGGCCCCAATCGTCGCCGCGCATCCGGATCGAGGTGGACGGCCGCGTCGTGGAGGGCTTCGAGGGCCAGACCATCCTCGAGGTCTGCCGCGACAACGGGATCGAGATCCCGACGCTGTGCTACGAGCCGAAGCTGCCCGGGTTCGGCGCCTGCCGGATGTGCGTCGTCGAGGTCGAGGGCGAGGAGCATCCGCCGATCTCGTGCTCGCGGCTGTGCGAGCCGGAGATGAAGGTCCAGACCCAGACCGAGGAGCTGCGTCGCCTGCGCCGGACCAACCTCGAGCTGATCTTCTCCGACCACAACGCCTACTGCCTGCCGCCGTGCCAGAACAAGTGCCCCAGCCACATCGACATCCCGGGCTTCCTCAAGGCCAACGCCGAGGCCGACTGGCGCGAGTCCACCCGCATCTTCAAGCGGACGATCCCGTTCCCGAGCGTGCTCGGCCGGGTCTGCCCGGCGCCGTGCGAGGAGCACTGCCGGCGTGACGAGGTGGACGAGGCGATCGCCATCCGCGACAGCCACCGCTACGCCGGGGACCAGGTTCTCAAGGCGATGCTCGACGACGGCGTGGAGCCGCCGATCCCGTTCGAGCGCCAGGCACCATCCGGGCGTCGAGCGGCCGTGATCGGCTCGGGGCCGGCCGGGATGAGCGCCGCGTTCTACCTGCTGCTCGCCGGCCATGACGTGACGGTCTTCGAACGCGATCCGGCGCCCGGCGGCATGCTCCGCTACGGCATCCCGCAATACCGCCTGCCGAAGGTCGAGGTGCTCGAGGCGGAGTACGAGTCGGTCACCAGGCTCGGCGGCAAGATGGTCTGCAACGCGGGCCTCGGGACCGACTTCACCCTGGACGACCTGACCAACCAGGGCTTCGACGCGGTCGTCGTGGCCATCGGCTGCTACGACACCAACAAGCTGGGCATCCCGGGCGAGGACGCCGCCGAATGCCTTGACGGGCTGGAGTACCTGCGCACGGCGACGCTCGGCCTGCCCTACCCAAACCACGCCGGCAAGCGGGTGGTGGTGATCGGCGGCGGATTCACCTCGATGGACTGCTCGCGGACCTCGGTCCGCCAGGGCGCGAAGGAGGTCACCCTCGTCTATCGCCGCGACATGAAGGACATGCCGGCGTCGAACGAGGTCCACGAGGCGATCGAGGAAGGCGTCACGGCCATCTTCCAGGCCGGGCCGGTCCGGGTCATCACGGACGAAGCGGGCGCGGTGACCGGCGTCGAGTTCATCCGGATGGCCCTCGGGGCACCCGACGCGTCGGGACGGCGCCGTCCCGAACCGGCTCCGGGCACGGAGTTCACGATCCCGTGTGACCGGGTCCTGCTGGCCATCGGCCAGGGCCCGGACCTGACCTGGATCGGCCCGGGCTCGGAGGGCCCGGAGCCGACGAAGCAGCGCCGGCTGAAGGCGGACGCCGTGACCTTCGAGACCGGACGGCCCGGCGTCTTCGGCACCGGCGACGTCCGGATCGGCGCGGCGACCGTGGTCCAGGCGATCGCCGAGGGTCGCCGCTCGGCGTATGCGGTGGACGCCTACCTCAAGGGCATGGACCTGTCGGCCATCCGGACGCGCCAGACGCTGGCCGAGCCGCAGCCGGAGTTCCTGTCCATCGTGCCGTTCACCAGCGAGGTGAAGGCGCCGCGCTACCGGATGGCCGCGCTGGAAGCCGAGGACCGCAACCACAGCTACATCGAATACGAGCTGCCCTACACCCGCGAGGATGCCGTCGCCGAATCGACCCGCTGCCTGCAGTGCACGTGCGAGGCGATCGGCTTCTGCGACCTGCGCCGCCTCGGGATCGAGTACGGGACGACCTTGCCGACCCTGGAGCCGCAGTACCACGCGGGCGCCGGGTACCGGAGCGTCACCGAGAACCGCTTCACCGGCGTGAACCACGACTACATCCGCGACGACTCCCACGCGTTCATCCTGCGCGAGCCGTCACGCTGCATCGACTGCGGCCGGTGTGCCCAGGTCTGCTCCGAAGTCGTCGGCGCGGCCTGCTACGACTTCATGCGGATCGGCTTCGACACGTTGGTGACGACGCCGCTGGACATGAGCCTCAACGACACCCCGTGCGTGTCGTGCGGCCGCTGCGCCGAGACCTGCCCGACGGGCGCGCTGATGCCCAAGCCGCGCATCCTCCAGAAGTACGAGGTCGACGAGAGCCGCTGCATCCTGTGCGGCATCTGCGTGGATGCGTGTCCGTACGACGCGCTGCGCGACGGCGCCGACATCGAGCTGTCGCACACCAGCCGGGAGACGCCGATGATCGACCTGATGGCGATCGCCGCGGTCGATCGCGAGACCGAGGTCACCTACATCCGGCGGGAGCGCGACTGGGCGACCCGTGCCGCCGCCGAGGGCCGGTTCGTGGACACGTCCCGGATGCTCCCGGTCCTGCCGGCCACGATCGGGGGGATCTCCGGAAACGGGCACGGCCACGGTGGCGGGACGGCGGTCGTCTCCGCCCACGACGAGTAGGCGAGCGAGGTGGCCCGCCGGCTGATCCCGATCCTCCTGGCCCTCGCCGTGATGGGCGCGGTCACCGGCGTCGCCGCGATCATGCTGGTCTTCCTCGGCCAGGATTGGGACGACGCCCTGTTCTGGATCCTGGCGGCGGTGATGCTGGGTGCCGCCCTGCTGGTCGTGACGATGCGCGACATCATCCGCTGCGGGCTGGCCATGATCGTCTGCTTTGCGGCGCTGGCCGGGATCTACGTGCTGATCGGGGCCCCGCTGATCGCCGCCACACAGGTGATCGTGTACATCGGCGCCATCAGCGTCCTGATCCTGTTCGCGATCATGCTGACCCAGACCAAGGACGCACCCAGCCGGCTCGTCTTCCAGACCCAGGCCGTCCCCGCGGCGTTCGCCTCGATCGTCATCGCCGTGGTGATCGCCCTGGCCGTGGGCGCCACCGATTGGGGGGCCGTGGCGAAACGGATCCGCCTCGCGACCGACGCGCTCTCGCAGCTCCTCTTCCACGACTTCGTGCTGCCCTTCGAGATCGTCAGCGTGCTCCTCCTGGCGGCCGTGATCGGTGGCGTCTTCCTGGCCAAGCGCGAGCCGGGCGGGCCGTCGTGAGCGACAACCTCGACGCGTACCTCGTCCTGTCCGGCCTGCTCTTCGCGATCGGCTCGTTCGGGTTCCTTGCCCGTCGCAACGCGATCAGCATGCTCATGTCGATCGAGCTGATGCTCAACGCGGTCAATCTCGCGATCGTGGCGTTCGGGGCGTTCATCCCAGCGCTCGGTGCCCAGGGCTCGGTCATCGCCCTGATCGTGATCGCGGTCGCGGCCGCGGAGGCGACCGTCGGACTGGCCATCGTCATCGCCATCTTCCGGAACAAGCGGACACCGCTGGTCGACGAGTACGACGCGATGCGGCAATGAGCGCTAGGTCGGTTCGGCGCGCGCGAGGCAGGAGCAGGTGAACTGGGACACCCTCGTCCCGCTCATCGCCGGGCTGCCGCTGGCTGGCTTCGCGCTGACCGCGCTGATCGGCCGGCGCCTGGGCAAGGGCGCGCACTGGATCCCGGTGCTGGCGGTCTTCGCCGCCTGGCTGATCGCGATGGCGGTGGCCTACAGCGCGCTCACCGGCGCGGCACCCTTCGGCGAGCAGGGCTACGACGTCCGCCTGTTCGAGTGGATTCCTGCCGGGAGCTTCCAGGTCAACGCCGGCTTCTACGTCGACAACCTGACCGCCTGCCTGCTGATCGTGGTGACCACGATCGGTCTGCTGGTCCACGTCTATTCGATCGGCTACATGAGCCACGACCCGGGTTACTGGCGCTTCTTCGCCTACCTCAACCTGTTCATGTTCTCGATGCTGCTGCTGGTCCTCGCGGACAACTTCCTGGTCGTCTTCGTGGCCTGGGAGCTGGTCGGCCTGTGCAGCTACCTGCTGATCGGGTTCTGGTACCGCAAGCGGTCCGCTGCGCTCGCCGCCAAGAAGGCGTTCATCGTCAACCGGGTCGGCGACGTCGGCTTCGCCCTCGGGATCATGCTCATCTTCGTCAGCCTGGGAACCCTCGACATCCGTGAGGTCGTGGCCCGGATCGGCGAGCTCGACAGCACCCGGATCACGATCATCTCGCTACTGATCTTCGCCGGGGCGATGGGCAAGAGCGCCCAGTTCCCAC
>JBGPIH010000170.1:0-6173 GCA_041484785.1 Candidatus Limnocylindria bacterium
CACGCCCTCGACGAGGCGGCCCGGATCGGCTTCCCGGTCCTCATCAAGCCCTCGGCCGGCGGCGGCGGCAAGGGCATGCGCATGGTCCGGACCTCGCGGGAGCTGGAATCGGCGATCAAGATCTGCCGCTCCGAGGCGAAGTCCGCGTTCGGCGACGACTCGCTGTACCTCGAGAAGTGGCTCGACGACAACCGCCACGTCGAGATCCAGGTCGCGGTGGATCGCTACGGCCACGGCGTCCACTTCGGGGAGCGCGATTGCTCGGTGCAGCGCCGCCACCAGAAGATCCTCGAGGAGGCACCCACCCCGGCCCTCTCCGATGCCGCACGGACGGAGCTCGCCGAGCTCGCCACCCGCGCCTCGGTCGCCGCCGGCTATGAGAATGTCGGCACCCTCGAGTTCCTGGTCGATTCGGCCGGTGCCTTCTATTTCATCGAGATCAACTGCCGGATCCAGGTGGAGCACCCGGTGACGGAGATGCTGACCGGGTTCGACCTGGTGGCGACCCAGATCCGGCTCGCTGCCGGCGAGCCGCTCGGCTTCAGCCAGCCTGACGTCAGGCTGATCGGCCATGCCATCGAGTTCCGGATCAACGCCGAGGATCCGGCGCACGAATTCCGGCCGGGCGCCGGGCTGGTCGAGCGCTACCACGCCCCCGGCGGACCCGGCATCCGGATGGATTCGCACCTGTACAGCGGCTACGAGGTCCCGCCCTTCTACGATTCGCTGCTCGGCAAGCTGATCGTGTGGGGCCCCGATCGGGCGACCGCGATCGCCCGCAGCCGGGTCGCCCTCGACGAGCTCGTCGTGGACGGCGTCGCGACCAACGTCGTCATCCACCAGGCGATGCTCCTCAACGAGACGTTCCTGGAGGGCCGGATGACCACCAATCTCCTGGATCGGGTTGGAAGCGCCGCGTTCCTGGCTGCCGCGGCACGCAGCTGACCGTGGCGGTGGCGGCGGACTGCGGGTCGTGCGGGTGGACTGCTCGTCGTGCGGGTGGGCTGTCGGCAGTCCCGGCGGAGTGTCCGGTGTGCATCAGGTGACCATATCCGCAGGATTGTTGCCCGAGTTTCCCAGCCTCCTGCCTGCCATGCACCGAATCTGCAGAACCGTTGAGGGAATCGTGGGACCCGATCGCCTGGTGCACGGATTCGATGGACTGGGGCCTACGTCTGTCGGATATGGGCGCTACGCGCACAACCGGCCGGCCCAGCGCCACGCACACAACTGGCCGGCCGACCGGCGCCAGAGTGCCGGGGCGATCCGGGACAGCTGCGGCGAGATGCACACCTGCACGGACTACGCCGCTCACGGACTGCGCGACCCCCGACAATTGGCGCCAACGAACGATCCCGCGCCACCGAGCCGGAGCTGCCCGTGACCGAGACCACGATCCATACGACAGCCGAAATCCAGGCCCTGATCCCGCACCGCTGGCCGTTCCTGCTCGTCGACCGGATCGTCGAGTACGACGCCGACGCCAGGCGGATCGTCGGGCTCAAGGGCGTGACTGCCGGCGAGTGGTTCTTCGGTGGCCACTTCCCGGGCCTGCCGGTCATGCCGGGCGTGCTCCAGGTGGAGGCGCTCGCCCAGACGATGGCCGTCTACGTCGCCAAGCAGCCCGGGTTCGGCGATCGGATCGGGCTCTTCGCCGGGATCGACGACTGCCGCTTCAAGCGCGTGGTCAGCCCCGGCGACACCCTCCGGCTGGAGGTCACGATGGACAAGCTGGGCGGTCGATTCGGTCGCGGTCGCGGGGTCGCCACGGTCGACGGGGAGACCGCCTGCGAAGCGACCCTGAGCTTCATCATTCCGAGCGAAGGCGTCCTCCGATGACCCGGATCGTCGTCCTCTCGGACGTGCACGGCAACGCCGTGGCCCTCGAGGCCGTCCGCAAGGCGCTCCGCGGCGAGAAGCCGGACATCGTCGCGGTGGCCGGCGACCTCGTGTTCAACGGCCCGGACCCGGCCGGGGCGGTCGACCTGCTGCGCGGGATGGAGGCGGACGGGGCCGTCATCGTGAGCGGCAACACGGATGTCGCGGTGGCGGATTTCGACTACGCGGCCGCCTTCCCCTGGATGACCGACGGCATCCCCGACACCTTCGTGGCCGCCGCCGAGTGGGCCCACGATGCCCTGGGCGACGAGCGCGTCTCCTGGCTGCGGCGGCTTCCAGCGGAGCGACGCCTGCGCGCCGACGACGGAACGATGGTCCTGATCTGCCACGCGTCGCCCGGCTCCCAGACCAGCGGCTTCGATCGGGCGCTCGACCCGAGCGTGGTCGTCGAACGTGTCGCCGGGACGGATGCGCGGGTCATCGCATGCGGCCATACCCACCTGCCCGAGATCCGCGACCTGGGCTGGAAGCTGATCGTCAACGCGGGATCGGCGGGCTACGTCTTCGACGGCGACCCCACCGCGTCATGGGCGCGCATGGACGTCAACGAGGGCGAGGTCCAGGCCGAGATCCAGCGGACCGAGTTCGATGTGCTTGCCGTCGCCAACGCGATCTCGGCGCGCGGCCTGCCCGGCGACGTCTACCGCGCGGCCACGGTCCGCACGGGGAAGCTCGTCCGATGAGCCGGCAGGGTCGAATCATGAACGAGCGGCGGCGGGTTGTCGTGACTGGCATGGGCATGGTCAGCGCACTCGGCAACGACGTGGCCACGAGCTGGGCCGGCCTGGTCGCCGGGCGATCCGGGATCCGGACGATCGAGGCCTTCGATCCGTCGCGGCTGACCGCGCGGATCGCCGGCGAGGTGCGCGACTTCGACGCAAGCGGCGTCCTCGATCGAAAGGAGCTTCGGCGAACGGATCGATTCATCCAGCTCGGCCTGGTCGCCGCACGCGAGGCGCTCGATCAGGCGGGGCTGCCGGAGCGCTTCGAAGGCGAGCTCGCCGAACGGACCGGGGTCATCCTTGGCACCGGCCTGGGCGGCGTGGGGACGCTCGTCGAGGGGTTCTCGATCAATGCGCTGCGCGGCCCGGACCGGATCAGCCCATTCGTGGTGCCGATGGGCATTCCCAACATCGGGTCCGGCCAGATCGCCATCCAGTTCGGCATGACCGGACCGAACTTCACCACGGTCTCGGCGTGTGCCACGGGCGGCCATGCCCTGGGTGAGTCCAGCGAGATCATCCGGCGCGGCGATGCCGACGTCATGGTCGCCGGCGGAGCCGAGGCCGCCATCTTCGAGGCGATGGTGGGAGCCTTCGCCGCGATGCGCGCGCTGTCGACCCGGAACGAGGAGCCGGCGGCCGCGTCGCGCCCGTTCGACAATGCCCGCGACGGCTTCGTCATGGGGGAAGGGTCCGGTGTCGTGATCCTCGAGGCGCTCGAGCATGCCGAGGCGCGCGGTGGCGAGATCCTCGCCGAGCTCGTGGGCTACGGCGCGACCGCGGACGCGTCGCATATCACGCTCCCGGCACCCGGCGGCGTCGGGGCCGTTCGGGCGGCTCGTCGGGCCCTCGAAAAAGCCGGGATGGAGGCGTCCGAGATCGATCACATCAACGCCCACGCCACCTCGACGCCCGAGGGCGACAAGGCCGAGCTCCAGGCCATCCGATCGATCTTCGGCGAGCGGGCGGACCGGGTCGCGATCACGGCCAACAAGTCGATGCTCGGCCACACCCTCGGGGCCGCCGGCGCGATCGAGGCCATCGCGACGGTTCTGACGATCCGCGAGGGCTGCATCCCGCCGACCATCAACCTCTCCGATCCCGACCCGGCGGCGGCCGGTCTCGATTTGACGCCGAACGTGGCCGCCCGGCGCCAGGTTCGCGCGGCGCTCAGCAATTCGTTTGGGTTCGGCGGTCAGAACACCGCCCTGATCTTCACGCGGTGGGACGGATGACAGACGAAGCCGCCCCTGTCCTCAACGGCGGCCAGGCGGAGCTGCTCGGCCTGATCGATCGGCTCGCCGAGTTGCTCGAGCGATCCGACCTGACCGAGCTCGAGATCGAATCGGGCGGGACCGGTCTCGTTCTGCGCAAGGCCGTGGCCGGTGCCGCCGGCATGACGACGGACGCCGCGCCGGCGCCGGTCGCGGGCCAGGGGAGCGCGGCTCTTGGGGCCGGCGAACCCGCGACGGCTGGCCGCGAGCCGGCCGCTCCGACCGTCCCGTCGGTCAAGGCGCCACTGACTGGCATCTTCTATGCCTCGCCTGCGCCCGGCAGCGCGCCCTACGTCCGGGTGGGTGGCGAGGTGGCGGTCGGCCAGGTCATCGGCCTGATCGAGGCGATGAAGCTGTTCAACGAGATCAAGTCCGATCTCGCCGGGCGCGTCGCCCGGGTGGTCCCGGAGAGTGGGGCCCTGGTCAAGGCCAAGCAGCCACTCATCGAGGTCGAGCCGCTGTGAGCACGCCCGTTCGTTACGCCCATGTCACCGGATGGGGTCGCTATGCGCCGTCCCACGTGCTGACCAATCACGACCTCGAGCGGATGGTGGACACCTCGGACGAGTGGATCGTGTCGCGGACGGGGATCCGCGAGCGTCGCGTTGCCGCCGCCCACGAGACGACCGCGTCCATGGCGGCCGTGGCCGGCCTGCGCGCGATCCGCACGGCCGGGATCGATCCCACCGAGATCGACCTGATCCTGCTCGCCACGCTCACCCCGGACTACTGGATGCCGTCCACGGCGGCGCTGGTCAAGGAGGCGATCGGGAATACCAAGGCCCCTGCGATGGACGTTTCGGCCGCCTGCTCCGGGTTCGTCTACGCCTATGCCACGGCGCACGCCTACATCACGAGCGGGCTCGCCAGGCATGTCCTGGTGATCGGGGCCGAGCTGCTCACCCGGTTCCTCGATTACACGGACCGCAACACCTGCATCCTCTTCGGCGACGGAGCGGGGGCCGTCGTCCTGTCCGCGTCCGACCAGCCGGGCGGCGGCCTCGGGATCGAGATGACCACCGAGCCGCAGGGCGCCTACATGATCTGGCTGCCGGCCGGCGGCTCCAAGAGCCCGCCGTCCGCCGAGACGATCGCGCGCGGCGAGCACTACATCCGGATGGAGGGCAAGGAGACCTACCGGTTCGCCACGCGAACCCTGGCCTCGACCGCGCTCGCCGCGATCCAGCACGCCGGCCTGCAGCCGGCGGACATCGACCTGTTCATCCCGCATCAGGCCAACGTCCGGATCATCGAGGCCGTGGCCAAGGGGCTCGGTCTCCCAATGGAGCGGATGTTCGTGAACCTCGATCGCTACGGGAACACCTCCGCGGCGTCCGTCCCGATCGCCCTGGCCGAGGCAGTCAACGAGGGGCGGGTCAAGGTGGGTGACCGGGTCGTCATTGTCGCCTTCGGCGCCGGCTTCACCTCGGGCGCGGTCGCCATCGAATGGACGGCCGATCCGGCCCGCGGGATCGCCGGCGACGCGGCCGTTCGTCCGGAGGACGTCAACGTCCGCCTTCCCGTCGACTGGGATTCGGTCGATCCGATCCCCGACGCGCTGGCCGAGCTGATGCGCCGGCCTGGCCCGGTGGACGTGCCGCTCGACGACGTCGTCCCGGGCGAGCCGGAGCCTGCCCGTTCGGTCCAGTCGGAGGTTCGCGCATGATCGACCTCGGTGGCAGGAGCGCCCTTGTCACGGGAGGCGCCCGCGGGATCGGTCGCGCGATCGTGGTTCGCCTGGCGACCCAGGGCGCGGATGTCGCGTTCAGCTATCGAGGCAATGCGGCGGCGGCGGCCGAGACGGCCGCGGCGGTCGAGGCGCTCGGGCGCCGTGCGCTCGCGATCCAGGCCGACGTGAAGGACCCGGAGGCCGCGGAGACCCTCGTCAAGGCCGTGCTCGAGGCATTCGGCAAGGTCGACATCCTGGTCAACAATGCCGGGATCACCCGGGACGACCTGATCATGCGGATGAGCGCCGAGGCGTGGCGCGACGTGCTGGAGACCAACCTGTTCGGGGCGTTCTACATGACCAAGGCGGTGACCCGCCCGATGCTCAAGGCTCGCAGCGGCCGGATCATCAACATCACGTCGGTTTCGGGGCAGGCCGGGCAGACCGGCCAGGCCAACTACTCGTCGGCCAAGGCCGGGCTCATCGGCCTGACCAAGGCAACCGCGCGCGAGCTGGCCAGCCGGTCCATCACTGTCAACGCGGTGGCCCCGGGATTCGTGTTGACCGAGCTGACCCAGGATCTGCCCGAGGCGCTCAAGGCCGAGATCA
>JBGPIH010000171.1:0-6142 GCA_041484785.1 Candidatus Limnocylindria bacterium
CAAGGCGATCCTGCTGGGCGGAGCGGCGGGCGTCTTCGTCGGGCCCGAGGCGCTCGACACGCCAATGACGTTCGAGGGGACGAGGGCCATCGGCGCAACACTCGGATCGGGCGTCGTGATGGTCTTCGACGAGACCGCCGACCTGGTCGGCACGCTCCGCCGGATCGCCCAGTTCTTCCGCGACGAGTCGTGCGGCCAGTGTGTCCCGTGCCGGGTCGGCAGCGTCCGCCAGGAAGAGCTCCTGGCTCGACTGGCCGCCGGCTCCGCGGTCCGGCCTCGCGAAGTGGAGCTGGCCCTGATGCGCGAGATCGGCCAGGCGATGCGCGACGCGTCCATCTGCGGACTCGGCCAGACCGCCTCGTCGGCCATCGAATCGGCGCTGCGGCGACCCGACCTGGTCGCCCTGTGACCGACCCCGCCGCGCCGCTTCACGACGCCGTGCCGCCGCCGCTGTCCGCCATCCTGCTCACCCCGCCGGCTCGACCGAGCCGGCCGCCGGAGCCACCGCCGGTCGTGGCGCCTCCGCCGGTTGCGCTGACCATCGACGGCGCCGCGGTGGCCGTCCCGGCAGGCTCGACCATCCTCGACGCCTGCCGCCAGCAGGGGATCGATACGCCGACCCTGTGCTACGCCGACAACCTGACCCCGGTCAACGTCTGCCGGGTCTGCGTCGTCGAGGTCACCGGCTCGCGGGTCCTGGTGCCGGCCTGCTCGCGGGTGGTCGAGGCCGGCATGGAGGTCCAGACCGACTCCGACCGGGTTCGGCTGTCGCGAAAGGTCGTGCTGGAGTTCCTCGGCTCGTCGGTGGACATCGGGCTCGCGGGACCGGTCGCGCCGGACGGCTCGATGGCGGCCTATGCCGAGCGCTACGGCGCGGACGCCACGCGGTACGGGTCACCGGCATCGCCCGCGGCCGCCGGGGAGCGCGACGCGCGCGAGGCCGGCCATCATCACGCACCGGCCGGCGATGGATCGGCGGCGTCCGTGGCCCAACCGGTCAAGGTCGACAACGGGCTCTACGTCCGCGACTACTCGCGCTGCATCCTGTGCTACAAGTGCGTCGAGGCCTGTGGCGAGGATGCCCAGAACACCTTCGCGATCGCCGTCGCCGGGCGCGGCTTCGACGCCCGGATCTCGACGGAGGCGGCGGTGCCGCTGCCTGAATCGGCCTGTGTCTACTGCGGCAACTGCATCGGCGTCTGCCCGACGGGCGCCCTCATGTTCAAGTCCGAGTTCGACATGCGCGCGGCCGGCACGTGGGACGAGGCGGCCCAGCACGTGACCGACACGATCTGCCCGTATTGCGGCGTCGGCTGCGCGCTGAGCGTCCACGTCCAGGACGACCGGATCGTGAAGGTGACCTCGCCGACCGATTCGTCGGTCACCGGCGGCCACCTCTGCATCAAGGGTCGCTTCGGCTTCGAGTTCGTGAACAACCGTCCCGGCCGCTGAGGACCCGGGCACTGGCGCCGGCCAGGCGGGCCTGGCTCACCGGCGGGTCAGGCGGCCCCCCGAGATCGAACGGACGGCGCCTCGGCGGCGACGCGTCGAGATCTCGGTCGGTTCCGCGACCCACGCCGACGCTTCGGCGGGCCGCCCGAAGAGATACCCCTGGCCGAGCGGCACCTCGAGCTCCTTGAGGACGGCCCGCTCCGCCTCGGTCTCGATCCCCTCGGCGACCACCTGGCAGTCCGTCGCGCCGGCAAAGTGGAGCAGCGCGACGATCAGCGCTTGTCGGGTCAGATCGGCGTTCACCCCGCGCACGAGGCCGATGTCGACTTTCACGAATTGCGGCCGCAGCTCGACGAGATGGTTGAAGTTCGCGACGCCGGCTCCCGCGTCGTCGACCGCGAGGCGGAGGCCCGAGCCGAGGGCCACGAATGCCGAGCGCAGCGCTTCGTAGTCATGGACAGCGTCGTGCTCGGTGACCTCGAGGACGATCGGCCTCGTCCGGGCGGCCAGGATCGAGCGCAGCTCGTCCCCATCCACGATGAGTTCCGGCGAAACGTTCAGGCTGAGGAAGCGGTCCTGCGGCAATCGCTCGGACGCCGCGATGGCCGCGCGCATCGTGATCGACTCCAGCTCTCGCTCGAGTCCGCAGCGTCGCGCCTCGGCGAAGACGAGGTCCGGCGACGTTCCGTCGTCGAACCGCGTCAAGGCCTCATAGCCGATCGGCTCGCGGGTTGCCAGATCGACCATCGGCTGGAACACCGGGTGAAACGCTTCCTGCGCAACGATGGTCTCGATCCGCGTGCGCGAGCGGCCAAGCTCGAGACGCGTTCGGAGCGGCTTCTCGAGGAGGAGGCGCGCGCTCGGGGTGAACTCACCCAGGGCCGTCAGCAGGTCGGCGATGCGGTCGGCGTGCGCGGGATCGGTGGTTCCCACCGTCAGCAGCCCGATCGGCCCGTCCTCGCCCGGGATCGGGGCGTATGCGGCGGCCTTCAACCCGCTCGCGGCGTACAGGATCCCGTACTCGCCGTCTTCCGGACCAGGCTCCCAACGCTCGGCCCAGGGTCCCTGCCGCGCTCGCTCGAGCAGGTAGGCCGACCGACTCGCCGGAAGCGTTCCGCCGATTGCGACCGGACCGGTCCGTGCGCCGCCTCGGCCGAGCACCACGGCTCGACCGGACGCATCGAACGCCAGGACGCTCGGCGAGTCCATGCCGTCAAGGCCGAGCAGCGCGTCGGCGATGGCTTGACCCGTGGCCTCGGGTGTCTCGCCGGCCTGGAGGCCCCGCAGGGTCGCGGCGATCTGCGCGTGCGCTCGAGTGGTTCCCGCGAGCGTCGTCTCCACCTCGCGCAGGTGGGTGACATCGCGCTGCACTGCCACGTAGGCAACGAGGGCTCCGCCGGCATCGACGACCGGCGTGATCGAAGCCTCTTCGGTGTAGGTGGTCCCGTCCTTGCGACGGTTGACGAGCTCTCCCGTCCAGGTCTTGCCGGCTGCCAGCCCCGACCACATGTCGGCGTAGAACTCGGGAGTCTGCCGACCGCTCCGCAGGATTCGGGGGTTCCGGCCGACCACCTCGTCGCTGGCGTAGCCGCTGGTCCGCTCGAACGCCGGATTCACGTACACGATGTTCGCCTGGGGATCGGTGATGACCACCGACTCGGCCGTCTGCTCGATGGCGATCGCGAGACGCGCCCGTTCGGCCTCCTCGGCCGCACGCTTGTCGCGTGCCCGAAGGGTGCCGACGCCGTAGGCGAGATCCGCGGCGAGTTGCTCGAGGAGATCGATCTCCTCTCCCCCGAACGCGTCGCGCTCCTCCGAGTAGATCATCAGCGCGCCGAATGCGTGGCTCCCGTCACACAGGGGGATCGCGGCGCCGGAGACATAGCCCAGCGCAAGCGCCGAGGCAAGCCATGGCGTGTAGGTGGGGTCGGTGGCGATGTCGGCCAGGACCACCGTGCGACCTTCGCGCACGGCGGTTCCCACGGGGCCCAGGCCCCGCTCCGTCGGGTGCCACGTCACGCGCAGCCCCACCTGGTACCCGGGGCCGTACCCGGCCGACGTCATCGGCCTGACCGTCCCGGCCTCATCGTCTTCCCGGTAGCCGACCCATGCGTAGCGGTACGCCCCCTCCTCGACGGCGACGCGGCAGATCGCTTCGAGCAGCTCGGCCTCGCTTCCTGCCCGAACCAGCGCGGCGTTCGCCGCCGTGAGGGTCCGGAGCACTCGGTTGAGCCTCGCGAGCGACGCCTGTGCGGCCTGTCGATCGCTGACGTCGCGCGCGACGCCCTCGACCACGACGAGCCGACCCGCGGCGTCGAATACCCCGCTGCTGCGCTGCTCGAGCCACACGACGTGGCCGTCGGCGTGGTGCACCCGGATGACCATCGGCTCCAAAAGCTGTCGCCCATCGGGATCGGGTTGGAGAACTGACCGGTCGTCCGGATCGATGAGGCGCCTCATGAGGTCGGGATCCGCATAGAAGGCCTGCGGCGGGTAGCCGAGCACATGCTCGATCGACGGGCTCACGTACTCGAAACCGAGGGGCGGGACGACCCGGTAGCGGGAGATGACATCCTGGGCGTGCTCCGCGATGAGGCGGAAGCGGCTCTCACCCGACTCGAGCTCGCTGGCCTGGCGGGCGCGCTGGGCGTCGTGCCGCCGGAGCATGACGGCCAGCATCGAACCGGTCACGGCCACGAAGGCCCAGCCTTTGAGCGTGGAAACGACGACCAGCTCGCCGGGATCGCTGAAGAGGGTGCCGAGCACCCGGTCGCTCAGTGCGATCCATAGGATCGCCGTCAACACATAGGCGAGCACGATGGTCCAGGCCGACAGCCGGGCGGCTTGACTAGGTTGGCGGCGCAAGCTGATGTCTCTCCCTGGGACAGAGGCGTTGGCCTAACCTTCGGCCCGCGGACAGGTGCCGGCAATGGCTCCGAAGTACCCATCCACGAACCTGGCCGCGCTGCCGCGGGCCGCACGGGCGGCTGGCCGCGCTTCAGCCGAGGCCGCTGAGATCCCGCAGGTCGATCCGGCCGTCGTGGCAGTAGACGTTGAAGCCGTCACCGCGCAGGAACCCGACGAGGGTGACGCCGAGCCGCTCGGCGGTCTCGATCGCCAGGTCCGACGGCGCGGAGACGGCGCAGACGATCGGAATGCCGGCGACGGCGGCCTTCTGGACGATCTCGAAGCTGACCCGCCCTGAGACCACCAGGATCCGCTGGTTGAGCGGCAAGGTGCCCGCGAGGACCTGCGAGCCGATCAGCTTGTCGAGGGCGTTGTGGCGGCCGACGTCCTCGCGGATGGCCACGAGCTCGCCCCGGGGCGTGAAGAGTGCGGCCGCATGGAGGCCGCCGGTCTCGTCGAACGCGCGCTGCGCGGCACGCAGGAGGTCCGGCAGCGCGAGGATGACCGCGCGCGCGACGACCGGACCGGCCGGCAGCGGGGCACAGCGGACGGCGACCTCATCGATCGACGCCTTGCCACAGATCCCGCAGGACGCGGTCGCGATGAAGTGGCGCTGGGCCACGGCGTCCTCGTCGAACGGCTTGGAGAGGCGGACCACGATCGTGTCGTCTGGCTGGCTGAGCGTCCCCGGGTCGCCGGCACTCGTCGATATCACCTCGTCACCCGCGATCAGGCCCTCCGATCGGAGGAAGCCGACCGCCAGCTCCGCCTCGTGACCCGGCGTGCGCATGGTGACCGCGACCGCGACCGGGTCCTGGTGCGGCCCGGCGGCCCGGATCTCGAGCGGCGCCTCGCCGACGACCCGGTCGTCGCGCACCTCGAGCGACTCGCCGCGGACCGCCACCACCCGGCGGCTGGTCACGTGTCGGGTGGACGGGAGGCGAACGTCGCGCATGGCCGCATGATAGGCGCGCGATGCGCCCCGACCCGGTCCTGACGGCTTCCCAGCGCGACTTCCTCGCCTCGGCGAGACGGGCCGTCCTGGCCACGATCGCCCCGGATGGCCAGCCGCGGCTCGTCCCGATCTGCCTCGTCCTCGACCCGAACCGGCCGGTGCTCTACTCGCCCCTCGACGAGAAGCCGAAAGTGGTTCGCGAGCCGCACGACCTGGCCCGGGTTCGCGATCTGCGTCGGGATCCACGGGTCACGGTCCTCGTCGACCAATGGAACGAGGATTGGCAAGAGTTGGCCTGGCTGCGCGGCCACGGAACGGCGACGCTCCTGGAGCCCGATGGACAGGACATGGGCGAGCATCGGGCCGCGGTCGGCGCCCTTGGCTCGAAGTACCCGCAGTACGCGACCCACGACCTGGCCGGGCGCCCGGTCATCCGGATCGTCCTGGAGCGCGTGACGAGCTGGGCCGCCTCGGCTCCCGAAACCCGCTAGCGATCGAGGAAGACCGCCCCGCCCAGCGGGCGCAGGCAGTGTGTCGAGCTCGTCGCCTGGTGGTAGCCGCCGGCGTTGAGGATCGCGACCAACTCGCCCTCGGCAACCGGCGCCATCGGGTAGTCCTCGGCGAAGACGTCTCCCGCCTCGCTGATGTGGCCGGCCACGGTCCACCGAGCGGCGCGGATCACCATCCGGCCTCAGCCGGCGTGGGAATGCGTGGCCGCAGGGGTCGGTCTCGGGATCCAGCGATCGGGCCCCTCCTCGACCGTCACGCCCAGCGCCTCCAGGAGGTGCTCCGATGCGTGGGCGATCTCGGCGATGGCCGCCTCGAAGG
>JBGPIH010000172.1:0-6112 GCA_041484785.1 Candidatus Limnocylindria bacterium
CGCGTCTGGGGTGCCCTCGCGACGCCGCTCGGCGAGGGCTGAGCGTGGGCGGACAGTTCAGCGCACCGACCGCGCACGCCGAAGCACTGACGGCTATCGCCGCCGGGTACCGACCGATCGCCGGCGGGACCGATCTCGTGGTCGGAGCGCGGCAGGGAAAATGGTCCCTGCCCGATGACCTCGTGGCGCTCCACCGGATCGCGGAACTGCGCGGGATCGACGAAATGGCTGACGGCCTGCGCATCGGCGCGACGACGAGCCATGCAGCGCTCGCCACTCATCCGGCCATTCGCGAACGCTGGACGGCCCTCGCCGATGCGGCCTCGATCGTCGGCTCACCTGCGACGCGGCACGTCGGGACGATTGGCGGCAATCTGGCCAACGCGTCACCGGCCGCCGAGACGAGCGGGCCGCTGCTCTGTTTCGAGGCCCAGGTGGAGGTCCGCTCCAGCGCGACAAGCCGTCGGATCGCGCTTGCCGACCTGTTCAGCGGCCCCGGCCGCACGACCGTCCGCTCGGACGAGCTCATCGTCGCCGTCGAGCTGTCCGACCTCGCGGGCGCGGGAAGCTGCTACGTTCGACTCGAGTTCCGAAGACAGATGGAAATCGCGGTGGTAGGCGCGACGGCCGTCGTGCGCCTGGACGGTGGTGTCGTCCGCGATGCCCGGATCGCCATCACCGCCCTCGCCCCGACGGTCCGGCGGGTCGCCGTGGCCGAGTCCGCGGTCGTGGGTACGGATGGTGGGCCCGCAGCCGCAGCGGAGGCGGGGCGGCTGGCGGCGAATGCCGCGATGCCGATCTCGGACGTCCGTGCCTCGCTCGAGTACCGCAGGGCGATGGCGGCCGTCGTCGTCCGTCGGGCCATCACGGGGGCGGTCGCCCGAGCTCGCGGCGAGATCATCCCGGTCCCTGCCAGCGCCAGTTTGTTCGGAGTCCGTTGACCGTGCGATACCCTGCGACGCTCCAGGTGAACAACACGAGCTATGTCGTCGAGATCGAGGCCGGCCGGACGCTGCTGTCCGTCCTGCGCGGCGAGCTCGGGCTGACCGGCAGCAAGGAGGGCTGCGACGATTCCGAGTGCGGCGCCTGCATGGTCCTGCTCGACGGCCAACCCGTGAATTCATGCTCGTACCTCGCCCTCCAAGCCGACGGCCGCCAGGTCACGACCGTTGAAGGGCTCGCCTCGGGCATCACGCTCAATCCGCTCCAGCAAGCCTTCCTCGATCAAGGCGCGGTTCAGTGCGGCTTCTGTACGCCGGGGATGCTCATCAGCGCGACCGCCCTCCTGGCCGCCAACCCGGACCCGACCGAAGACGAGATTCGGGTCGGGCTGTCAGGCAACCTCTGCCGCTGCACCGGCTACGTCGGGATCGTGGCGGCCGTCCGCTCAGCGGCGAGCGAGCTGGCCAACGCCGACTGAGCTGTTTGCGCTGGCGTTCGTGATATCTATTCCTGTCTGTGGAGTGCATGGTCTGCCGATCCAACGGCGTCCCCTCCGCGTCCTGCGGAACCAGGCATGCGCCGATCCGACGAACCCAAGAAGCCGATCCGCTGCCGTCAGAGGAGCGACATGCCCTACGCCGCCGTCAACGGGCTGAACCTGTACTACGAGATCCATGGGGCGGGTCCGCCGTTGCTGCTGCTGCACGGAGGAACCGGTTCGATCCCAGTGAACTGGATCCCGTTCTTGTCGACGCAGTTCCGGGTGATCGCGATGGAGCAGATGGGACATGGGCGCACCGCGGACGTCATGGATCGTCCGTTCCACTACCACGACATGGCCGAGGACACGGTCGAGCTGATGCGCCAGCTGGGGATCGAGAGCGCCGTCATCGTCGGTTACAGCGACGGTGGGATCATCGGCCTCGACATGGCGATCCATCACCCTGAGCGCGTGACGAAGCTCGCGGTCACCGGGGCGAACGCCCGCACCGATGGCTACACCGAGGAGAACCTGGAGTGGGCGCGGACCTTCGATCCCCATGACCTGCTCGTATCTGACGCGTATGGCCGCCTGTCTCCCGACGGTGTCGACCATTGGCCCATCGTCCTCGGACGCCTGCAGCGCATGTGGGCCGTGGAACCAGACTTCACGAGCGAGGAGATGCAGAGCATCAAGGCTGCGACCCTGATCATCGTCGGCGACGGCGACATCGTCACGCCGGAGCACGCCGTCGAGATGTTCAGGATGATCCCCGATGCGCAACTATGTGTGGTTCCGCACGCGGGCCACGGGGCTATGCCGAAGGAGACGATCCTGACGTTCCTGCAGGAAGCACCCGCCGGCGAGGCGTAGCCGGACCCCACAGACGGACAAGCGCTGCCATCCGACGCGGCCTCACGGACGACCGGGCCACGCCGGTCGAGGCGGCGGCTGCGGGTACTCCTTCAGGATCGGCAATCGCCTCGACCCGGCAGGACGAGCGGTCATGCCCCGGGAACCGGATCGATGTACGCGGCGTATCTGACAACAGTTCGGAAGCCGAGGCGCTCGTAGATCGGGCGCCCCATCTCGCTCGCCTGGAGCGCCGCAACGTCGCAGCCGGCGACCACGCCGTCGGCCACCGCGCGCGCCGTCATCGCCGCCCCGTACCCGCGTCGGCGCGCCGACTCGATCGTTGCGATGCTGTAGACCCCAACGGTCCGGCCGGTCCGCCAGCCCAGCCCGGAGACGACAGGGTCACCGTCGGCGTAGCCCACGTAGACGACACACTCGGGCCGGTCGAGGAGGTCCGGGCACGCGGTTCCCAGGGCGACCGCCGGATCTGAGCCAAACCCCGCGGTCACGGCCTGGCGGTGAGCGTCGATGCCGGCGGCGTCGGTCACCCGGCGGATCTCGAGCTCGGGAGCCGCAGGCTCTGCGATGGTGTCGCGCTCGATCGGGAACGCGACCATGCCGGGCGTCGAGGTCTCCTCACCCGCGGGCGCCAGTCCTGCCCGGGTCAGGGTGGGGATGAAGCGATCATCGATGCCTTCGCGCAGGCGAACGACGAAGTGGTCGCCCCGTTCGCGCGCCTGGGCCACACCGGCGAGGACGCCGGCCGCTGTCGCCTCCTCGCGTTCGATCAAGACCTGGTTGAACCAATTCATCGGCAGGCCGGTCAGGATCGTCACCGAGCCGTGGGAGCGAGTCACCGTAGCCAGGCCGGTACAGCTCACGACGCCCGTCACGTACGCGATCCAGTTCTCGTGCTCGAGGGCGACCAGCTCGTCGGATGTCATCGCCCCACCAAACGCGCCGCCCACCCCGGCCGACTAGCAGCGTACAGGCGGAATGCCCGCCGCCGCCAGGCTCCTCACGAGCCCCGCGCGGCGCAGATGACCCGGTGTGCACCGGTTCCCCGCGTCCGGACCGAGCATTCCTGGCTCGACCAGCGCGGCCAGCTCATCGACCTTGACCCCGATGCGCTGGGCCGCCTCGCCATGGTCGTACGTCTCCACGAGCCGTACTGTAGCGGCGCAAGGCCGGAGGAACGATGCTCTCAGTCGCGCAACCCACCTGCTTCCTGATCGCCGACATCTCCGGGTACACCGGCTACCTCGCCGACGTCGAGCTGGACCACGCACAGGACATCCTGGCGGACCTCGTCGGCGCCGTCGTCACGGCGCTCCGGCCCGGTTTCCGGCTGGCCAAGCTCGAAGGCGATGCCGCATTCACCTTCATGACAGCCGAGAAGGTCGACGGGTCGATGCTCCTCGACACGATCGAGCGCTGCTACTTCGGGTTTCGTCGGCGCCGCCGCGACGTCCGCCAGGCGACGTCCTGCGATTGCGCCGCGTGCGCCCGGATCCCGGATCTCGACCTCAAGTTCGTCGTCCACCACGGCGTTGCCATCGTCCACAAAGTCGCGGGCCGGCAGGAGCTCGTGGGTTCGGACGTGATCGTCGTCCACCGGCTGCTCAAGAACGAGGTCGTGGAGAAGCTGGGCATCCATGCCTATGCCCTGATCAGCCAGCAGTGCATCGATGCCTCCGACCTCGACCCCGCCGCCCTCGGCATGCGCGAACATACGGAGACCTACGATCGGATCGGCGACGTGCGGCTCTGGGCGCACGACCTGGAACGCCGCTGGCAGGAGGAAGAAGCGCGAGGGCGCGTCTGGGTCTCCCCGGAGGAATCCATCCTCATCGTCTCGGTGCCGACCAGCGTGCCGCCGCAGGTTGCCTGGGAATTCGTCACGAAGCCCGGGCAGAGGATGACCTGGCAGCCATGGGTGACAGAGGTGACGGTCAAGGGGACCACCGGGGGCCGGCGAGGACCCGGCTCGGCCAACCACTGCATGCATGGCAAGGACGCCGTCGTCGAGGAGATCCTCGACTGGCGCCCGTACGACTACGTCACGGACCGGACGGTCCTCGAGACACCCGGTGGGCCGGTGAAGCTGCTCCATACCGTGGAGTTCGAGCCGGGCACGACGGGCACGACGATCCACTTCCGGTACGCCGCGCCGAAGACCCGACGGGAGAAGGAGCTCATGAAGGTGATCGCGCCGGCATACGGGCAGGCACTCCGATCGGGCATCCCCAGTCTGATCGCCCAGCTGGACGCCGAACTCGCGGCTCGTGACGCGGACCGCGGTCCGGAGCCCGAGCTGATCAGGCCCAGGCCGGGCGGTCCCCTGTCAGGGCTTGGGCCGCTCGTGATCGTCGGCTGAGTGTCGGCCGGCCTCGGTCGCGAACGGGTCCGCTCGCTAGACTGGACCCGCCGGGAGGCTTCCTCGCGGCACGCGCTGATGCTCTCGTGGAAGGTCCGACAAGGGCGCCGCACAGTGGCTCCGGTCGGCGGCACCGCTGAGCGCGCCCGACGAGCGGGAGGGAAACGTGGAGAACCCCGTCATCGTCGCGATCGACGACGATCCGCAGGTCCTGCGCGCGGTCGAGCGCGACCTGCGGGGCCGATTCGGGTCGGCCTACCGGATCGTCGCCGCCGAGAGCGGCGCGACCGCGCTGGACGTAGTTCGGCGCCTGAAGCTGCGCAGCTCGGCCGTCGCGCTCTTCCTGGCGGACCAGCGCATGCCGGGAATGACGGGCGTCGAGTTCCTCGCCGCGGCGCGCGAGATCTACCCGGACGCCAAGCGGGTGCTGCTCACCGCGTACGCCGACACCGAGGTCGCGATCGCCGCGATCAACACGATCCAGCTCGATCACTACCTCCTCAAGCCGTGGGACCCGCCCGAGGACAAGCTGTTCCCCGTCCTCGAGGACGTGCTCGGCGACTGGCAGGCGGGCTTCCGCCCTCCGTTCGAGGGCATCAGGGTCATCAGCCACCGCTGGTCGCCGCGGGCGCACGACATCAAGGACTACCTCGCCCGTAACCAGATCCCCTACCGCTGGCTCGACGTCGAGACGGAGGCGGAGGCATCCGAACTCGCCGCCAGTGCCGGCGTCGACGCCGCCCGCCAGCCGATCGTCGTGTTCGGCGACGGAACACACCTCGTCGCCCCGTCCAACGCCGAGATCGCAGCGCGCGTCGGCTTGCGCACGCACGCCGCACTTCCGTACTACGACCTGGTCATCGTGGGTGGTGGGCCCTCGGCCCTGGCCGCCGCCGTCTACGGCGCTTCCGAGGGGCTCAAGACCCTGATGGTGGAGCGCGAGGCCCCCGGAGGGCAGGCCGGGACCACGTCGCGGATCGACAACTACCTGGGCTTCCCGGCCGGCCTGTCCGGCGCCGACCTGGCGCGTCGGGCCGTCGCCCAGGCCAGCCGCCTCGGGGCGGAGGTCCTGACCCCACAGGAGGTCGTGGGAGTGACCGTGGAGGACCCGTACAAGGTGGTCGCGATGGCCGACGGGTCGAAGGTGAGCTGTCAGGCGCTCCTTGTCGCGACGGGCGTCGAATACCGCAAGCTGGACCTTCCGGATGCCGACCGGCTGGCGGGGTCCGGGATCTACTACGGCGGCGCGACCACCGAGGCGTCCTTCTACCGTGGCGAGCGCGTTGCGGTCCTGGGGGGCGGCAACTCCGCCGGCCAGGCCGCCGTCTACCTCGCCCGGTTCGCCGAGCATGTCACCGTCCTCGTTCGCGCCGGCTCGCTCGCATCGGGGATGTCCGCCTACCTGGTAGACCAGATCGGGGCCACCCCGAACATCACCGTGCGCGTGAACGTCAACG
>JBGPIH010000173.1:0-6095 GCA_041484785.1 Candidatus Limnocylindria bacterium
CCGATCAGTGAGCCGAGGAAGAACGCGGAGAAGACCCAGCCGTAGAGCTCGAGGCCGCCGAGCTCGCGGGCCACGGTCGGCATGATCGTCGAGACGGCCAGCGCCTCGAAGGCGACGAGCGTGATCGTGAGGACCAGGCCGATCGTCAGCGAGCGTCGCTGTGGCGACCAAAGGCCGTCGCCCTGGGGCGGCGCTTGATGCATCGGTCAAGGATGGCGGGTCGCCGGTGACCGCGCCATACGGCGGCCGACCTGGTGGCCGGGCACCCCTGCCCGCCGGGAGTGCCCGGGAGCCCCGGAGCGCCAGACCAGCCGCACTAGGCGGCGGTCGCCGAGAGGCGTGACACGACCGCCCGGGTCAGGGCCCAGGACGTGCCGGGGTCCCTGGGCAGGCGGATTCGCACCTGGTTGCTGGCGAACGTCACGTCGCTGGGCCGGGCGCCGGGCAGCAGCGGACCGGCCAGCAGGCGCATCGCGGTCGCCCGGGTCAGGCCGCTCCCGAAGCGCACGACCAGCCAGCCCTCCTCACGTGAGATCGAGGCGACCCCGGCCGCTTCGGCGGCGAGTCGAAGTTCGACGACCTCGACCAGGCGCTGCACTGGGGCCGGCAGCGGGCCGAACCGATCGAGCACCTCCTGGCGGAACGCCGCGAGATCTGCGGCCGAGCGGGCCCGGGCGAGTCGGCGGTAGAGCTCGAGCTTCTGGGCCTCGTCCGGCACGTAGTCGGTCGGCAGGTGGGCCTCGACCGGCAGGTCGACCACGGCCTGGGCCGGCTCCGCGATCGGGGCCCGTCCTTCGAGCGCGGCCTTGCGCGCCTCGACCGCCTCGGCTAGCAGCCGGGAGTACAGGTCGAACCCGACGGCGGCCATGTGCCCGGACTGCTCCGCGCCAAGGATGTTGCCGGCACCCCGGATCTCGAGGTCGGAGAGGGCGATCTGGAACCCGGCACCTAATTCGGACGCATTGAAGATCGCCTGGAGCCGCTTGCGCGCCTCGTCACTCAACCGCTCGCGGCGTCGGTAGAGGAGATAGGCGTAGGCGCGGCGCGACGAGCGCCCAACCCTCCCCCGGAGCTGGTAGAGCTGGGCGAGGCCGAGGGTGTCGGAGCGGTCGATGATGATCGTGTTGGCGTTCGGGATATCCAGCCCCGACTCGATGATCGTTGTGCACACGAGGACGTCCGCGGCGCCATCGGCAAACGCGATCATGACCTTCTCCAGCGTCCCCTCGGCCATCTGCCCGTGGCCCACCACGAACCGGACGTCCGGCAGCATCCGGCGGAGCTGCTCCGCCTGCGCCTCGATCGTCTCGACCCGGTTGTGCACGTAGAAGACCTGGCCGCCGCGATCCAGCTCGCGGACGATGGCGTCGCGAACGAGCCCGGCGGATGCTTCGGCCACCCTGGTCTGGATCGGCAGGCGGTCCTCCGGCGGGGTCTCGATGACGCTCAGGTCGCGGATCCCGGCGAGCGCCAGGTTCAGCGTCCGCGGAATCGGCGTGGCTGACAGGGTCAGGACGTCGACTTCGCGCTTGAGCTGCTTGAGGCGCTCCTTGGCGGCCACCCCGAAGCGCTGCTCCTCGTCGACGACGACGAGCCCGAGGTCCTTGAACCGGATGTCCTTCGAGAGCAGCCGGTGGGTGCCGATGACCAGGTCCACCGTGCCGTCCGTCAGGCCTGCGACCGTGGCGGCCTGGGCCCCGGGCGCGACGAACCGGGACAGGAGCCGGACCTCGAGCGGGAAGGCGGCGAAGCGCTGGGAGAAGGTCGCCTGGTGCTGCGCGGCGAGCACGGTCGTCGGCACGAGGACGGCCACCTGCTTGCCGTCCTGGATCGCCTTGAAGGCCGCCCGCAAGGCGACCTCGGTCTTCCCATACCCGACATCGCCGACGACGAGCCGGTCCATCGGGCGGATCTGCTCCATGTCGGCCTTGACCTCGAGCGAGGCGCGCAGCTGGTCGACCGTCTCCTCGTACGGGAACGACGCCTCCATCTCCGCCTGCCAGGGTGAATCGTCGGCGAAGGCGTGGCCCCGCGCCGCCGCCCGCGTGGCGTAGAGCTGCAGGAGCTCCTCGGCCAGGTCGTCGACCGCCTTGCGGACACGCTGCTTGGCGCGCAGCCAGTCCGTGCCGCCGAGCTTGGAGAGTGCCGGTCGCTCGCCGCCCGAGTAGCGGCTGATCCGGGCGATCTGCTCGACCGGCACGAAGATCCGGTCGCCACCGGCGAACGACAGCTCGAGATAGTCGCGATCCTCGCCGGTGCCGCCGCGCCGGAGCATCCGCTCGTAGCGCGCCACGCCATGGTCGATGTGGACCACCAGGTCCCCGGGAACCAGGCGCTCGAGGATGTCACGCGGCACGATTCGGCGGAGCGCCTTCGGGCGGCGGATGCGAACGGTCCCGAAGAGCTCCCGATCGGTGACGAAGGCCAGGCCGTCCGGCCCACCGATGAAGCCGCCGTTGAGGCTGCGCTCGACCAGGGCGATCGCGCCGGGTGGCGGCGGCTCCCCAACCCGACCGACGACCGCAACCGTGTGGCCCGCCTCCCCGAGCAGCTCGGCCAGGCGCGGCGCCTGGTCGGACGCGAGCACGATCCGGGCTCCCTCGGCGCGCCAGGTGTCGATGGCCTCGACCAGGCGGCCGGCACGACCCGCCGGCAGCGTGGGCTCGCGCCAGCCGAACGGATCCCCCGACGAGAGCCCAGCGCTGGCCAGCGCCGAGTCCTCCGGCGGGACCGACTCCCAGGTCAGCTCCAGCGTCCGGGAGGCGACGAGCCGGGCCTTCCAGTCGCGGCGCCCGAGGTAGGCGGATGGCCAGTCCCCTGGCAGCTCGCCGGCCTCGACGAGCTCGGCGTGTCGCTCGTCTGCCTGGCGCCACAGGAACTCGGCAGCCTCGGCCAGGTCGCCCGGCTCATCGAGCACGAACAGCGTGCCCGGTTCGACGTGATCCAGGCCGGTCGCCGGTGCGAGATGGGCGGCCCATACCTCTGCGGCGTCTCCGACGGCCAGGGCCCTGGTGGCGTCGGACGCCCCCCGGGCATCGAGCGGCGGCGCATCGAAGCGCTCGAGATCGGCGGCCAGGCGTTCCGGCAACCGTCGGCTTGCTCGTCCGATGCGATCGCGGATCGCTGCCGAACCGCCGGGAGGCAGCAGGAATTCGGAGGCGGGCAGCAGGCCCGCCGACTCGATGACGCCGACCGTCCGCTGATCAGTCGGGTCGAAGGAGCGCAGGGAATCGATCTCGTCACCAAAGAACTCGACCCGGATCGGCAACGAGAGCGACGGCGGGAAGAGATCGACGATCCCTCCGCGCCGGGCGAACTCGCCCCGGCCGGCCACCTCGGTCACGGGCACGTAGCCGAGATCGAACAGTTCCCGCAACAGCGATTCCTGGTGGATCCGCGTCCCGCACCGGAGCTCGCGCGGCCTGGCCGGCAGGTCGGCCGGGGCGATCGTGTGCTGGAGGAGGGCCTGGACGCTGGCGACGAGGACCTGGACACGACCGCCGCGCCAGGCAGCCAGCGCCGCCACCCTGGCGGCCGTTTCGTCGGCGATCAGCTCACTGCGTTCGAAGGCGAGCGACGTCCGTGGCTCCAGGGTGACAACCGCCGCCGGGTCGCCGAGCCACGCGCCGAGCTCCTCGGCAACCCGGTCGCCGATCTCGGCGTCCCGGGCGATCCAGACCAGGCGTTCGCCGCCGGTGCCGAGGGCCAGCGCCGCCGCCAGATAGCTCTTGGCGCCGTGCGGGACGGCAACCAGGCCGACGTGGCGACCGACCCTCCGCGGATCGTCGGTCGGCCGGCCGAGGCGCTCGCGAAGGGCAGCCAGGGTTCCGCTGTCGGCAAGGAGCGGCGGAAGGCCCGAGAGATCGGGCAGCCGGTGGGCGCTGACCCTGGCCGCGGTGGCCGACCGTGCGGATCTGGCCGGACGAGGCGCTGCGGGTGCGGTCGGAACGAGCCGTCGTTGCGCGTCCTCGACCTCGCGATCGACCTCAGCCACGTCGAAGTCCGCGGCCTCGCGAGTCGGGGCGGCGTGCCTGGCGGCAAACTCGCTCGCGGCACGCTCCGCGATCCGTCGATCGCGGCCGCGCCGACCCCGGAGCGGCGGCGTGGGCGTTGGCATCGATCAGTCGTCCGTGGAACCGGGCCGGATCCGGCGCCAGCCGGTTCGCGTCCGCCGGATCCCGTCCGCGCCGGCCGGGCCCCCGACCTCGCCCGGCTCGGCGACGAGGGTCGTGTCGGCCGGTCGCAGCTCGAACATGTTGAAGCGATTGGCCGCCTTGCTGGTCCCTTCTCGAGCCCAGGCCTCCACCGCGTCGGCCGCCGCGTCGAGGAGCTCGTTGAGGCGCGCGGTCTCGTCCGGCGCGAAGGTCGAGAGGACGTGGTCGACCGCGCCTCGATCGGGAACGCCGATCCCGACGCGAAGACGGCTGAACTTCTCGGTCCCGAGCTCGTCCACGATGGACCGCAGCCCGTTGTGGCCGCCATGGCTTCCGCCTTCACGGAACCGGAGCTTGCCGAAGGGCAGGGCGAAATCGTCGGCCACCACGAGCAGATCGACGAGCGGCGCGTTCGAGCGCGCGAGCACCTTGCGGACCGCGACGCCGGAGTCGTTCATGTAGGTCAGCGGCTTGACGAGGGTCAGGTCCAGGCTGCGGTAGCGGCCCATGACGACGCTGGCCGCATCCCGCTGGCGGCCGCGCCCCGCCCAACCGGCACGATCGGCCAGGCGATCGACGACCTGCCAGCCGATGTTGTGCCGGGTCCTGGCGTACTGCGACCCGGGATTCCCCAGGCCGACCACGAGCTTCACGAATTCCTCCGGACAGCCGGACAGGGCCCGATCCCGATCTGGGAGGGCCTGCCGCGATGGTACCGTGCGCGCCACCGATCGCGCCTGCGGTCGGGTGGCCGCTCCCGCGCCGGCGAGCTAGCGGCGAGGCCGCCCCAGGAGCCGCGCCTCGAGCGCACGCATCGCAGCTTCTTCGTCGGGCGCGGCGTGATCCCACCCACACAGGTGGAGCGTGCCGTGGATCGCGAGCAATCGCAGCTCGTCGGCGGGGGCCCACCGGACGTTCCCGGTCTGACCGCCACGACCTTCGACCGCCTGTTCGATCGCTCTCGCGGTCGAGATCACGACGTCACCGAGGTGCGGGCGGCGGCCCGGCGGCAGCGGGAAGGAGGCCGGCGTCGCGGGGCCCCGCGGCGGGCTTCCAGGATGGGCCGGGAAGGCCTCGGGCGGGAGGAGCGGGAACGACAGGACGTCCGTCGGCCCGTGCTTGCCGAGGTGGGTCGCGTTCAGCTCGGCGAGCTCCGCGTCGTCGGACAGGATCAATCCGATCGACGCGGGCGACGGCGCGGCCGCGGCCTCCGCCGCGAGGATCATCGCCCGGGCCAGGACGGCACCCGGGACCGGCACCGGGACCCCGTCGCGAATCGTCAGGTCGACCCGCCAGGGCCCCAGGTAGATCGATCGGCTCACGAAGCCGAGGCGCCGCCTCGGCCGCCGGCCGCCCGCCGCGAGTCGAGCTCGACCACGGTGTTCTGCGGGTAGGCGACCCGGGTGTGATACATGCCCAGCAGCTGGCCGACGAAGGCCTCGCGGATCCGTTCGAGGTCGCGCAGAGTCAGGTCGCATTCGTCGAACTGACCGTCGGTCGTCCGCTCGTCGATGATCCGGCTGACCATCGCCCGGATGGCGGGCTCGTCGCGCGCGGCCAGGGACCGGACGGAGGCCTCCACCCCGTCGGCGAGCATGATCAAGGCCGCCTCGCGAGTCTGGGGCTTCGGCCCGGAATGGCGGAACTTGCGCTCATCCACGGTCGCGCCGGGCCCGACCTGATCCTTCGCCCGCGCGTAGAAGTAGCCCATGATCGCGGTCCCGTGATGCTGCGGGATGTAGGCGATGAGCGCCTTGGGCAGGTGCGCCTTGTAGGCCAGGTCGATGCCGTCGACGACGTGCTGCTTGAGGATCCCGGCGCTCACCTCCGGGTCGAGCTGGTCGTGGATGTTCTCGCCGCCGGCCTGGTTCTCGATGAACGCCAGGGGGTTGGCCAGCTTGCCGATGTCGTGGTAGTAGGCGGCCACGCGGGTCACCAGCG
>JBGPIH010000174.1:0-6000 GCA_041484785.1 Candidatus Limnocylindria bacterium
GATGAAGCGCGGGATGTTGACGGCGACCGGGCAGCCGTCGATGCAGTACTCCTTGGGGCACTGCAGGCAGCGCTCGGCTTCCTGCCGGGCGATCTCGAGCACGTACCCGAGGTTGACCTCGCCGAAGTTGTGCGAGCGACCATCGGCATCCTGCTCGGGCATGCCGTGGCGCAGGATCGCCATCCGCTCCTTCTTGCTGAGCGTCGATGCGACCATGGGCGTGGATTCGTCGGTCATCCTGGCGTTCCTTCGGGGACCGCTTCGAGCACCCGCTCCAGGGCGGCCGCCATGGCCGGGATCCGGCAGGCCTCGCGCCGCTCAGCGGCGGCCTGCTCGAACGATCGATAGGTCGTGAGCCGGTCGGCGAGCTGGCCGAAATCGACCGCGTGGGCGTCGAACTCGGGGCCGTCGACGCACGCGTAGCGCGTCTTGCCGTCGATCGAGACGCGACAGCCGCCGCACATCCCGGTGCCGTCCACCATGATCGCGTTGAGCGACACGAGCGTCGGGACGCCGAACGGGCGGGTGAGCTCGCTGACCGCCCGCATCATCGGGACGGGGCCAACCGCATAGACCGCGTCGACGCCACCGGCCTTCAGCACGTCCTCGAGGGCCTGGGTGACGAAGCCGGGGCGGCCGTAGCTGCCGTCGTCGGTGCAGGTCACGACATCGCCCGCCCCGGCAAGTTCCTGCTCGAGGATCACCCATTCACGCGATCGGCCGCCGATGACGCTCGTCACGCGAACGCCACGGCGATTGAGCTCCTGCGCGATCGGCAGGATGACCGCTGTGCCAACGCCGCCGCCGACGCATACGGCATGGCCGTGCTCGATCAGGTCGGTTGGGCGGCCCAGTGGGCCCGCGACATCGGTGATCGCGTCACCGGGTCGAAGGTCGACCAGGTCGGCGGTGCTCTTGCCGATCGACTGGATGATCAGGGTGATCGTGCCGGCTGCCGGATCGGCATCGGCGATCGTCAGGGGAATGCGTTCGGCGCCCGGCCCCAGCCGGACGATGACGAACTGACCCGGTTGCCGGATCTCGGCGATCCGGGGGGCTTCGATGACCAGCCGCGTGACGTTCGGCGACAGCTGGTCGGTGGCGATGATCGGATGCATCTCGACCCAATGCTACTTGGCGGCCGTGGCGCTCCCATGCGTCGGGCGGCCCGTTGCGCGAGGGCCGAATGTCACGTGGCGTTTGGGACCCGCCAAGGCTCATCCTGCGCCGATCGGCGCAACCTTGCCCTTGGGCCAGTACAGCTCCTTCTTCACGTGGAACTCCGGGAAGCCCCCGTCCATCAGCACCGACTCGGCGTTGAGGATCATGTCCGGGTTGCCGCAGATGTAGACCACGGTCTGCTCTGGATGCAGATCGAGGTCCCGGCACACGTCGTGGACGACGTGCTCGGCGCGCCCGGTGCGGCCGGTCCAGCCCGCGTTGCGCGGGTCGTTCGGCCTGCTGATGGTCGGGACGTAGGTCAGCGGGTACGTCTTGTCCCGCTGCCACGTTTCGAGCTCGTCGCGGTAGCCGAGCTCCTCCACGTAGGAGCAGCCGTGCAGGACCACCGTCTTGCGGGGCCGGCGCTCGGCGAGGGCCTCGCGGATCATCGACATGAATGGGGCGATGCCGGTCCCGGTCGAGATGAACAGGTGGGTCCGCCGGTCGTTCGGCTCGAGCAGGAACTTGCCCTTGGGTCCGATCATCCGCATCCGGTGCCCGATCGGGAGGCGCCACAGGAGCGTCGTGAACCGGATGATCGGCACGAGCCGCACGTAGAGCTCGTACCCGGCACTGCCGGCATCCCGCGGCGGAGAGGCGACCGAATACGGACGCTGCCAGAGCTTCCCGTCGGCGAAGACGCCGGTCGTCATGTACTGGCCGGGTTCGAACGGCGTCGGCTCACCGTCGAACTTGACCCAGAAATAGGCGAGGTCGTCGGTCTGGTCGACGCGGCGTACGAGGGTCGCGTTGTACTGGGGAGCGTCCGCGTCGATGACTCGCTCGTCGTCGGGAAGGATCATGCCGATCGGTCTCCGTCGGGTCGGTGATTCCGTCCCGCGGATGGTACCCGGGCGGCCGGTGACAGCGCCCGCGTTCCTGGATCACGCCGAACCGGCCGCCCGCGGCAGCCGCCTCATTCGAGGTGGCCCACCGAGGACGGCCGGTGCTCTCCAGGGTTCGACTACGGCATCAGGCCGTCGGGGCCGACGTCCGACACGTCCAGCGCGACGCCCGGTCGGCGATCACGGCCGCCGCGCTGGTGGCCTGAGCACCGAGTGCCGTCGCGGCTGAGACGCCGCACGACACCTCCGGATTGAACGGCGCGAACAGGCCCGCCGGGTTGTTCTGCCAGAGCCACACGTGGAGCGAGAAGAAGGCCGGGATGTTGTACCGGTTCGGCTCAGGGGTGGCCATGAACATCTGTCCGAACAGCGTCGGCATCTCGTCGCCGTGGGCGGCGATCCACGGCGCCTGGAAGACGACGTATTCGAGGGCGGCGAGCTTGGGCTTGCCGTGCGCGTCGGGCGCGTAGACGAGTGCCTCCGGTCGCTTCGGATTGACGGTCGTGTCGAGCAGATCGCCGTTGATGTAGTGGAAGCCCATCGCTGCGGTCCCGTCGGGCGTCGCGATGCACTCGTGGAGCGGCGCAGGCGCTGCGGGCAGGGCGTACCCGGCGGCCGTCGCTCGTGCCAGGTCGTGGAACCGGGTGGTGGCGGCTCGCGCCGTGTCGAGACCCGACGTCGCGGCTGAGACGCCGACCACCGCAACGGCATTGAGCAGGATCGCCGCCGGCAATGCGACGGCAATGAGCAGGGCGGACGCGGGTCGCCGCCGAACCATGAACATCCTCAACTCACACCTCAATCGGGAGTTCGTAGACCTCGGCGGTCGGGTGGCCCGCCCGCTCGTGGACGCGCATCACGGATTCGCGAGATGGCCCGGTCGCCAGGCAGAACACCTTGCCCGCTTCCGGGTCGAGCCAGGCGCGCTCGAAATGGACGCCCTCCTGGCCCTCGATGTCGAGGTCCCGCTGGTGGGCCTCCGCGAGCTGTTGAGCGGTGACGCCGAAGAAGCCCGAGTGGACGTCCATGAACTTGGCCATCGCTGCCTCCTTCGATGCATGCCTCACGTTTCTCGGCGAGGCTTGAGCGCAGCGTCGATCGGGGCGGCCGCGGGGTCATCGGTCGAACGACGGATCACCTCCGCCGTCCTCGGCTTACGTCGGTGACGCCTCCCGATCGTCCAGGTCGACCATCGACCATCGGCTGACGTCTCGCCGGCCCGACGTACAATCCGCCCGCTAGCCGAGGTGTTCGCGATGCCGACCGTCGCCGCAACGTTCACCGGGTTTCGGCCCGAAGCCATCCAGTTCCTGGCGGACCTGGCCTCCAACAACGACCGCGCGTGGTTCCAGCCGCGCAAGGCCGACTACGAGCGGCTGTTGAAGGAACCGCTCGAGGCGCTGTGCGCCGCCCTGGCCGGGCGCTTCGAAACCCGGGGGATTCCGCTTCGAGCCGATGCTGCCCGTTCGCCGTTCCGGATCTACCGCGACGTCCGGTTCTCGAAGGACAAGTCCCCGTACAAGACCAACGTCGGCGCGAGCTTTCCGTGGGCCGGCGACGGCGAGGGATCCGGAGGTTACTTCCACCTGGCGCCTGGCGAAGTCTTTGTCGGCGGCGGGATGTGGCATCCCGAGCCCGCCAGGCTGAACGCATTCCGGCGCCTGGTCCACACCGATCCCGGGCAGGTGCATGCGGTGATCGACGACCCGACGTTTGTCATGGCGTTCGGGCCCGTCTCGGGCGAGACCCTGGCGCGCGTGCCCCAGGGCTACCGCGCGGACCATCCCGACGCCGGGCTGCTCAAGCTCAAGGGCGTCGTGTTCATGCGGCGACTGTCCGACGCGGATGCCGAGTCGCCGGACCTGCCCGGCACGCTCGCCGACACGCTGGCGCTGGGCGTGCCGCTCCTGCGCCTTCTGGCCTCCCTGCCGGCCTGACAGCAGCGAAGGCTCCATCGGTCGAACGACCGATGACCGCGTCGAGCGCCGCTCTACACTGCAGCCACGATGGACGTCCCGCATCGCGCCGTTCGCTGCCCCCTCCTGATCGGTCGCGACGACCTGCTCGAGCTCGCCGACCGGCGCCTGGATGACGTCATCGCCGGTCGCGGCCAATTCCTTCTCGTCGCCGGCGAGGCCGGGATCGGGAAGAGCCGGTTCCTGGACGCGATCGATCAGCAGGCCCGGGAACGGGGATTCGTGAGCGCGTGGGGACTCGTCGCGCCGCAGGACAGCGACGTGCCGGCCGCCTCGATCCTCGATCTCGCGCGGACCATGCTCCGCCAGCCCCCATTCGCCGATCTCGGACGCGAGCTGCTCGCGTTGCGCGACGCGACCGTGGAGGCCGAGCACCTTCGCCGCCGCCAGCTCGTGATGGACGTCGTGGATGGGATCCTGACCACCGTCAAGCGCCCCACGCTCCTCGGTTTCGACGACCTGCAATGGGCCGACGATCTGAGCCTGGAGCTCATCGCTGAGCTGGCGCGTCGATCACGTGATCGCCAGCTCCTGCTGTGTGGCGGCTATCGAACAGACGAAGCGCCGACCGGAACCAGCCTCCGCGATTGGCGCTCACGTCTGCTGACCCAGCGGATCGCCGAGGAAGTCAGGCTGACGCCCCTGTCCAGGACCGATACGGCCCTCGTGACGACGCTGATCCTGGACACCGGCCTGCCGGCCCCGCGCGGCGTGGTCGAGGCGGTTTACGAGCGGACCGACGGGATTCCCCTGCACATCGAAGAGCTGCTGGGCGCCCTCGACGATGACGCGAGGGCGAATGGCCTCGCGATCCGCGAAGCCACCGTTCCGGACACCATCGAGGACGCCGTCCTCGCTCGCCTGTCCCATCGCTCGCCCGAGGCGCAGGCCGTCGCCCGGGCCGGCGCCATCATCGGGCGCTGCTTCGTCCCGGAGGTCCTCGCCGGGATCATGGATGTCGCTCCCGAAACGATCGACGCGCCGCTGCAGGAGCTGATCGACAACTTCATCCTCGAAGCGCCCGGTGCGCGTGCGCTGGTCGACTTCCGCCACCAGCTCCTGCGCGACGCGATCTACCGAAGTGTTCCCGTCGCCGATCGCCGACGGTTCCACGCGCGCGCCGGTGAATTCGGAGCGCAACTCGAGGGTCAGTCGGAGATCCATTCGTCGCTGCACTACGAGCGTGCCGGCCTGGGCAGGCGCGCGTTCGAGACCGCGCTGGCCGGGGCCCGCGATGCGGCGCGCCTGTCCGCCCATCGCGAGGCGTTCGAGCTCTATCGCCGAGCCGTCGACAACATGCCGAAGGACCTGGGTCCGGGCGAGCGAGGCACGATCCTGGAGGCGTATGGCGTCGAGGCAGAGGCGATCGAGGAGAACGCGATCGCCGAGCAGGCTGCGACCGACGCGGCGGCCGCCTTCCGTGCTGCCGGTGAGCCGGTCCTCGCGATCGGGGCGTTGACCGCTCTTTGCTCGCCGATGGCGCGCAACGGACGTCCTCTTTCGGAGCGCGTGGCCCTCGTAGCGGACCTGCAGGCCGAATTGGAGACGCTCCCGCCCGGAGCCGACACCGATCGTGTTCGCGCCGACCTGGCGATCTACGCCGCTATCGCCTACACCGACGCCCGCGACTTCCCTGCGGCCCGAGCAGCGCTCGCAACCACCCTCGCGCTCGGACAACGGTTGGGGGACGACGACTACATCTCCCTCGCCGACTGGAAATCCGGCAGGGCAGACTTCGCGGAAGGCGATGTCAAGGGCGGCCTCGAGCGGGTCGGCGACGCGGCGCTGAGCGCCGAGCGAGCCGGCCACGAAAGCACCGGCGTGTCCGCCTTCCGGGACGCCTCGACCATGGCGATGAGCGCGATGGAGTATGCCGAGGCGACTCGCTGGATCAGCGCAGGCCTTCGGTATGCAGACTCGATCGAGCAGTCGCATTGCGCGCACGTCATGAGCGCGAC
>JBGPIH010000175.1:0-5962 GCA_041484785.1 Candidatus Limnocylindria bacterium
CGGATTCCGCAGGACCGACTCCGCAACTTCTCGATAATCGCCCACATCGACCACGGCAAGACGACGCTCTCGGATCGCCTCCTGGAGTTGACACACACCATCGACGCGCGCCAGATGACGAGCCAGGTGCTCGACTCGATGGACCTCGAGCGCGAGAAGGGAATCACGATCAAGGCGCGGGCGGTCCGCCTGGAGTACACCGCCCGGGACGGCCTGGTCTACGGCCTGAACCTGATCGACACGCCGGGGCACGTCGACTTCGCCTACGAGGTCAGTCACAGCCTGCAGGCCTGCGAGGGCGCGATCCTGGTGGTCGACGCGACGCAGGGGATCGAGGCCCAGACGCTGGCCAACGTCCACCTCGCGATGCGCGAGGGGCTCACCCTGATCCCGGTCCTCAACAAGATCGACCTGCCGTCGGCCGACCCCGAGACGATCATGGACGACCTCGAGAGCGTCCTGGCCATCCCGCGCGAGGAGGTCCTCCTCGCCTCGGCCAAGGACGGCACCGGGGTGCCCGAGATCCTCGAGGCGATCGTCGCCCGCATCCCGGCCCCGAAAGGCGACCCGGCCAGGCCGCTCAAGGGCCTGATTTTCGACAGCCATTACGACGCCTACAAGGGGGTCGTCGTCTACGTCCGGCTGGCGCAGGGCACGCTCCGCCATGGCGAGCCCATCCGGCTGATGGCCAGCGGCGCAGAAGCCGATCCGCTCGAGCTGGGGGTCTTCCGGCCGCAGCTCGTGCCGGTCAGGCAGCTCGTCGCCGGCGAGGTTGGGTACGTTGCCACCGGGCTCAAGAGCGTGCGCGACGCCCAGGTCGGTGACACGGTCACGACCGTCACCAACCCGGCGACCGAACCGCTGCCCGGCTACCAGGCGGCCAAGAGCCTGGTCTTCGCCGGCATCTACCCGGTCAGCGGGGAGGACTACCCGCTCCTCCGAGACGCGCTCGAGAAGCTCCATCTCAACGACGCCTCGTTCACCTACGAGCCCGAGAGCTCGGTCGCGCTCGGATTCGGGTTCCGCTGCGGCTTCCTCGGCCTCCTGCACATGGAGATCGTCCAGGAGCGCCTCGAACGCGAGTTCAGCCTCGATCTCATCGCCTCGGCGCCGTCGGTGGAATACCACGTGATCCTGACCCTGGGTCGGGGCAGCGTCGCCATCGACAACCCGGCGTTGCTCCCCGGCCCGATCGACATCGAGGCGATCGAGGAGCCGTGGGTCTCGCTCAGCGTCGTCACCCCGAGCCAGTACATCGGCCCGCTCATGGAGCTGTCCACCAACCGGCGCGGCGAGTTCAAGACCATGGAGTACCTCGACCCGAGCAGGGTCCTGCTCCACTTCGAGATGCCGCTGGCCGAGCTGATCGTCGACTACTTCGACCAGCTCAAGAGCCGGAGCCAGGGCTACGCGTCGATGGACTACGAGGAGCTCGGCTACCGAGCCGCCAACCTCTCGAAGGTGGACATCCTGGTCAACGGCGAACCGGTCGACGCCCTGTCGCTGATCGTCCACCGCGATCGAGCCCAGTCGACCGGGCGGGCGCTGACCGAACGCCTCAAGCAGCTGATCCCGCGCCAGATGTTCGAGATTCCGATCCAGGCCGCGATCGGCTCGAACGTCATCGCCCGCGAAACGGTCCGGGCCATGCGCAAGAACGTGCTCGCCAAGTGCTACGGTGGCGACATCACCCGCAAGCGGAAGCTCCTCGAGAAGCAAAAGGAGGGCAAGCAGCGCATGAAGCGGGTCGGGTCCGTGGAAATCCCGCAGGAGGCCTTCCTGGCAATGCTCCGGATGGACGAAGGCTAGGCCCGGTCCGGTGGACGATTTCATCCTGACCTCCCGTTCGCTGGTCGCGGTCGGGCTCACCCTGCTGATGGCGATGCTGCGCCTGGATTCCGAGCGCTTCGGCACGGCCGAGTACTACGAGGTGACCGGCGCCGGCGAACGACCGCACATCCGGCGGCGGCTCGCCTGGTACGGCATCGGCGTTTGCCTGGCGATCGGGATCCTGACGATCCATCCGGAGCCGCAGTCCCAGCTCTTCCTGGGAAGCGGCGACCGGCTCGGGGCGGTGCTCGGCGGGATCGCCTTCGGGCTGGCCGGCGTGCTCGTCGCGGTGAGCTTCGCCAGCTACCGATATCGGCGGATCCGCTTTCCGGACGAGCGCTCGTATCCCGGCGCGCTGCTCAACTCGACCGCGACCGCATTCATCGATGAAGTCGCCTTCCGGGGCGCGCTGTTCGGCCTGCTCATCGCCGGCGGCGTCGATCCAACCCTGGCGAACCTGATCCAGGCGATCGTCTACGCGCTGACCACGCGGCTCGGGGCTCCGGGCCGCGACCGTTCGCTCCTGGCCCTCACGCTCGGCATCGGCCTGGTCGGCGGCTGGCTGACGGCGGCGACCGGTGGAATCGCGGCGGCCTTCCTGGGACACGCGGTCACGCGCTTCGCGGTCTTCCTGTGCACGGGCCACGCCGGCCAGACGATGCCGCGCGGCCGCGAGGTCGAGGAGATCGAGAAGCGGCGCCGGACGCCTGAGGGCTGGCGGGTGATCGGGTCACGAGAATCGACCTCGCGCGACCGGTGACGCCGGCGCCGCCGGTCGCGCTCTACGTCCACGTCCCGTTCTGCGTCTCGCTCTGTCCGTACTGCGACTTCGTGGTCTACGCGGGCGCCGCCGCGCGAGGGCCCCGGGCGCGAGTGGCGGCGTTCCTTGGCGCGCTGCATGCCGAGCTCGAGTTGCGCGCCGACGCGCTGGACGAGGCATTCGGCCGACGCCGGCCGCCACTCGAGACGGTCTACCTCGGTGGCGGCACACCATCGCTCCTGCCAGCCGCGGCGATCGTCGAGCTGCTCGGCCACATCCGTGAGCGATTAGGCGTCGCCGCCGATGCCGAGGTCACGATCGAGGCGAACCCGGGTCCGGACGAGCGCGGTGACGCGGCGGCCTGGGGCAGGGCCGGCGTGACCCGGCTGTCGCTCGGGGCCCAATCCCTGTCGAACGCGGAGCTTCGCCGCCTGGGCCGCCGGCACCGGGCAGGCGACGTTGCCGTCGCCGTCAGGGCGGCCCGCGAGGCCCGGATCGCTTCGATCAGCCTGGACCTGCTCTATGACATCCCGGACGCGACGCTGGCCGACTGGACGGCGACGCTCGAGGCGGCCCTGGCGCTCGAGCCGGACCACCTCTCGCTCTATGCCCTGACCCTCGACGACCCCGACGCCGAGGGCTTGACCGGGCCTGCCGGCGATCACCTGCCCACGACGGCCGGCGCCCGTCGATGGCGGGCACAGGCGCGACCGCGGCAGGACGAGGACGGCGCGGCCGACCAGTACCGGCACGCCGTTGATGTGCTCGCGGCGGCGGGCTGGCGCGGCTACGAGATCAGCAACTGGGCCCGCCCCGGCCACGAGAGCCGGCACAACCTGGCCTACTGGGAGCGGCGGCCATACGAGGCCGTTGGGCCAGGTGCCCACGCCTTCGACGGCTTGACCAGGCGCTGGAACGCGGCCCGGCTCGAGGGCTATCTCACCGCGCTTGCACCGCCCGACGGCGCGGCGCCGCGACTCCCGCCGGGTGGGGCGGAGCCGCTCGATGCCGGGACCGCGGCCGCGGAGTCGATCATCCTCGGCCTCCGAACCGATCGTGGGGTGGCGCTCGCGGCGACCCTCGTTGCGCCGTTCGACGAGGCGTTCGGGTGGGCGCTGGACAACGGGCTGGTCGAGATCTCCGGCGCCGAGCGGGTGGTCCTGACCACCCGCGGTCGCCTCCTGTCGAACGAGCTCTTCGCCCGCCTCGTCTGACGCCGGCTGCCGGATCCTGCCCCGGCACTCCCGCGTTGACACTCCGGGGCGGCGACTGCTACGATCTCGGCCAACCTGTTAGCACTCTCAACCTTAGAGTGCTAACCACAGTCGGGAGACCGCCTTGGCGCGTCGACGCCGCACCATCGGCCCCCTGGACCTTCGCGCGCAGGCGATCCTCCGGGCCGTCATCGAGGAATACGTCACCACGGCCACGCCGGTCGGCAGCCAGGCGCTCGTCGACCGCTACAGCCTTCGTGTGTCCAGCGCGACCGTCCGCAACGTCCTTGCCGAGCTCGAGATGAACGGCCTCCTGACCCATCCCCACACATCGGCCGGCAGAATCCCGACGGACGCCGGGTACCGGATGTACGTCGAATCGATCACGGACGTGGTCCCGCTCCCCGCGGTGGAGCAACTGATGATCCGCCATCAGTTCGGCCAGGTGGAGTTCGCCAGCGAGCACTGGTTCCGCCTCGCGGCGACCACGCTCGCCTCCGCGACCCGGGCCGCGGGCCTGGCGACCCCGGCCAAGTCGCGCGACGCGCACATCCGGCGGATCGACCTGGTCGGCATCAACGAGCGAATGGCCAGCCTGATCATCGTCCTGCGCGAAGGCTCGATCAAGCAGGCGCTGATGACCTTCGACGGCGACGACGCGATCGACCAGCCCACGCTCAATAAGATCGCCACGCTGCTCAACGAGCGACTCAGCGACATCACTGCGGCACGGGGCGCAACTCGGCTGTCGTCCCTCCGCGAGGACGATCGCATCGAGGCCCTGGCTCGGCGGGTCGGTGAGCGAGTGGTCAAGATCGTCAGCGACTACGACGCGGCGGCGATCGAGGAGGTCTTCAGCGACGGCCTGCTCAACGTGCTGGAGGCGCCCGAATTCGCGCAGAGCGACAAGCTCCGGCGGGTCTTCAGCGCCCTCGAGAACCGCGCCTACCTCGGCGAGCTGGTCGGCAGCGTCGCCGACGCGGGGCGGATCCAGATCTTCATCGGCCACGAGAACTCGTCGCTCGAGATGCAGGACGTCTCGCTCGTGCTCGCGCCGTACGGCCGCCCGGGCCGCGCCATCGGCGTGGTCGGCGTGCTGGGTCCCACCCGGATGCTCTACTCGCAGGCCATCGGGACCGTCCGCTTCGTGTCCGGCTTGATGAACGAGCTGGTGGACCACCTGTATGCCTGAACGACGGCGGACGCGCGCGCAGGAGCGGATGGAGCAGATCGACATCTCGCCGACGGCGCTTCTGCAGCAGATCGAGTCCCTGACCGCCGAGCGCGACGCTGCCCGGCGGGACGCCGACGAGTACCTCGCCGCCCTGCAGCGCGAGCGCGCCGAGTTCCAGAACTTCAAGCGACGGTCGGCCGAGGAGCGCATGCGCGACCTGGGCCTCGCCGGCGAGGACCTCATCCGCAAGGTGCTGAGCCTGGCCGACGACTTCGACCGGGCGATCGAGGCTCGACCTCCCGGCCTCGCCGGCGACCCCTGGTTCGAGGGAATCGCGGCGATCGACCGGAAGCTGCGCCTGCTCCTCGAGAGCGAGGGCGTGACGACGATCGACGCCGAGGCGGGTCGTCCGTTCGACCCACGCGAGCACGAGGCGATCGTCAACGTCCCCGGCACCGGCCGGGCCGAGGGCGAGATCGTCGAGGAGGTCCGGCGCGGCTATCGCCTGCGCGACCGGGTCATCCGACCGGCCCTCGTGGCCGTCGCGACATCCACAGACACACCCGTCGATCCACAGACACACTAAGGAGCATCACGCGAGATGGGCAAGATCATCGGCATCGATCTGGGCACGACGAACTCGGTCGTGGCCGTCATGGAGGGCGGCGAGCCGACCGTCATCGCGTCGGCCGAGGGCGGGCGCACCGTCCCGTCGGTCGTCGCCTTCACCAAGACGGGCGAGCGGCTGGTCGGCCAGCTGGCCAAGCGCCAGGCCGTGACCAACCCGGCCAACACCGTCTACTCGATCAAGCGCTTCATGGGCCGCCGCTGGGACGATGTCGAGGTCAAGCGCAGCAAGGGCCTGGTGCCGTACGCCGTCGAGAAGGACGGCAAGAGCGACGGCGTGGCGGTCAAGCTGGCCGACGGCAAGAGCTACACGCCGCCCGAGATCAGCGCGATGATCCTCCAGAAGCTGCGCACGGA
>JBGPIH010000176.1:0-5901 GCA_041484785.1 Candidatus Limnocylindria bacterium
CAACGCGTTCCCCCGGCTGGCCGCGATCCTCGCCGAGGATGGCTACATGCCACGCCAGTTCTCCTTCCGGGGCGATCGGCTTGCCTACTCCTGGGGGATCGTGCTGCTGGCGGGCGTGGCATTCGCCCTGCTGGCGGCGTTCGGCGGCGACACGCATTCACTGATCCCGCTCTACTCGGTGGGAGTGTTCGTCTGCTTCACCCTGAGCCAGATCGGGATGGTTCGTCACTGGTGGGACGAGCGGAGTGCCGGCTGGCGGTGGCGGATGGTGGTGAACGCCGGAGGCGCGGTGCTCACCGCGGTCGTGCTCGTGGTCGTGGTCTCGGAGAAGTTCGTCGACGGCGCGTACCTGGTCGTCATCCTGGTACCGACCCTCGTCGCCATCATGCTGTTCATCAAGCAGCAGTACAGCCGCTCGAATCGCGAGCTGGCGGTCGCGCCCGACATGGTGGCCCGGGCTCCTCACCGCGAGCAACGCGTCGTCGTGCCTATCCCGGGGCTCACCCGCGCGGTGGTCCAGGCAATCAACGTGGGTCGAACGATCAGCGAGGATGTTCGTGCGGTGTACATCTCCAACGATCCGTCGTCGTCGGCGCGCCTACGAGCGGATTTCGAGCGCCAGGTCCCGGGCGTTCCGTTGGTGGTCGTCGAATCCCCGTACCGAACGCTCGGCGGTCCGCTCCTTGCCTACCTTGACGTGCTCGACGCGGCCTGGCCGCCCGGCAAGCGCGAGCCGATCACGTTCGTGGTCATCCCCGAATACGTCGCCCGAAGCTGGTGGGAGCGGATCCTCTACAACCAGTCCGCGAAGCGTCTTCGGACGGTCCTCCTCGGCCGGCCGCACACCGTCCTGGTCAACGTCCCGTACCGGCGCGAGGATCCGGCCCTCTTCGAATCGGCGTTGGGCGGTGAGCGGACGCCCGACTAGGGCGCGCGACCGGTCCCCGTGCCGGTGGTATCGTGATCTGCCATGTCAGACGCCCACAAGCCGGCATTTCGCCGTGCCGTCATTGCCTTGAACGGCGGCCCCAGCGATGAGCGAATCGTCCGCCTCGTCTCCGAACAGGCGCGGTTGACCAAGGCGGAGCTCATCGCCCTCCACATCCTGGAGATCGACTGGACGCTGCCGCTCGATGCCGACATCGCCGGCAACTCGGACGAGGTCCAGCGGGTGCTCGACAGCGCCGAAGCGGTCGCCGAGGAACAGAAGGTCCGGCTGGAGCCGGTCCTCCTCCAGGCTCGCGACGTCGGCGCGGCCATCGTCGACGAAGCGGTCGAACGCGGGGCGGACCTGCTGGTCGTCGGATTGCCCTATCGCAAGCGGTTCGGCGGCGAGTTCGCGATCGGCCGCACCATTCCGTACATCCTCCAGAACGCGCCGTGCGCCGTCTGGGTGGTGCGCGACCCGATCAACGAGGAGTCCACGTGAAGATCGTCATCGTCGGATGCGGCCGAGTCGGAGCATCCGCCGCGGATCATTACGACCGCGCCGGGCACGAGGTGATCATCCTCGACAGTTTGACGGCCGCGTTCGACCGCCTTCCGTCGACGTTCCGGGGTCAAGCCCTCCGCGGCGACGGAACCGATGAGGACGTCCTCCGCCGAGCCAACGCCACCGGGGCCGACGTCTTCCTGGCGCTGACCGAAGGCGACAATCGGAACGTCATGGCCTCACAGCTGGCCAGCGAGGCACTCGGGATCCCGCGGGTCATCGCCAAGATCAACGACCCGCTGCGCGCGCAGGCGTACGCCGAGCTCGGAATCGCGACGCTGTGTCGTACGGGCCTGATGGTCGACGCCATGGACAGCTACCTCGGCCTGCCCGCGTCGGGCCTGCCCGGCATGCTCGCTCCCTCGGGGCACCACGACGTCGCTCACCACAGCGGGCCGCCCGGCGTCGCGGCGGGCCAGGCGGCGACATCGCCAGATGGGGCGTCCGGCACGGCGCCCAGCACGATCCAGGAGGGTTGAGCGTGTTCGTCCTCGTCGTCGGCGGTGGGAAGGTTGGCTACTACCTCGCGAAGGAGCTGATCAACGCTGGCCATGAGGTCGCGCTCATGGAGAAGGAGCCGCGCCGGGCCAGCCACATCGCGGACGAGATCGGATCGATCGTCATCGCCCACGACGGGTGCGAGGGCAAGTACCTCGCGGAGGCGGGCTGCAACCGGGCCGACGTGGTGGCCGCCGTCACCGGCGACGACGAGGACAACCTCGTGATCTGCCAGATGGCCAAGCATCATTTCGACGTTCCTCGCACGATCGCCCGGGTGAACAACCCGAAGAACGAGGCGATCTTTCGGCACCTCGGCGTCGATGAGCTGATCAGCCCGACCCGGATGATCCTGGGCTCGATCGAGCAGGACATCCCGGTCCACGAGCTGCTCCACCTGGCGGCGCTCGGGGAGGGCGAGCTGGAGCTGATCGAGGCCCACCTCCAGGCCGGCTCGCCGGCGATCGGGCGCGCGCCACGCGACCTGTCGATCCCGGACGGCTGCTCCCTCTTCGCCGTCATCCGCGACGGCGTGGCGACCCCGCTCCGTCCTGACACGATCATGCTCGAGGGCGACAAGGTCATCGCCATCGGCAAGTCCGAATGCCAGGACCTGCTCCACAGCCAGCTCATCGGCGAGGCGGTCGCGGCCGACGCCTAGGGTCGGAGGCGGGCGTCGCACCCGCCCGCGCCGCCCGGGATTGCGATTTCTCGATGGAACATTGGTGCCAGAACTCTTGACAACGATATTGTCAGGGTTCTAGGATGCGTCGTGTCCGACAGGGGGCCGATCGGGGTCCCCGGAACCCATCACCAGGAGGTGTACGACATGACGATCGTGCGCCGCGCCTCGCCCCTGGGCGAGCTCATCTCGCTCCGGCAGGCGATGGATCGGCTTTTTGAAGACAGCTTCGTGCGGCCCCGCGCCTGGGTAGCCAGCGCGTTCGAGGGCTACGGCTTCCCCATCGACGTCACCAACGGGCCTGACACGCTGACCGTCGAGGCCTCCCTGCCGGGATTCCGGCCGGAGGACGTCGAGGTCACCGTCGAGGACGGTGCGCTGAGCATCCAGGCTTCGTCCCATACCGAGCGCACGGAGGGCGAGGGCGAGACACTCGTCTCCGAGATCCGACGCGGATCTGTCAGCCGGACGATCACGCTGCCGACCGGGCTCGAGCCCGACAAGGCAACCGCCACGTTCGAGCACGGCGTCCTGAAGCTGCAGATCCCGAAGGCCGAGGCCGTCAAGCCGCGCCAGATCCGGATCACCCCGACGACTCCCGAACCGGCCCCCGATGGCTCGAATGGCTCGACCAGCCTCGCCGCCGACGAGGCGTCCACCACGAGCGCCGCTCGAGCGGGCGCCTGAGCCGATGGCGTCCGGCCGGCTGGAGCGCAATCCGGAGCAGCCCGTCTACGTGATCAGCGTGGCGGCCATGCTCGTGAGCGCCCATCCCCGGACGCTTCGGATCTACGAGGACGAGGGCCTGCTCTGTCCGGCCCGGACCCCATCGAACATCCGGCTCTACAGCGAGAATGACATTCGGCGGATCACCTGGATCCGTCACCTGACCCGCGAACGAGGCGTCAACCTCGCCGGGATTCGCATCCTGTTCGAACTCGAAGAGCGCCTTGGCGCTCGAATCCTCGAAGCCCTGTACGCCGAGGGAACGGCCGGCGCGGAGGCACCCGATGCCCCCGCGCCGGACCCCTCGGCCAACCCGCACACCTAGGAGATCCGATGGCCAAGCGACCGTCCACCCCGGTCGACAAGCAACCGACCACCCCCGTCACCGGCAGGCGCGAGATTCCGCTCGTCGCACTCCGGGAGACGGTCATCTTCCCCGAGATGATCGTCCCGCTCCAGGTCGGTCGCGACAAGAGCGTCAACGCACTCAACGCCGCGGTGACCGACGGCGGCCCGATCGCGCTGGTCACCCAGCGGCAGGCCGAGCAGGAGGAGATCGGCGATCCCTCCGAGCTGTACAGCGTCGGTACCCTCGCCAAGATCGCCCAGGTCGTCCAGCTCCAGGACGGCACGGTTCGCGCGATCGTCCAGGGCCAGGGGCGCCTGCGCGTCCACGGCTTCGTGTCGACCGAGCCCTACCTGCGTGCCACGATCGAGGAGCTGCCCGACCAGAATCCGGGTGGCCTCGAAATCCAGGCGCTGATGCGGACGGTCCAGGCCCAGATCGAGCAATACGTCGCCAGCGGGGCTCCGGTCCCGCCCGAGGCCGCGGTCGCCGCCCGCAACATCAGCGAGCCGGGCCTGCTGGCCGACATGGTCGCCTACAGCCCGGACATGACCACCGAGCAGCGCCAGGAGATGCTCGAGACGATCGACGTCGTGGCGCGCCTCAAGCTCGTCTCCACCTTCCTCGCCCACCAGGTCGAAATCCTCGAGCTGAAGGGTCGGATCCAGTCCGAGGTCAAGTCCGAGATGGACAAGACCCAGCGGGAGTACATCCTGCGCGAGCAGCTCAAGGCGATCCAGCGAGAGCTGGGCGAGGACGACCCGCAGCAGGCCGAGATCAACGAGCTGCGTGACAAGGTCGAAGCCGCCGGCATGCCGGACGAGATCAAGACCCGCGCGATCAAGGAGATCGACCGGATGAGTCGAATCCCCTCGGCGTCGCCGGAGGTCGGGGTCATCCGGACGTACGTGGACTGGCTGATCGGACTGCCCTGGAACGTCGCGACGACCGACCAGCTCGACATCAAGGAGGCCGCCCGGATTCTCGACGAAGACCATTACGGCCTTGACAAGATCAAGGAACGGATCCTCGAGTACCTCGCCGTGCGGTCCCTCGCCGACGAGATCCGCAGCCCGATCCTCGCCTTCATCGGACCGCCCGGCGTGGGCAAGACCAGCCTCGGCAAGAGCATCGCCCGGGCGATGGGCCGCAAGTTCGTGCGGATGAGCCTCGGCGGAATCCACGACGAGGCCGAGATCCGCGGCCACCGGCGCACCTACATCGGGGCCCTTCCCGGCCGGATCATCCAGAGCATCAAGACGGGCGGAACCAACAACCCGGTGTTCATGCTCGACGAGGTCGACAAGATCGGGATGGACTTCCGGGGCGACCCGAGCTCGGCGTTGCTGGAAGTCCTCGACCCGGAGCAGAACAACACCTTCCAGGACAACTACCTCGAGGTGCCGTTCGACCTCAGCAAGGTCCTGTTCATCGCGACCGCCAACCTGCTCGACCCGATCCCGCCGGCCCTCCGTGACCGCATGGAGATCGTCGGGCTGCCCGGCTACACGGAGCAGGAGAAGATCGGGATCGGCAAGCGATTCCTGATCCCCAAGCAGATGCACAACCATGGCCTCAAGCCCAAGCACATCGAGATCACCGACGAGGCGATGACCGAGCTCGTTCGCTCGTACACCCACGAAGCCGGTGTCCGGAACCTGGAGCGGGAGCTGGCCAACGTCATGCGCAAGGTCGCCCGCCAGGTGGCGGAGGGCCGCAAGCGCAAGACGATCATCGATCCCAGGAAGCTCGCCGAGTTCCTAGGGCCCCAGCGCTTCGAATACGGCGAGCTCGAGTCCGAGGATCAGACCGGTTCCGCGACCGGGCTGGTCGTGACCGAGGTCGGCGGCGACGTCGTGGCCATCGAGGTCACCCGGATGGAGGGCCGCGAGGACTTCATCCTGACCGGCCAGCTCGGCGAGGTCATGCGCGAGTCGGCCCGGGCCGGCCTGTCATGGACCCGCGCCAATGCCCCGTCGCTGGGGATCCCGCGCGAGACCTTCGAGAAGAACACCCTGCACATCCACGTCCCGGCGGGCGCGATCCCGAAGGACGGGCCGTCGGCCGGAATCACGATGGCCACGGCGATCGTGAGCGCGCTGACCGGCATCCCCGTTCGCAAGGACGTGGCCATGACCGGCGAGATCACCCTGCGCG
>JBGPIH010000177.1:0-5877 GCA_041484785.1 Candidatus Limnocylindria bacterium
AAGATCGAGAGCGTCGCGTTCCTGGCACCCTCGCTGCCGCCGGAGACCGGCGCATCGACCATCGACAGGCCGTGCTCGCTGAGGCGCGCGGCGAAATCCCAGCTGCCCGACGGCGCGATCGTCGAGCAATCGATGACGAGGGTCCCCGGGCGAGCCCCGCCGACGACGCCGTCCTGGCCGAACAGGACCGCCTCCACGTCGGGCGTGTCCGAGACACAGATCACCACGACGTCCGCATCGGCGGCCGCGGCGGCCGGGTTGGGCGCCATCTCGACGCCGAGCTCTGCCAGCTCCGGGGCGCGACCCGGTGTCCGGTTCCAGCCCGTGACCGCGAAGCCGGCGCGGGCGAGATTCGCGGCCATCGCGGCGCCCATCGTGCCCAGGCCCAGGAATGCCACCCGCTCCACGTCTGCCTCATCTCCGGCCGCCGGCGTCTGGTCTGCCCGGCACTGCGGCGTCGATGGTAGCCCTTCAGCGAAGCTTGAACCCGGCAAAGATCGTGGTAGCCAGGATGAGCGCGAGGCTCAGGTTCAGGACCGTTGCCCCACCGAAGGCGACAACCGGACGTACGCCGGCTTCCCGGATCGCCACCAGGCGGAAGTCGAGGCCGATGCACACGAAGGCGAGGATGAAGAACCAGACGCGAAGATCCGTCCCTGCGATCTTCAGAACGCTCGCGGCAGCTGTCGGATCGGCCGCATTCGCCGCATACCACGTCCCGACCGCAGACGCGGCCATGAACCCGAGGATGAACTTCGGGAAGCGATGCCACAACGTGCCGAGACCCACCGTTGCGCCCGGCGTGCGCTCGACCCGGTAGACGAAGTAGATCGTCAGCAGGAAGGCGACGACGCCCATCAAGGCATTCTGCGTCTGCTTCACGATGGCCGCGACCGCGAGCGCGTCCTCGCCGACGATCGAGCCCGCGGCAGTGACCGCCGCCGTCGTGTCGATGTTCCCGCCGATCCACGCGCCGGCCACCACCTGCGAGAGGCCGAGCTCGTGGGCAAGCCAGGGCTGGATGAAGATGGACGGGAGGGCGAACAGGATGACCAGGCTCGCGACGTAGGCAAGCTGCTCTTTTCGGGCGGCGACCGCGCCGGCGGCGGCGATCGCCGCGCTCACCCCGCAGATCGAGACGGCGGCGGCCAGCACCGCCCGGAGCTTCAGATCGAGCCCGAGCAGGCCGGCCAGCAGCCAGGTCGCCAGGAAGACGGTCGTGATCAGGATGACCGACTGGAGGATCGCCGGGCCCGCCGCTCGAGCGATCACGTTGAGGTTGATCGATGCGCCGAGCAAGACCAGTCCGGTCTTGATGAAGAACTCTGTCCGAACGGCGGCCCCGAGCCGCTGGTGCAACCCCAGGCCAGCCACCAGCGCGCCTGCGACGAGTCCCACGGCGATGGCATAGACCGGGAACTCGACCGACTTCAACCAGGTCACGCTCGGGAACCAGGTCGAGACGTTTGCGTCGAGGAACCGGACCACGGCGGCAAGACCGAAGACGAGAATCACCGACCCGAGCGCCCAGCTGGATCGCTCCAGGGTCGATCCGCCGGCCTGCCCGCGCGCCCCCGCCGCCGTCGCTTCCGCGCTCACGGGACCATCCCCTTGCCGATCAGGCCGAGCAGCACGAGGAGGAGCAGGCCGAGCCCAAAGATCGTGGCCGCCCAGTCCTCGCTGATCATCGTTCGTGCGGTTTGCTCGACCGTCGGGTCCGGCGTCGAGCCGGTCGGGTCTGGGTCGGACATCTGGTCACCATGGCGTGACGCCGTCGCCCGACCCCCACCGGATCGTGAGCGTTCCGGCCTTGGGCGGAGTCTACGCGCGTGAGCCGGCCGCCGCGGGGCGGCGCCGCACGTGTCGGAAGGAGCTGGTCGGCGCGAGGGTTGACCTATGGTCGCGCATGGCCGACCGCGCGACGCGAGAGCCGCGGCTCGCAACGCGCGAACCGCGGCCTGCAACCCCCCGGGTCAGCTGCCGAGCGCCGCCTTCAGCGCCGCGGCGTCACTCGCCGCGAGCCCGATCTGAACTCGGTCCCCACTCATCCCGATCGGCACGGCCGCGCGCAGGTTGACGCCGGCGGCGGCAATCCTGCGGAAGAGCTCGGCACCCGTTCCGGCGCGATTGTCGAGCTCGGTCACGACGATCTCGAGCGCGGTCGCACTCAGGCCGGCGTCGCTGATGGCTGCCTTCAATCCGGGCTCATCGTCCGAGCCAACGAGCACGAGGCCGACATTCCCGTCCGCCAGCCCGTAGGCCGGAAAGACGTTGACGCCGCGCGCCGCGGCGGCCTCGAACAGCCGCGCCGCTAGGCCCGGCTGGTCCTGCGTCGAGATCATGTAGCCGTTCATCTGCGCCCTCCTGCGTGCCCGACACCCACTGGCTGATGGTCATCGTCCGCGACACGTCAAGACGGGCTCCCGTGACCGAAGGTGGCGCGCTCCGTCGCCTTCATCGCCCGTCCGCTCCACGGGCGTACCTGATCCCTACCCAGGGGCGCTGCGCCAGACGCGAGCGCCGGCCGCATCATCAGCAGCATTCGACCGCCCTGGCACTGTCGAATACGATGACGATCGTCCAGGGCGGCAAGCGAGGAGGCCGATTCGCCGTGAGCCCCGAGCGATTCCGGGAGGTCCGGCGCGCCGCCGAGGTCCGTGTCCTGCGAGCTGGCATGCCAGCGCACACCGTCGGGGAGATCATCGAGGTCGACTACGGAGCGGCTCGAGCCCGAGTCAGCCGCTCGGTCACAAGGCTTCCTACCGAACGGGAGGCCGACGTCTTCCGCGACGGGCTGGCGCGGCCGGGATCGGTCATCGAGGCATTCGAGTACGAGTATCTCGACGAGTGACCCACCGGGTTCGACCCGACTCACCCGACGAGCTTCGCGCGCCTCCGCGACCACTGGCTGCTGCTGGTGATCGCGCTAATGCTGTTCGTGACGAGCGAGTCGCGAAGCCAACGCAACCGCAATCACCAACCGCCAGTTTCGTTCGGTGTGAGTTTTCGCTCCATTCCCATCTGAGCACGATCAGTTCCCCGAGCCGGGTCGCGCCGACTCGGTGCGAATCCGACGCGCACCGGGCCACGATTCCCCATCTCCTGACCCAGGCCCTCCGTTGGGCCGTCATGTGGCGCCTGCGAGGCCTGTCGGACGGCCCAACGAGCGAATCGGCCAACGATCAGACGTGGACGGAATCGTCGACCTGCTTACCACAGCCCGGGAGTCGGCAGCGTTCGCGCTCCGCATCGGCCACGAGGGCCAAGAGGGCAGCCTGCGATGCCCCCTGCTGTGAGCCGTATCCAGAGCCAGCCCCCATCGCAGCCACGGGGTCGATCGAGCGGAACTGGTGCGGCTTCTTGGGGTCGATACCCGTTCGCCGTTCGAAGGGCCGCATCAGGATGTTCATTTGGGATGTCCTCAAGGCGCCTGCGACAAGAGACGCTCGGTCGTCGTGCTGATCCTCGCCGTCGAGTGACCGCTGTTGTCAACGAGGCGGTCGTTGCCCATCGATCGTCGGCGGCAGTTGCGGGCGACACAACTGCCATTGGGCCCGGAAGATCCGGGCGAAGACTTCAATCGCACAAACGGTGAAGACAGTCCGCGCCGCTACCAGCTGCTGCAGTTGTGGCGCGCCCGGCGGGACTCGAACCCACGACCTTTAGGTCCGCAACCTAACGCTCTATCCACTGAGCTACGGGCGCCTGAGAGGCTGTGAGGGCTGGCGGAGAGGGAGGGATTCGAACCCTCGAAGCAGGTTACCCCACTTGGCGGTTTAGCAAACCGCTGCACTAGGCCACTATGCGACCTCTCCGTCGCGACAGCGGCCGACATGCTATCACGGGGTCGCCCTCCGACTCGCCCGTGGGGTAGGCTGGAACGCCGGTCGAAATGGGAGGGCCTGGATGACGGGACAGCGACCGCCGATGTCCCAGGCGGCGAGCGAAGAGGCGCTCCGCGCGGTCACGATCGGCGAGCTGGTGGTGCACGGCGGACCGGTCACGCTCGTGGAGTACGACCCCTCCTGGCCGGCGCTGTTCGACCGTGAGGCGGCGCGCATTCGATCGGTGCTCGGCGACCAGGTCCGATGCCTCGAACACGTGGGCTCGACGTCAGTCCCGGGGCTGGCGGCGAAGCCGATCATCGACGTCGTGCTGGCGGTCCCCGACTCGTCCGATGAGGATGCCTACGTCCCGCCGATGGAATCCGCCGGATACGTACTGCGCATCCGCGAGCCCGAATGGTTCGAGCACCGCATGTTCAGGGGGCCCGACGCCGCGGTCAACGTGCATGTCTTCACGGAGGGGGCCTTCGAGATCCGCCGCATGCTGACCTTCCGGGATTGGCTGCGGAGCCACGACGACGAGCGGCTGCGGTACGAGCGGACCAAGCGGGAGCTGGCCGCCCGCAACTGGAAGTACGTCCAGCACTACGCAGACGCCAAGACCGACGTGGTCGCGGCGATCATCGGGCGCGCGCTGGCGTGCGCCGTCGACCCTGAGCGCTCGGCCAACTCGGCCGGCTAATCGAACTCGCGCTCACGCCGTGGGGCGTCGCGGAGCACCCCGAGTGCGGCGACCGTCACCAGCGGATTGCTGCGGGTCTTCCCGGCGGGACCCCAGTCGGCGAAGGTGGCCCGGCTGGCCACGACCGGCCTCGTGGTCCCGATGCGCTCCTCGAGTGGAAAGCCGCCGTCCGGGAGCCGCTTCGATTCGAGCAGGGCGATCGCGTCCGCACAGCGCGGGTCGTCGAGCTTCCCGAGTTCGCGCATGACCTCGAGCGCGTACAGGACGTCGTAGAACCGGATCGGGAACTGGATCCGGTCGGCGGGCTTGCCCCAGTCGGGCCGGATCACCGCGCCGTCTCGACGGCGCCAGAGGAGCCGCCGGGACAGGAGCAGCTCGGCCGCTCGATCCGCGGCCCGGAGCGCTCCGGTGTGACCGAACCGTGTTCCAAAAGCGTGCAGCGCGCGCGCCGGGATCGCCGTCTCCTGGAACGACGAGGCCCGTGCCCCGGGCCGCTTGTCGCAGTTCCAGCCGCCGTCCGGCCACTGGAAGGCGATCAGTCGTTCCACGAACCCGGCCGTCCGGTCGTCCACGAGACCGAGGCGCAACGCCGTCCAGATCGCATTGCCCTCCTGCGAGGCGCAGCGGCGGACCCGCTCGGGCTGCTCCGGGTAGCGGACCGTCCGGGCCGGTCGCAGGTGCTCGCGACTCGCCAGCCAGGCGTCCACCTGGTGCTTGAGCGGCAGCAGCTCGCGATCGCCCGGCGGGTAGTCGATCTGGGCGAGGCAGACCAGCGTCCAGTGCGGTCCCTGGAACTTCGCGTACGGGTTCAGCCGGATCGTCCCGTCCGGCGCCCGACCGGACAGGAGCGCCCGAGCGCGCGGTGAGCCGGCGATCGCAGCCCGGAGCGCCGACACGGACGGGTCCGACTCGGGCACCCCCAGCGCGCGAACGCGCGCCTGGTACGCGACGACGGCATCGTCGGAGGCCGCGAGGCGGAGGGCGACGGCCAGCCCCGAGGCGGCCTGCACGGTTGTGGCCACGGACGAAGCCTGCGGCGACCGGCCAGCGGCCGACTAGAGGCGTTCGGCTCGTTCGGTAGCCGCCCGCCGCGTTGACATCGAGCGCGCCAGTGGCTACCGTCCACGCACGCACATGAACCGATTCTTCTACTTTCGATGCCCGGCATGATCGCTTCCGGTCGCTAGACCGGGGCACACGTCGTGTCGGGCAGGCGAAGCAGAGGTTGGACCTCTGCTTTTTTGTTTGGCCCGGACGACGACCGACTGAGGAGACACGAGCGCGATGTTCGTCGTGATGACCGTCGGCGCCAGCGAGGCCGAGATCCTCGGGGTCAAGAGCCAGATCCTG
>JBGPIH010000178.1:0-5858 GCA_041484785.1 Candidatus Limnocylindria bacterium
GATCAAGACCCACCACAACGTCGGGGGCCTGCCGGCCGATCTCCGGTTCAAGCTCATCGAGCCACTGCGCTACCTGTTCAAGGACGAGGTCCGGCTCGTCGGGGCGGAGCTCGGCCTGCCCGAGGCTATGGTCCTCCGCCAGCCGTTCCCCGGGCCCGGTCTCGCCATCCGGATCATCGGCGAGGTGACGGCCGAGCGGCTCGACACCCTTCGTGACGCCGACTGGATCGTGATCGACGAGATCAAGGCCGCCAACCTCTATCGCTCGCTGTGGCAGTCGTTCGCGATCCTGACGCCCGTTCGGTCGGTCGGCGTCATGGGCGACGGCCGGACCTATGCCAACGTGGTGGCCATTCGCGCGGTGACCTCGGAGGACGGCATGACCGCGGACTGGGCGAAGCTCCCGTACGAGGTCCTGGGCAGGATCTCGTCGCGGATCGTCAACGAGGTGCCGGGCGTCAATCGGGTCGTCTACGACATCAGCTCGAAGCCGCCGGCCACGATCGAGTGGGAGTGACGAGGGCCTGAATCTCCCTGGGCGAGGGGCTATCGTCCGCGCGGTCCTGCGCGGTAGCATGGCGCATGGCCGACGAACCGAGCACGACCGATCGTCCGGTGACCGCTACCTGCCCCTGGTGTTCCGCGGCGCTGGCGCCGGGCGCGACCGTCTGTCCGTCATGCGGGGCCAACCTCGTCCCGGAGGGTGAGCCCAACGTCCCCGGCGTGACCGCGATCGATTCGGCATCCATCGGACGCTCGAAAGACGCGCCCCAGCAGCGCAGCCGGCTGCTGTCGTGGATCAGCGGCGAGTACCCGAGCGACACGCCGTCCAAGGCGGAAGCCCAGGCGATCGCTCTGCCGGATCAGGACGTCAGGCGCGAGATCCTCCGCCTCGAGCTCGAAGCGGAAGTCGCCAACCTGCAGGCCGAGCAGGATGCCATCCGGGCCGACGCTGCCGCGGAAGGCCGAACGATCGACCTCCCCGAGGTGGCCCAGGGCGACGAGGAAGCGCAAGCCGGCGGTGAGCCGACTGCCGGCGACGAGGAAGCGCAAGCCGGCGGTGAGCCGACCGCCGGCCACGAGCCGACCGCAACTGACGCGGCCTGGGCCGAGGACACGCCGTCCGCCTGACCGCGGCCTTGATCAGCGCCAGGACCGCGCGGCTATCCTGCCGGGGTGCCCGACCGACTCCCTCCGCCCGGCCCGTCCTTTCTGCGCGAGCAGCCCGTCGACATCGCGGGTCGAACCTTCCGGGCCGGCATGGCCAGACCATCCGATGCGCCCGACGGCTGGTGGCTGGCGATCCTGTGGGTGACCGACGAGGCCGGGGTGATCGCCTTTCGCGACGTGGCGCCCGACGCGGGCCCACCCCCGGACCCGCCGCTGGCCCGATTGGGTCCGGCGCTGAGCGGTGCCCTGTCCGGGCTGATCCTCGAGGACGCCGGCCGGCTGCAGATGCGTCTCGGCCTGATCCAGCCGCCGGACGATCCGGACCGGCCGTGGCGAGCACCGCTGGCGGTCCGGGCGGCCTTCCGATTCGAGCCTGCCCGGGCCGCGACGATGCGTCCGAACGAGCTGGCCGAGACCGTGCTGAGCAGCTTCCGGCGAGCCGTCGAGGGCCTCCACAAACCTTGAACCGGGCGGGCGCGTAGACTCGCTCGACATGCGCGACCTCTTCGACGATTTCCTGGACGAGCTGCGCAAGCGCGAAGCGGCGGCGCGCGGGCAGACCCGCGGTCAAGACGGCGGGCCGGACGGCGCCGATGAGGCGCCCGCGACCGACCAGGCCGGGGCCGAGGACGAACCAGTCGATTCGGAGGCGGGCGAGGACCAGCCGGATGTTCCGCCGCGCCCCATCTTCGAGCGCGGGCGGCGCGGAGGTCCTCCGCGGCGGCGAGGCCCGGGCGGCCCGAACGACGGAGGCGACCTTGGAGGTCGAGCTGCGCGCGCCGGCCGGCGTGTCGGGCTCGGAGTGGTCATCGTCGCGATCCTCGCGCTGGTCGTCCTGTTCGGCGTCGGCCTGGATCTCTGGACGGACGTGCTCTGGTACAAGAGCGTCGGCTTCGACTCGGTCTTCTGGACCCGGCTGACCGCGACGTTCGGCCTGTTTGCCGGGGTCGGGCTCCTCGCGGCGATCATTCTCGTCGCCAACCTCTGGCTGGCCCGCCGGATCTCGCCGCCGCCCGAGGAAGGCGGCCAGGGCGGCTCGCTGCGCGGCTTCTTCGACCGGCTCAATCAGGCTGCCGCCCAGGCGGGCGAGCCCCGACGCGGTCGTCCGGGCTCGCCATTCGGGGACGGTCGCGGAGCGTTCGGTGGCCCCCCAACGGTCGTGTTCGAGACGGGCGATTTCCCCGACCTGACGCCGCTGGCCGGGGTTGCCCTCGGTGCGATCGCGATCTTCACCGCCATCGTGATCGGGGCGTCGGTCGGCGGGGCGTGGCAGACGGTCCTGCTGTGGGCCCACCAGGTGCCGTTCTCGCCCGACGCGGCGACGCCGGTCACGGACCCGGTCTTCGGCAAGGACATCAGCTTCTTCCTGTTCGAGCTCCCATTCCTGCGCCTGATCCAGGGCCTGTTCAACGGGCTGGTCGTCGCCGCGTTGCTGCTCTCGCTCGCGCAGTACCTGGTGGCCGCCTCGCGCGGCGGACTGGTCTTCTCGACACCGGTGCGCGTGCACCTGGCCGTCCTGGCCGGGCTGTTCCTGCTGTCGGTCGCGTTCGGCTACCAGCTCGACAAGTACGAGCTCGTTTACAGCACCCGCGGTGTCGCGACCGGCGTCAGCTTCACGGATCAGAACGCCCAGTTCTTCGCCTACGACCTGTTGACCGTCATCTCCGGCATCGCCGCCGCACTGCTCGTGGGCGGCGCATTCACCCGGATGCTGTGGCCGCTCGGATTCACGATCGCCGTCTGGTTCCTCGCCTCGCTGATCATCGGCCGGCTCTACCCGGAGGCGATCCAGCGCTTCACCGTCGTGCCCAACCAGTTCGCCCAGGAAGAGCGCTACATCGGCAACAACATCGCGATGACGAGGCTGGCCTACGACCTGAACGGCTGGAAGGACGTCCCGTTCAAGGGGGACCAGGTCCTGACGGCGCAGGACGTCACGGCTCAGGCGGACACGTTCGCGAGCGCACGCCTGTGGGACTATCGCCCGCTCAAGACCACGCTCGATCAGCTCCAGACGGTCCGCAAGTATTACGACTTCACGGACGTCGACACGGACCGTTACACGATCAACGGCACCGAGCGCCAGGTCATGCTGTCGGCCCGCGAGCTCGCCCTCGAGCAGAACCCGAGCGCGGTCGGCTGGGTCAACCAGCGCATCCTGTTCACTCACGGCGTCGGCGCCGCGATGGTCCCGGTGAACCAGATCGGCAGCGAGGGGCAGCCGGACCTGATCATCGGCAACCTGCCGCCGGTCTCGAAGAGTGGAGCCCCCACGATCACCCAGCCCCGGATCTACTTCGGCGAACGGGACAGCTCGTACGTGGTGGTCGGGGCACGCCAGGCGGAGTTCGACTATCCAACCGGCGAGAGCGACACCGGCGGCTCGATCGGGACCGAGACGACCTGGACCGGGACGACCGGGATCCACCTGGACAACACGCTCATGCGGCTGCTCTTCGCCCTGCGCTTCCGTGATCTCGACCTGCTGATCAGCGACCAGGTCACCCGCGACAGCCAATTGCTCTTCCATCGCACGTTGAGCGACCGGCTCTCCCGGATCGCCCCATTCCTGGGCTTCGACAAGGATCCCTACCTGGTGATCGACGACGCCGGCCGGATGGTCTACGTCCAGGACGCGTTCACGACCTCGAATCGCTTCCCCAACGCCCAGGCGTTCGACCCGACGACCCTTGGTGCGACCGGGCTCGGATCAGATCCGATCGACTACATCCGCAACAGCGTCAAGATCACGATGGACGCGTACGACGGGACGATGCACTTCTACATCAGCGACCCGAACGACCCGATCGTACGGGACTACGCCGGCGTCTTCCCCGGCCTGTTCGAGCCACTGTCGGCGATGCCCGCGGACCTGCGCGCGCACCTGCGCGTCCCCGAAGAGCTGTTCAACGTCCAGACCAGGATGTTCGGGCGCTACCACGTGACCGACCCGCAGCAGTTCTTCCGGACCGACGACCTGTGGACGGTCCCCGGGCAGACGAGTGAGCAGACGCTGCCGTCCGAGGCTTACTACGTGGTCATGCGCCTGCCCGGGGAAACGGGGGTCGAGTTCCTGCTGCTCCAGCCGATGGTGCCCACCAGCCGGCCGAACATGATCGCCTGGGTCGCGGCCCGAATGGACGGTTCCAACTACGGCTCGACCCTGGTCTACCGATTCCCGGCCGACACGACGATCTTCGGTCCGGCCCAGATCGAGGCAAGGATCGACCAGGACCCGACGATCAGCGCCCAGATCTCGCTGTGGAACCAGTCGGGGAGCACGGTCGTGCGCGGCAGCCTGATCGTGATCCCACTCGACGATTCGCTGATCTACCTGCAGCCCGTCTTCCTCCAGTCGACCGGATCGGCGTTCCCGCAATTCACGAGGATCGTGGTGGCCTCGCCCAGACAGGTCGTCTGGAGTGACACGCTGGCTGGCGCCCTCAACCTGCTGCTCGCCGCCGAGAGCGGTGCGGCACCGCCGGGGCCGTCGCCGACCCCCGGGCCCAGCCCTGGCCCGTCGGCCTCCCCGGGTCCGGCTGGAAGTCCGTCGCCGACGCCGGGCGCCGGCCTCCCCTCGGACGTCGCCGGACTGATCGACTACGCGAACACCCATTTCGAGCTGGCCCAGGCGGCGCTGCGTGACGGCGATTTCGCCCGCTACGGCTCCGAGATCAAGCTCGTCGAGGCTGCCCTCCAACGCCTCCAGGTCCTGGCACCCGGTCTGGCGTCGCCGGCTGCGGGGGCATCGGCCAGCCCGGCCCCGTGAGTCGGGGAGCGGCGCTGACCGGCGCGCTGCTCGTCACCCTGGCGTCACCGGCGACCTGGCCGCTGGCCCTGGCCGCCTTCCTGGTCCGTGGGGGCATCCTGGTCGTCGCCATCCCGATCGTCGTCCTGCCGACGCCGGTTGGCCTGGGCAACATCCTGGCGCCCTTGCTGACCTCCTTCGTGTTCGGTGGCGTGTCGGCCGGATTCGTCGTCCTGATCGCCACGATCGTCCTGGCGGGGCTGGTCTGGGTGGTCGCCGGGGGCGTGCTCGCGGCGACCCTCGAAGCCGAGGCGGCGTGGACCGTGGCCGCCGACGACCGGGTAGCGCCGCCGGTCCCGGTCCAGGTCAGCCACCTGCCAAGCGCCGCGAGCGCTCGAATCTTCGCGGTCCGGGTGCTCGCCCACCTGCCGCTCGGCGTGGCGCTGGCGTGGGGCTCGGCGCGACTCGTTGCGACCACCTATCGCGAGCTGACCAACCCCATCGACGTAGCCACCCCGATCGTCTGGCGGGTGCTGCGCGAGTCGCCGGAGGTGGTGGCGGCGATCGTGCTGACCTGGATGGCCGGCCAGGCGGTCGGCGCGATCGCCGCGCGGCGGATCACGCTCGGTGGCGTCGGGGTCCGCCGGGCCGTTGGCCAGGCCCTCCGGGCCGTGATCCGAAGGCCGCTGACGGTGCTGATCGACTTTTGGCTCCCGACCCTCGTCCTGGCCCTGGTCATTGCGCCATCGGCGCTCGCGGCGGCCTCGGCGGCAGACATCGTCAGGGCCGCCATGAGCGCGCCGGCCGACCCAGCCGGGCTCTTCCTTGCCGTCGTCCTGCTCGTCGCGCTGTGGATCCTCGAACTCGTCCTCATCGGGATGATCTGCGCGTGGCGGGCCGCGGTCTGGACCGTGGGCTTCGGCGAGCCTTCGCGATAGCC
>JBGPIH010000179.1:0-5797 GCA_041484785.1 Candidatus Limnocylindria bacterium
ACGCTCCAGGACCTCGGTTGGAAGGACCTCCTCGACGGCTTCACGTGTACCGAGTGCGGTCGCTGCCAGCAGGCCTGCCCGGCCTGGAACACCGGCAAGCCACTCAATCCCAAGTCCTTCATCATGGGCATCCGGCACATGTCCATCGAGGCCGAGCACGGGATCGACCTGATCCCGAACTCGCCGATCGTGCGCGAGGCGTACGGCCTCGACGACACGACCCCATCGGAGGCAGCGCTCGCCCGGCCGATCGTGGACACGGCCATCCCGTACGACGCGGTCTGGGACTGCGTGACCTGCGGGGCGTGCGTGGAGGCCTGCCCGGTTCTCATCGAGCACGTCGACAAGATCGTCGGGTTGCGCCGCAACCTGGTGCTCGAGGAGAGCCGCTTTCCCGCGGAGCTCACGACGGCGTTCCGGGCGATGGAGAACCAGGGCAATCCGTGGGGGCAGCCATCGAGCGCCCGGACGGACTGGACGAGGGGCCTCGCCTTCGAGGTGCCGGTCGTCGCCGACGTGGCCGCCGAGGGGCGGCTCGACGAGCTCGAGGTCCTCTACTGGGTCGGCTGTGCGGCGGCGTTCGACCCTCGCAACCAGAAGGTCGCCCGCGCGGTGGCCACCTGCCTGCATGCCGCGGGTGTCAGCTTCGCGATCCTTGGCCAGGAGGAATCGTGCACCGGCGACCCGGCCCGCCGGATGGGCAACGACTACGTCTTCCAGATCCTGGCCGCGGGTAACGTCGAGACCCTGAACCGCTACGCGATGGGGGAGCGAACGATCGTCACCGCCTGCCCGCACTGCTTCAACACGATCGGCAACGAGTACGGCCAGCTCGGTGGCTCGTACCGGATCGTCCACCACAGCACGTATCTCGCCGAGCTCGTCTCGTCCGGCCGGCTGGCGACCCTGCCCGAGGGCGCGACCTCATCCAGCGGCGAGCACCGGCCGGGGAGCGTCACCGTCCACGATTCGTGCTACCTCGCCCGCTACAACAACGTGGTCGCCGCGCCCCGGGAGGTCCTTGGCGCCGCCGGCGTGCCGATCACCGAGATGGCCAAATCCGGCAAGGGAACCTTCTGCTGCGGGGCCGGCGGCGGACGGATGTGGATGGAGGAGACCCGCGGCACGCGGATCAACGAGGAGCGCACCCGCCAGGTGCTCGAGACCGGAGCCGACGCGGTGGCGACCTCCTGTCCGTTCTGCATGGTCATGCTCAGCGACGGCCTGGCCGGAGCCGACGGCGGGGGCCGGGTCGTCGCAATGGACGTGAGCGAGGTGCTTGCCGCCCGGATCGCCGCCGCACCGTCGCGACAGCTGCCGGTCCTACGATGACCGGGCCGGGCGCGGGGCCGGGCGATCGACTGACCGAGGAGCAGCGCCTGCTGCGCGACGCGGTCCGCGAGCTGGCCGATTCGCGAGTCGCAGCGCGCGCCGCCGAGATCGACCGAAGCGCGGAGTTCCCCGAGGACATGCGCCAGCTGCTGGCGGCCCAGGACATCCTCGCCCTGCCGTTCCCCGAGGAGCACGGCGGGCTCGGCGGCGACCTGCTGTCGGTCTGCCTGGCCGTCGAGCAGCTCAGTCGCGCCTGTGCCACGACCGGGCTCATCCTGGCCGCCCATGAGCTCGGCGCGCTGCCCATCCTGCTCGCGGGAACGGCCGATCAGCAGGCTCGCTGGATTCCGAGGCTGGCGACCGGTGAGTGGCTCATCTGCTTCGCCTTGACCGAGGCAGAAGCCGGCTCCGACGCGGCGGCCGCGCGGACCCGGGCGATTCGCGACGGCGACGCCTACGTGATCAGCGGATCCAAGCGGTTCATCACCCACGGGTCGGTCGCCGACCTGGTCACGGTCTTCGCCGTGACCGACCCGGACGCGCCCCGCCACCGCCGGCTGTCGTGCTTCGTCGTCGAGGTTCCGACAGCCGGATTCGCGGTGACGCGGCTGGAGCACAAGATGGGCCTGCGGGGCAGCCCCACCGCCGAGCTCGCCTTCGACGAGGTCCGCGTCCCGGCCGCCAACCGGGTCGGCGAGGAGGGCGACGGATTCGGGCTCGCCCTGCGCACGTTCGAGCGGAGCCGTCCGGCGATCGCGGCACAGGCCGTCGGGATCGCCCAGGGCGCGCTCGAGGCGGCCGTCGCCTATGCGAGGGAGCGCCGCCAGTTCGGCCAGCGGATCGGGGATTTCCAGATGATCGGCGCGATGCTGGCGGACATGGACGCGGCGACCGAGGCGGCCCGCCAGCTCCTGTACGCGGCCTGTGCCGAGATCGACGCCGCCTCGCCGGACGCCGGCCGATGGTCGGCGATGTGTAAACTCGTGGCCGGGGATACCGCCATGCGGGTCACGACCGATGCGGTCCAGGTCCTGGGCGGATACGGCTACATCGGCGACTTCCCCGTCGAGCGCATGATGCGCGACGCGAAGATCACCCAGATCTACGAAGGCACCCAGCAGATCCAGCGGCTCGTGATCGCGCGGGCGCTGCTTGGCAAGGACAGCTGACCGGACGAGAGGAGCTCCGCCTCGTGCGCATCGTGGTCCTCATCAAGCCGGTTCCGGATCCAGCCTCGGCGGGCGAGCGGCTGGGGCCCGATGGCCGACTCGATCGTGCCGCCGTTCCGGCCGTCGTCAACGGCAACGACGAGTACGCGCTGGAGGCGGCGCTCAAGCTGGTCGCGCTCGCGCCCGAAGGCAGCGATGTCACCCTCCTCTCGATGGCGCCTGCGTCGGCCCCTGAGACGCTTCGCAAGGCCCTCGCCATGGGCGCGACCCGGGGCGTGCTCGTGACGGATCCGGCGCTCGCCGGGGCGGACGCGGTGTCCACGGCGCGGGTCCTCGCCGCGGCCCTTCGCGAGCTGGAATTCGACCTCGCGCTGGCCGGCGTCGACACCTCCGACGGGGTCGGCGGCACCGTGTCGGCCGCCGTGGCCGCCCACCTCGGCTTGCCGTTCCTCTCGTATGCCGCGAGGATCGAGCCGGACGAGGCGGCGAAGGCCGTCCGGGTCCGCCGGATCAGTCCGACCGGCTACGACCTGCTCGAGGCGCCGATGCCGGCGCTGATCTCGTGCACCCAGGCGCTGGGCGAGCCACGCTACCCGTCGCTCAAGGGGATCATGGCCGCGCGGTCGAAGGAGATCGTGTCCCGTTCGCTGGCCGATCTCGGGATCGACCAGGCGACGGTCGGTGGGGCAGTTGCCACGACGGCCGTGCTCGGGACCCGGACCCCACCCGCTCGCGGTGCGACGGAGATCGTGCGGGGCACTCCGGCGGAGGGCGCCAGCCGGATCGTCGAGCTCCTCGCGGCACGGAGGCTCATCTGATGGGAGCGCTCTGGGTCGTCGGTGAACCCGGACCCGAGCATGGGCTGGCCCGGATCAGCACGGAGATCGCGACGCTCGTGCGCGATCTCGCGGCGTCGAGCGGTCGGGACGTCGTCGGGATCGTGGTGGCCGCCGACCCGGGCGAACCGGCGGCGGAGCTCGCGCGCTATCTCCCGGTCGTGTTCGCGATCCAGGACGAAGCCGCCGACGCGCTCGCCTGGTCGTCCGTCGCGGCCGCGCACGTCGCCGCGCTCGCGACGGCCGATGCCCCGGACCTGATCCTCGCCGGCGCCGGGCCCGATGGCCGCGACCTCGCCGGGGCGCTCTCCGCCCAGACCGGGCTCGGCGTCCTTACCAACGCGACGGGCGTGGCCTGGGCCGACGGTGGTCCCACGGTCGAGATGAGCGTGTTCGGCGGGAAACTCGTCACCACCTCGGGATTCACGGCGAATCGCGGGATCGTCACCGTCCGACCGAACGTGGCAACCGCGACGCCGGCCGCGTCACCCGGCAGAATCGAGCCACGCACGGTTGGCGGCCCGACGCTCCCCGCGGTTCGTGTCGTCGAGCGGGTCAGCGAAGCCGGTACGGCCGCCCCGATCGAGGAGGCCAAGATCATCGTCGCCGGCGGGCGCGGCGTCGGCGGGCCGGGTGGCTTCGACCTCGTGGAGCAGCTCGCCGGCAGCCTCGGCGGGGCGGTCGGCGCGACCCGCGCCGCGGTGGATTCGGGCTGGATCCCGTACAGCCAGCAGATCGGGCAGACCGGCAAGATCGTCAAGCCCGAGCTCTACCTCGCCCTCGGGATCTCCGGTGCCATCCAGCACAAGGTGGGCATGCAGACGGCCGGCACGATCGTGGCGGTCAATCGCGATCCGGACGCCCCCATCGCCGACTTCGCCGATCTGCTCGTCGTCGGCGACCTGTTCGAGGTGGGCGCCGCCCTCCTCGAGCAGTTGCGCGGCCGGTCGGGCTGACGGCGGCACCGGGCACACGACGTGGAACAGCTCGTTCTTCTCCTTCCCATCCTGGCGTTCGTCGCGCTCGCCGCCGGCCTGGCGGTCGTCTTCCGCCGGACCGGCCGGATCGCCGCCCGAACCCGCGAGATCGAGCGCTTCCGCGGCGCCGTCAAGGACCTCGCGGGCCGTGTCGACACGCTCCTCGGGGCGGCGGCCGGCCAGATCGATACCGTCCGCCACCTGCAGGCGGGACCCGATGCGATCAGCCAGACCGTGACGGAGGCAACCGAGGCCCTCCAGCGCTACGGCGAGGAGGCTCGTGGCTGGGACGGGCCGCGCCGCGCCCAATCCATCCGCGACGACCTGGTCGCCGAGCTCGAGCGCGCCATCCGGGCCCTGGGGATGGTCGAGCACGGGACAGACATGCTGGCCTCGGCGCGGCGCGGGGCCCGCGACCTCGAGGCCCAGACCTCGATCAAGCGCGGCTATCTCAACCTGATCCACGCCCGCGAGGCGATCGCCCGGCAGGCCCTCCGGGCCGAGGACCTGGTCGCCGACGAGGCCTGGACCGGACGCACGGGGCTTGGTGCCTGACGGCGCATCTGACCACACCATCTAGTGGTATCCTCGATAGACACCACCACCCCTTGTGGTGCCTGTCACCAGGAGAGCGATGCGCTGCCCCCAATGCGGTACGCGGGAAACCCGCGTCATCGACTCCCGCGATCTCGACGACTCGGCAACGATTCGACGCCGCCGCGAGTGCGCCTCGTGTTCGATGCGATTCACGACGTACGAGCGGATCGAGGCCGCCCGGCTGATCGTGATCAAGCGCGACGGGACCCGACAGGAGTTCGATCGCGAGAGGCTCGTCGCGGGGCTGCGCAAGGCGCTCACCCGCCGCCCGGTTTCGGACGGTGCAGCGGAGACCGCGGCCGACGCCATCGAAGCCGAGCTGCGATCCGCCGGCGTCGGGGAGATCCCGTCGTCGAGGATCGGCGCGCTCGCCATGGAGCAGCTCCGCGGCATCGACCAGATCGCGTACATCCGCTTTGCCAGCGTCTACCAGAGCTTCGAGGACCTCGAGGCACTGAAGCGCGAGGTCGACTCGCTGTACGCCGAACGGGGCGTCGGGAGCGTCGCCAAGTGAGCGTCCTGTCCGATCGCGACATCCGCAGCGCGCTGGAGGCCGGCACGGTCAAGATCCACCCGTATGACGCGCACGATCTCCAGCCGTCGTCGGTCGACCTCCACCTGGACCGGAGCTTCCGGGTCTTCAGGAACAACCGCTACGCGTTCATCGACGTGCGTGCTCCACAGCCTGACCTGACCGAGCTGCTCACGATCGCCGACGACGAGCCGTTCATCCTCCACCCGGGCGAGTTCGTCCTGGGCCAGACCCACCAGTGGGTCGAGCTGCCCAACGACCTGGTCGCGAGGCTCGAGGGCAAATCGGCGCTGGGCCGGCTGGGGTTGCTCATCCACTCCACGGCCGGCTACGTGGACCCGGGCTGGAAGGGCA
>JBGPIH010000180.1:0-5677 GCA_041484785.1 Candidatus Limnocylindria bacterium
ATCGGCGAGTTCGCGTTGGCCAGGCCCATGATCACGTGCTCGCGCTCCAGGACGTCCTCGCCGAACACGATCTTGACCATGTCCACGGAGTCCTGGGCGCGGCTGGGATGCGTCACGGAGCCCATGAACGCTTTGTCCGTGTAGCGGATATGGCTGTAGACCATGTCGAAATGCCGCTTGTTGACCGGCAGGTCCACCGGCTCGCACAGCGTGCCCCCGCCGTGGTGGAGCGTTTGGTTCACATACGTCATCTTCACGAAGTTGCGGAAGTCCTCGATCGTCGCGTAACGCCGGCCTTCGTCGAGATTGTGGATGAACGGCGAACCATAGCTCGGCGCGAGCACGACATACGGGTCCCCGATGACAACGTCACGTTTCGGGTTCCGGGCGCGCTGGACGAAGACCCGGGGCGCGGTCGCCCTGATGATCTGGCGGCACATCCCGCGCGCGAAGCGCACGCGCGTCCCGGTCACGTCTGCGCCGGCACCACGGAAGATCTCGAGGGCCTCCGGGTAGTTGCCGATCTCGATGCCGACATGCTCGAGCAGCGTCTCGGCGTTGTCCTCGATGAGGGCGAGCCCTTCGGCCGAGACCACCTCGACCGGCGCGAGCTGCCGGGTCAGGTATGGCAGCGACTCCATCGCTCGGGCGAGACGCTCCATCTGGCGCGCGGACCGACCACGTCGCATTGACGGGCGTTCGACATCGTGAGCAGTCATCGGGTGTCCTCGCATGCTGGCGCCCCTGCAGAGGCGTCGTGCCGCCGACATGGTACGGCGGTCGGATTCAGGGGCGAGCGGCATACATGGCGCCATGTTTCGCCAAACCTCGAAAGGGACGTGACGCGGCGCAAGTCCCTGCGGTACGGTTCGGGCACGTCCGTTCGGAGGAGATCGCGAGTGATGGCCAGGCTGGTTACCCACGGTGCCGCCGTCCAGTTCGAACACGGCTCGAAGTCGTGCGACTGTGCTGTGACCCACGGGAGGAACGCGGCCCGCGCCGTCGACGACCTGACATTGGCCTTTCGCCGGGTCTCGCCGCCGACCGCGCCCGAGCGGCCAGCGTAGACGATGGTGACGTCCGTCTGATGAACCGCGCTTCGACCGCCCGCGACCGTCCGCCGGAGGAAGCCGGCGAGGACACCTCGTTTGCCCGCGGTCTGCGTGTCCTCCTCACGATCGCCGACCGGGGAGAGGTCCGAGCGGAACAGCTCGCGACGTTGCTCGATACCCCGGCCTCCACGATCTATCGCTATCTCCGGACGCTGACCGAGTTCGGATTCGTCGACCGCCGCGATGGCCGCTATCTCCTCGGTCCACGCCTCGTGATCGGGGCCGGGACGAACGTCACGAGCGAACAGCTCATCCGCGTGGGGGATCCGGTCCTTCAAATGCTCGTCGCGGAGAGCGGCGAGACGGCCGTGATCATGCGGCGCATCGGGCTCGCGGCCGTCTGCCTGCACCAGGTGGAGAGTCCGCATGCGTTGCGCGTGTCCCTCGACCCAGGCGCCTCGCTGCCGCTCCATGCAGGCGCCATGGCGCGCGTGCTCCTCGCCTATGCCCTGCCGGAGATCCTCGACGAGGTGCTGGCACAGGGTCTCGATCGGGTAACACCCGAGACGCCGGACGCCGCCGCCCTTCCGGAGACCCTCGCCATGATCCGGGCGAGCGGAATCGGGAGGAGCGAAGGCGAGCTGGTCCCCGGCTCTGTGGGAATGGCCGCTCCCATCATGCGAACTGGTGGCATCGTCGGGTCCGTCGGGGTGATCGGGCCACGTGCGCGCTGCGGAATGACTTGGCGAGCGCGGGTGGGACGGCTGTTGACCGAAGCTGCACGCTCGATCGTCCTCAGCCTCGAGGATGAGGCGCACCCGGGCCCAGAGAACGTGACTATCAGATCGTGACCGGTCCTCATCTCACATATTGACATTGCCCAGATGCTCGCTATCGTCGAAAGGGCATGGACGCCCTCGCCCGCCTCGCTCCGGTTTCCGACGATTACGCCTGGCTGCCGGTGGCCCGGGCGTTCACCTGGGGCGAGTGCGCCGCCGACATCGCGCCCGGGGAGTGGTATCTCGTCGTCTTCCGTTCGGTCCTGCGAGCGGACGCGGACGAGGACCGGCTTCACGCTTACGACACCTTCGCTCACGCCGAAGCTGGGCATGCCCGCGGGTTCCTCCACTATTTCAAGGGACCGCTGGCGGCCGACCGGAGCTGCCTTTCGTTTTGTCTCTGGACCTCCCGAGCCGAGGCACGCTCGGCCGCCGGGCGGCCCGCGCATCGCGAGGCGGTCTCGATTATCGGCGAGACCTACGAGCAATACGTGCTCGAATTCCTGCGCGTCCGCAAGCGCGACGTCGAGGCCGGTCTTGAGTTCGAGCCCTATGACCGTCCACTGGATGCTCCCACCGGCATCACGCGCTTGAGCCTGGACTTCAGCTCCGCCGCCTCCTGACCGAACAGGCCGACGACTGACGGGCTTCCGCGCCGCGGCGTTCCATCCCGGGGCCACTCGCGTGGGCGGGACGGACGCAGCGGCTGGAGCCGCTGATCACTCGGTCAGGACACCGGCGGCGGCCGATCGGTGGTCCGCGCCGTGAGCTTCGGCGACCGTCGCAGGCGCAGCCGATGGAGCAGATAGCGGGCCACGACGCGCAGGGTGGACAGGCCGTACACGATGCTCCGCCGCAGCCCGACCGACGAGGCCTCCTCGAAGTAGCGCGTCGGGACCGCGATCTCGCCGATCCGGTCGGTCATGCCGGCCGCCACGACCTGGGCGATCAGCTCCTGGTCGAACACGAAGTCGTCGCTGTTCAGCTGGTACGGGACGGTCTCGAGCAGATGCCGGCTGTAGGCCCGCAACCCCGTGTGGTATTCGGAGAGATGCAACCCGAAGGCGAGATTCTCGAGCTCCGTCAGGAATCGGTTGCTGACGTACTTCCAGCGCGGCATCCCGCCGGCCAGCGGGTCGCCCAGGAACCGGCTCCCCAGCATGAGGTCGCGCGAGCCGTCGGCGATCGGGCCGACAAGGGCGGGAATCCGGGTGGCGTCGTACTGGTAGTCGGGATGCAGCATGACCACGATCTCGGCGCCGGCCGCCAGGGCGGCGTCGTAGCAGGTCTTCTGGTTGCCGCCGTAGCCACGGTTCTGCGGGTGGAGGATGACCACCAGCCCCAGCTGGCCGGCGATCTCGACGGTCTCGTCGCGCGAGACGTCATCGACCAGGATGATCTGGTGGACCAGCTCGTGCGGGATGTCGGCGTAGGTTCGGCGGAGGGTCCGGGCGGCGTTGTAGGCCGGCATCACGATGATCAGGCGCGGCGCCGCGGCGCTCGACGCGGTCCCATCGGTCATCCCGGCGGAGGTCCTGGGCGAATCCACGGCGGAAGCGTAACGCAGCAGCCCGCCGCTCCCACGAACCAACGGGCGCCCGGCATCACGCCGTGCTGTGGGACGATACGGGACCACTCAGACGAGGTTCACGATGTTCGAGCGCCTCTTCGGGAACCGCGACCAGGATCCAGCGGTCGCGAGCCGGATTCCGCCGGGCCAGTACCGGACGGAGAAGTTCCCGGTCCTCCACTACGGCTCCGTGCCGCACACCGATCTCGCAACCTGGGATTTCAGGGTCTGGGGCGAGGTCGATACGCCGTTCACGCTGACCTGGGACCAGTTCAGGGCCCTGCCGCGCAAGACGGTCGCGACGGACCTCCACTGTGTGACTCGCTGGACCAGGCTCGACACCACCTGGGAGGGCGTCGCGATCCAGACGATCCTCGAGGCGGCCGGCGTCAGGCCATCGGCGACACACGTGGTGTCCCACGCCGAGCAGGGCTACACGGCCAACCTGCCGCTCTCGGTCCTGGACGACGACGACGTGCTCCTGGCCGACACGTTCGGAGGCCAGCCGCTCGAGCTGGAGCACGGCTACCCGCTCCGGCTGCTCGTCCCCAAGCGGTATTTCTGGAAGAGCAGCAAGTGGATCCGCGGGCTCGAGTTCCTCGATCACGACCAGCTCGGGTTCTGGGAGCGTTACGGCTACCACAACGACGCGGACCCGTGGCGCGAGGAGCGCTTCAGCGAGTAGGAGGGCGCTGACGGGCGGGACATCGGGACGAGGTCGCCCGCCAGCCCGGCCATCCCGGCTACGCCTGACGACATCTCGCGCGCCTGGATCTCACCGCCGAACAACTAGCTGCGTCGCGCCCCACCCAGGCTCCGCATATCGGGCGAGAAGGATCGGAGGCGTCGTCCGAGCAGGAAGACCTCGCGATCGAGCAGGCGGATGAGCTGCTCCAGCCGCTCCACCGTCGTCGCCGCCTCCAGCAACCGCTGGCGTCGAGGCAACTCGATCTGGATGATCCCGGACAGCAGGTAGGAAAGCACCGTCGGATCGTCCGGGATGGCCAGGCTGGTCGATTCGTCCCCGGCGCGTACGGTTTCGGACGCCTCCTCTCCCCCATCGAAGGGCCCACCCGTCCTGAGGGACTCGGCGGCTTCGCCGGGCACGTCCGCGATCGGGGCGTCGAGCTCGACCCGGATGTCGAGGGCCTCGCCCGTCTCACCCTCCCGGATTCGCATCAGCTCGAGGTAGCGAACGAAGCGCCGGACCGCGGTCGCGGCGAGTCGCTCGGCACGAACTTCGTCGCCGATCTCGTCGTCGAGCGGCGTCACGTTCGCGACCAGGTACGGCGCCCGGCCGGGATCAACCGATTCGATGGCGAACCGGCCGGTGGCCGCCGCCAGCAGGTCGTAGCGACCATCCGCGTAGCGGCCCGCCTCGCGAATCTCGACCAGGGCACCCACCCCCGCCAGCGCGAGCGTCGTGTCGGCACCGACCTCCCGACCCTCCCGGATCAGGACGACACCGAACGGGGTGCCCGTCGCCAGGCAGTGCCGGGTCAGCGCCCGGTAGCGGTCCTCGAAGACGTGGAGCGGCAGGACGATGCCGGGGCAGAGCACGGTGTGGAGCGGAAAGAGCGGGATCTCCATCGGATGCTGGGTCCATTTGTCGACGGCGATACGACGGCCTGGGAGCCGCAGGTCCGAGTCTAGCCCGCCCTTGGCTCCAGCGACGCCAGACCTGGCAGCGGCGCCACCGGGCGCCGAACGGTTCCACCCCGCTCGGCCATCACGCGGTCGAGTGCGCAGCTGCAGGCGCAGCGAAGCCGCCGGTCACCCGGCGGCTTCAGGCGTTGCGCTTCGCTCCGGGCGACGAGCCGTCATCGCCGGAGCGGCAAGGTCAGTGCGAGCAGCCCTTGGGTGCACCCGCGTCGTCAGCGGTGCGGAAGCTCGAGCCGCAGCCACAGGCGGCCACCGCGTTCGGGTTGTTGACCGTGAAGCCCGCGCCCATGAGCGTGTCCACGTAGTCGATCTGCGCGCCCTTGAGCAGGTCGACGCTCTGGCCGTCGACGTAGACCCTGATCCCGCTGGCGTCCAGGACTCTGTCCTCGGGCGTGGGTGCGTCTTCGAGCATCATCCCGTAGCGGAACCCGGAACAGCCACCGGAGTAGACGTAGACGCGCAGGCCGATCTGGGGATTCGTCTCCTCCTTGGTCAGCTCCTGGAGCTTGAGGACCGCGGCGTCGGTGAGGGAGACGACCGTCGGCTGCTGGTCGATCATCAGGCTGGATCCTCCGGGATGGGTTGCTGGTCTCGCGGGCGGTCGCGTGGTTGGC
>JBGPIH010000181.1:0-5578 GCA_041484785.1 Candidatus Limnocylindria bacterium
CCCGCGGCATCCTGCGCGTCCACCAGTTCGACAAGGTCGAGATGGTCCTGTTCGAGCGTCCCGAGGACTCCGCGGCCGCGCTCGAATGGATGACCGAACGCGCGGAGATCCTGCTCCAGCGCCTCGGCCTGGCCTACCGGGTTCTGCTCATGGCGACCCGGGACATGGGCTTCACCCAGGCCCGCAAGTACGACCTCGAGGTCTGGGCGCCGGGCGTCGAGCGCTGGCTTGAGGTCAGCTCGTGCTCCAACTTCGGGGACTTCCAGGCTCGCCGGATGGCGATTCGCTATCGGCCCGAGCCGGGCGCCAAGGCCGAGCTCGTCCACACGCTCAACGGCTCCGGCCTGGCGCTCGCCCGGGTCGTGGCCGCCCTGCTCGAGACCCACCAGCAGGCGGACGGCAGCGTCACCGTCCCCGAGGTGCTGCGGTCGTACATGCGCCGAGACACGATCGCCCCGGCCTGATCGAGACCCGAGGGAGGGCCGCAACGGCGGGCGGCGCGACCGCCGCCTACGACGGCGCCGCCGACCGGCGCCGTCTCGGCTTCCGCGGGGCGGTCGTCGAGATCCACCACTCGCACGCGCAGATCCCCTTGGGGCAGCCTTCGTGGGGAAGTCGCGGGGTGCGGAGCTCGGTCGCGATCATCACCGACGTGCTGTCACCGCTCCGGCAGGCCGGGCAGCACCCGGCACCGACAAGCTCGGCGAACTGCGTCGTCGCGGCAATCGAGCGGAGCTCGGCGAGCATCCCCTCGCGGTGCAGGGCGACGATCTCCTCGGGTGGTGGAACCGGACTGCCAGCCTCCGCGTAGAGCGTCGCTGCCTCGTCCCGCCGGATCCGCGCGATGACGAACCATTCGGCGTTCCGTCGCGCCGCCCGGACGGCCCGCTCGGTGGACTCGAGGTAGAGCGCCCTCGAGCGGTCGACGACGGACCCCGTGAGCTTCGCGGCCGACAGCCGTGCGAGCTGTTTGGCCGGCGCCTTGGCGCGAGCCGCCCGCTCCAGCCAGCGCGCCCGCTCTGCGGCCCACCTGCGCTCGTCAGCTTCACGCTGGAGGTGCCAGTCGACGATCGGCGCGGCCTCGGCCGTGAGGAGGACGATCCGCCCGTCGACACGACGAACGACGATCGGCTGCCGGCAGCTCGGACAACGGCGGTCCCGGGTGGGCGCGCGCTCGAGGGTGACCGCGCAGTACGGACAGCCGGGTGCCTCGGGTCCGCTTGGCAGGCCGGCCGTCACGGCCTCCGGCGACGTGCCGTCGCCCGGCGAGTCCGTGGGCGCCGGGACCGGGGCTTCGGCAGCGGCCGATTCCTCCGAACCGCGGGCGGAATCGCCCTCGGGCCGTCCCGGGCGACCGATCAGCCGGCGCAGGAATCCGATGTCAGGTCTCCGAGGATTCAGGCGGACGGCGCCGCGCGGTCCGGCCGGGCATGGCGACGGAGATACCCGCCGATGAGGTTCCGGTCCCGGGCCGTCAGCTCCCAGCGGCAGCGGCACAGGCCTTTCGGGCACCCGGCATGCGGCAGCCTGGGCTCGCGCAGCTCCCGGCTGATCCTGAACCGCCGGCGGTCGTCGGCGCGACACGCATCGCAGCAGTCGGCGCCGATGAGCTCTGCCTCCTTGGCGATCTCGTCGAGGCCGTGGAGCGCGGCGGACGCCCCATCGCGGTGCAGCGTGACGAGCTCCTCGAGTGGTGGGACCGGCGATCCGGCCATCCGATAGAGCGCGAGCGCCTGGTCGCGCCTGAGGCGGGCCGCGTCGTCCCAGCGATGATCCCGCTTCGCGGCGCGGACCTGCCGTTCCACGGTCGTCTCGAAGAGCGCGTGGGCGTCCGCGAGGACCGCATCGGACAGGACTGCCCGCTCCAGGCGGGCGATGCGTCCGGCGGGCGCCCCGACCGATACGGCCAGCTTGAGCCAGCGCTCGCGGTCCCGGGTCCACCGCCCGGTGTTCGCGATCCGCCGCCGCTCCGCCTCGAACACCTCAACCGCCGCTTCGGTCAGGTAGACCACCCGGCCCTGGACATGCCTGACGATGATCCGCTGGCGGCAGCGAGCGCAGCGCCGGTCGGCCTCAGGCGGTGGCTCGAGGAGGAGGGCGCAGTACGGGCACGAGGCGATGACCCCCACCGGGACGGCGGTGGAAGGCGTCGCGACGGGGCGGCGCGGGGCGGCCGGCCGGGGGCGCGAGGCCGCTTCGCCGACATCGGGCACGGGGAGATCCCAGTCGTCGGCATCGGCCGAGAGGGAACCGGGCTCCGCCATCACCGGGATGCTCGTCACCGGCAGGGCGATCGGGGTGCCAGGATCGATGCGCGCCGCCCCGCCGCCGTTCGCGCCGTCGGCGTCGTCGAGGTCGATCGTCACGGCCATCGCCGTCGCCGTCGCGGCACCGCCGGGCCCGTGGTCGACGCGCTGGACGTCCGGCTCGGCGTCCGCCGCGATACCCGTCGCAGCGGGGACGGTGAAGGCCTCCGCCGGGACGGCCGGTGCCTCCGCGCGAGCCGTCATCTCCGCCGAGACATCGTCGACCGATGCCAGCGACTCCGCGGGTGCCGCAGGCACGGGAGTCGCCGCATCCTCGGCGGATGCGACGTCCGGCGCGGTCGTGGGTGCGTGGTCGACGATCTCCGACAGTCGAGCCAGGCTGTGGGAGCGCGCGGCCTCGATCTCGGCCTCGTCGACATGAGGGCCTCGTCGAAGGAGACGCGTGGGATTCGGCATCGCTGGAGCACCTCGCCCACGTCCCGCCCGCGCCCGGGAAGCGCTCGCGCTGCCGAGCCGACCCGACATCAGGCTCCGTGGACGTGCAGATTACTCCCAACCCACCCGGTCTCGTCCAGAGCCATTTGGGTAGGGGTAGGTGCGATCGCACACCCCGGCGACCGCCAGACGCCGACGGGTCCTAGCTCGAGCGAAGCTGCTCGTCGAACGGGACTGGATTCGCGAACGGGTCCGTCGGGGCAGGTGCCTCCCGCGCCGTCATCGACGCCGCGAGCTCCCGGGCGGCCCGATCGATCCGCTCGACGAGGCTGCCGTCCGCCGCATCGCCGCTGCGCCCCCAGTCCTCGGTCGCGGCGTAGACACCGGTCGCGACGACTGCCGCGTTGAGGTAGGCGAACAGCGGCCGGATGGCGTGCTCGACCGCGAGCGAGTGGCGCGCCGTCCCTCCGGTGGCCGCGATGAGGACCGGCTTGCCCGCGAACCCGTCGCGTGCCACGAGGTCGAAGAACAGCTTGAACAGGCCGCTGTAGGACGCGCTGAAGATCGGCGTCACCGCGATCACGCCGTCGGCGGCGAGGACGGTGTCGATCGCTGCCCGCAGTCGCGGGCTCGGGAAGCCGGTCAGGAGGTGGTTCGTCAGGTCCTGGGCATGGTCGCGCAGCTCGATGACCTCGAGATCGGGCTCGATCCCGGCGTCGCGGAGATACCGGTCGACGGCGGCCGACAGCCGGTCCGCCAGCAGGCGGGTCGAGGACGGCTGGCTCAGCCCCGCGCTGACGACGACGAGCGAGCGGGCGCCCATCGCGCTCACGCGACCGCGGTCGCGGCCGCCCGGGCGGCCTCGGCCGACAGGACCCGCGGGTGGACCGGCGCCTCGGGCACGTTCGCCGCTCGTTTCGCGGCGAACTCCCTGCGCAGGACCGGCACGACGAGCGCTCCGAGCATCTCGAGCTGCTCGAGCACGGTGTCGAGCGGGAGCCCGGCGTGGTCGACCAGGAACAGCTGACGCTGGTAGTCCCCGACGATGTCGCGGAAGGCCAGCGTTCGGTCGATGGCCTGCTGGGGGCTGCCGACCGTCAGCGGCGTCTGCTCCATGTAGTCCTCGAGCGACGGCCCGCCGCCATAGACCGGCGCGTGGTCGAAATAGGGCCGGAACTCCCGGACGGCGTCCTGGCTGTTTGCGCGCAGGAACACCTGGCCGCCGAGTCCCACGATGGCCTGGTCGGCCGGACCGTGCCCGTGGTGCTCGAAGCGCCGGCGATAGAGCTCGACCATCCGCTGGACATGCTCCTTCGGCCAGAAGATGTTGTTGTGGAAGAAGCCGTCGCCGTAGTAGGCGGCCTGCTCGGCGATCTCGGGGCTGCGGATCGAGCCGTGCCAGACGAAGGGCGGCACGCCGTCGAGCGGCCGGGGCGTCGAGGTGAAGCCCGTCAGCGCCGTCCGGAACCGGCCCTGCCAGTCGATGACGTCCTCCCGCCACAGCCGGTGGAGCAGGGCGTAGTTCTCGTAGGCCAGCGCGATCCCGTTCCGGATATCCTGGCCGAACCAGGGGTAGACCGGGCCCATGTTGCCCCGGCCCATCATCAGGTCGACCCGGCCGCCGGCGAGATGCTGGAGCATCGCGTAGTCCTCGGCGATCTTGACCGGATCGTTCGTCGTGATCAGCGTCGTGGCGGTTGACAGGATCAGGCGCTCGGTGCGCGCGGCGATGTAGCCGAGCATGGTGGTCGGGGAGGACGGGACGAACGGCGGGTTGTGGTGCTCGCCCGTCGCGAACACGTCCAGGCCGACTTCCTCGGCCTTGAGGGCGATGGTGACCATCGCCTGGATCCGTTCGGCTTCGCTCGGCGTGCGTCCCGCGACTGGATCGGTCGTCACGTCCCCGACGCTGAAGACCCCGAATTGCATTCCCGCTCCTGCTCTGGCGCGCCGATCGCGATGTGGCACGATCAGGCCATCGTATCCGGGTCGAGGCCTTCCCACCCACGATCGACCTGGGACAGGAGCGTGACGAGGGGCATGTTGACGAGAGCCCAGGTGGCGCGGGCACGCGAGCGCGCGGCGGCGACCCTCGAGGCCGCCGGCCTGGCATTGACCGCAGCCGAACGGGACGGCATCGAGGTCGTCGACTTCGGGCTCAACCTGCTCGAACAGATCGGCCTGCAGATCGTCGTCTACGTGAACACGGAGCGCGTCTGTGCGAAGGAGATCGTGCTGTTCCCGAACCAGACGTGCGCCGAGCATCGCCATCCGCCGTTCGATGGCACACCGGGCAAGGAGGAGACGTTCCGGGTCCGGGCGGGTGTCGTGTACCTCCACGTGGAAGGGGATCCCACGGCGGACCCGCTGGCGCGCCCGGCACGGGCGGACCGCGGCGTGTACACGGCCGCGCGCGAGATCGTGCTCGGCCCAGGCGGGCAGTTCACGGTGCCGCCGAACACGCTCCACTGGTTCCAGGCCGGGCCCGACGGGGCGATCGTCTCGGAGTTCTCGACCCAGAGCCGGGACGACCTCGACGTCTTCACCGACCCGGAGATCAAACGGGCGACGGTCGTGGCCCCGGAGCCGACGGGGCCCGGGACGCCCTGACGCGATCCGACACCGAGCGCGGCGATCCGCGGCCGAGCGCGCCACGTCGCGTTATCCTGCCCACGCCGGAGAGGTGGCCGAGCGGTTGAAGGCGGCGCTCTTGAAAAGCGTTGAGTTGCAAGACTCCGTGGGTTCGAATCCCACCCTCTCCGCCAGGCGATGACGCCTGACCTCGACCGCGGATGGAAGCATCCCATTTTCTGTGCTGACTCAGGCCGGCGAGGGCCAGGGTCGGAGCGCGGCAGCGAACCGCTCGGACCAGTAGC
>JBGPIH010000182.1:0-5443 GCA_041484785.1 Candidatus Limnocylindria bacterium
GACCATCACGCTCTTGCCAGATCCGGTCGCCCCTGCGATCAGCAGGTGCGGCATCTTGGCCAGGTCCACCGCCTGCGCTTTACCGGCCACGTCACGTCCCAGGGCGAAGGTCAGGGTGGAGCCCGATGCCTTGAAGTCGACCTCCTCGAGGATCCGGCGCAGGGCGACCACGTTGAAGTCCTTGTTGGGGATCTCGATGCCGACCGCGCTCTTGCCCGGGATCGGCGCCTCGATCCGCAACGAGCGTGCGGCGAGAGCCATGGCCAGGTCATCCGAGAGGCCCTCGATGCGGCTGACCTTGACGTCCGGCGCCGGCTGGACCTCGTACTGGGTCACGACCGGCCCGGCGTTGCGGCCGACGATCTTGGCCGGGATGCCGAAGCCGGCCAGCTTCTTGACGATGATCTCCTGGTTGCGCTCGTGGGCGGCCAGGTCGCCGCCGGCGCTGATCGGGAGGGCGATGTCGTCGAGGGTCACGATCGGCGGCAGGACGTAGTCGATTCGCTCCTTCGTTGGCGGCGTGTCGAAACCGTCGGTCACGTCGTCCGGATCGCGGGCCGGGCGCGGCGCCCCGACCAGGGTCGCCGAGGTCGCCGTGGCGCGCGCCGGTGCAAAGGTCGAGGACGTCGGGCGGGCGCTCGGGATGGCGCTCGGGATGGCCGACTCGTCCCCGTCGCCCCAGACCCCGGTCTGACCCGGGGACGCTCCAGCGGGGACGCTCCGGGCACCGCCGCGACCGCGTCCATTGGCGGCCTGATCGGGGGTCGGGGCCGGTCGATCCTCGGGTGCGCTGCCGTTGGACGGGGCCCGCCGGAGCGCCTCGGCGGCCGTCGATCCGACCCAGCGTGCCGTGCCGACCGCGGGATGGAGCAGCTGGCGCAGCGGGATCCCGAACCCGATGATCAGGCCGAGGACGGCGAGCCCGACGAGCAGGACGAACGCGCCGGCCGGGGTGAACAAGTCGCCCAGCCTGCCGGCCAGCGCGTGCCCGATCCGGCCGCCGGTCGGTTCACCCCACAAGATCTGCGCAGCGCCGAGGACCCCGGCGTAGGTGATGGCCAGACCGAGCACCGTTATCCCCCAGCCCGATCCCGGACGACGGCCAGGTCCCCACTCCAACCACCAGCCGGCGGACAGGAGGAAGAAGGGCAGGAGCCAGCGCAACCTTCCGAACCAGGGCGCAAAGAGGTCGGTCCACCAGCTCGTCAGGGCGCCCCGGCCGGTCGGCATGAGCGCGATCAGGGTCATGGCGCCCAGGACGAGCAGGAACAGCCCAAGGATCGAGCGCACGACATCGGGGGTGAGGCGACTCGTCCACGCGCTCGACCGCCGCGCCCGCGACGGGCGGCTGGACGGCTTGCGGGTGACCAGGCGGCGACGGGTGGCCATGCTAGACCTCGACGACGACCGGGAAGACCATCGGCCGCCGCTTCGTCTGCTCGTACAGGTAGCGTGAGACGCCGTCCTTGATCTGGGTCTTGAGGAGCGCGACCTCGCTGATGTGGTCGCCGGGCGTGTCGATGGCGCCGATCACGCGTTCCACCGCTTCCTCCATGAGCGGGTCGCGCTCGTTGAGGTGGACGAATCCGCGGGTGATGATCTCGGGCCGACCGATCACCGATCCGGTCTGCTTGTCCACGGTCACCACGATCATGAACATGCCGTCGTTGGCCAGGGCACGCCGATCGCGCAGGACGATGTCGCCAACGTCCCCGACGGACAGGCCGTCGACATAGACGTATCCGGCCGTCACCGGGTTTGCCCGGCGGGCGCTGCCATCGGCGTACAGCTCGATCGGCGTCCCGTTCTCGATGATGAACACGTTCTCCGGCAGCACGCCGGTCTCGATCGCCAGCCGACCGTGCTGGACCTGCATCCGGAACTCGCCATGCATCGGGATGAAGTGGGTGGGCTTGGTCAGCCCGAGCATCAGCTTCAGCTCCTCCTGGCTGGCGTGGCCGGAGACGTGCGCCCGCTTGATCGTGTGGTAGTACACGTTCGCGCCGGCCTTGAACAGGTTGTCGATCGTGCGCGAGACGTACTCCTCGTTGCCCGGGATCGGGCTCGCGCTGACGATGACGGTGTCGCCGGGCTGGATCTCCACGAACCGATGGTCCCGGTTGGCCATGCGGGCCAGGCCGGCCATCGGCTCGCCCTGGGCGCCGGTGGTGGCGATGACCAGCTTGGCGTCCGGGTGGTCCTTGATCTTGTCCTTTGGCACGATCTGCGATGGCTCGTACTTGAGGTACCCGAGATCCGTCGCGATCCGGAAGTTCTGCTCCATCGAGCGCCCGATCACCGCGACACTCCGGTTCATGTCCGCGGCCGCGTCGAGGACCTGCTGGATCCGGGCGATGTTGCTGGCGAACGTGGCGACGATGACCCGCCCATCGAGCGGTTGCATGATCTCGCGGAACGCGTCGCCGACCGTGCGCTCGGACGGGGTGTAGCCGGGGTTCTCGGCGCGGGTCGAGTCCGACAGCAGGCAGGCGACACCTTCCTGGCCAAGCTTGGCGAGGATGGCAAAGTCGGAGAGCTTGCCGTCGACCGGCGTGTGGTCGAACTTGAAGTCGCCGGTGTGGACGATCGTGCCGACCGGCGTCCGCAGCGCGATCCCCATCGCGTCCGGGATCGAATGGCCAACCCGGAACGGCATCACGTGGAATGCCCCGATATCGACCTCGTCGCCGGGCTCGAGGCCGATCAACGGGTTGTTGTGGAGCTTGTGCTCCTTGATCTTGTTGCCCAGCAGTCCGCGGGCGAGGATGGACGCGTAGACCGGGACGCCGGGGAACTCGGGGAGGACGTACGGCAGCGCGCCGACGTGGTCCTCGTGCGCGTGGGTGATCAGGAACGCCTTGACCTTCGAGCGCCGTTCCTTCAGGTAGGTGATGTCCGGGATGACCAGGTCGATCCCGAACATCTCCTCGTCCGGGAACATCAGGCCGCAGTCGATCACGACGATCTCGTCGCGGTACTCGAAAACGTACATGTTCTTGCCGATCTCGCCCACCCCGCCGAGCGGGATGATGCGGAGCGGCTCTTCATTCGTGGGTGGCATTCGGGTCCTTGGCATGGCTAGAACAGGGTGAGTTGCGGGGTAGGCTCGTCGCCGGGCGCCGGCGCGACGGGCGCCGCCTCGGACTGCTTTGGGGAGGGCGCCGTGGGCAATTCCACGGACGGGGCGGTCTCACGCCGGCGGCGGGCATCGATCAGCGCCCCGGGCACGCCGGCCATGTCGACGTAGCTCTCGCGTTCGATCGACGGCGTGCGCAGCGCGGCGGCAGGGTGGTACAGCGCCAAGACGACGGCGGAACGCGCCCCCGTGGCGGGATCGGCCGGCCGCACCGTGCCGTGGGCCTGGGAGATCCGGGCTCCGGGCATGAACCGGCCCATCGAGTGGCGGCCCAGGGTCACGACGACCGCCGGGTCCAGCATCTCGAGCTGCCGACGCAGGTACTTCGAACAGGCCGCGATCTCGTCGGGCTGCGGGTCACGATTCTCGGGCGGGCGGCACTTGACGACATTGGTGATGAAGACATCCTCGCGCCGCCAGCCGATCGACCCCAGCAGCTTGACCAGCAGGTCGCCGGCCCGGCCGACGAATGGCCGGCCCAGGCGATCCTCGTTGAATCCCGGCCCTTCGCCCACGAAGACGACCTCCGTCTCGGGGTCGCCCTCGCCCGGCACAGCCCTGGTGCGTCCCTCGTGGAGCCGACAATCCGTGCACGAGCGAATCTCGGCAGCAATGGCTTCGAGCGCCTGGCGGCGCTCGGCCTCGGTCACGCCGTGGCCTCGATAGCTCCGAGCGCGCGGTACGGACGGGCGCCACGCGCCGAGGCGGGCAGGATCCAGTCGCGCTCGCGAAGGAGCTCGGCGAGCTCCACGGTGTTGGTCGCCGCCCCTTTCCTGAGGTTGTCCGAGACGACCCAGAGGACGAGGCCCCGATCGTCGGCGACCGAGACGTCCCGGCGCACCCGTCCCACGAAGATCTCGTCGCGTCCCGCGGCGTTCGTCGCGAGCGGATACTCGTGCTCGCCCGGATCGTCCTGGACGATCACGCCCGGCACAGCGCCGAAGAGCTTGCGGGCGCGCTCCGGGCTGATCGACGCACGCGTCTCGACGTGCACCGCCTCGGAGTGGCTGACGAAGACCGGGATACGGACGGCGGTGCACGAGATGCGCAGGTTGGGCAGGCCCAGGATCTTGCGGTTCTCGTTGACGACCTTCCACTCCTCGTTGGTGTAGCCGTTGGGGAGGAAGACGTCGATCTCAGGCAGGGCGTTGAAGGCGATCGGGTGCGGATAGACGCCGGCGGTCTTGGGCTCGCCGCTGACGTGGGCGCGAATCTGGCTCTCGAGCTCGGCCAGCGCATCCGCACCGGTCCCCGACACGGATTGATAGGTGTCCACGATGACCCGCTCGAGGCCGACGCTGTCGCGCAGGGCCATGAGCACCGGCGCGAGCTGCATCGTCGAGCAGTTCGGGTTGGCGACGATCCCGCAGTGTCCTTCGAGGTCGTCGGGATTGACCTGCGACACCACCAGCGGGACGGTCGGGTCCATCCGCCAGGCAGACGAGTTGTCGATGACCGTGGCGCCATGGGCGACCGCTGCGGGCGCCAGCTCGGTCGAGACGTCACCGCCCGCCGAGAAGAGAGCGATGTCGACACCGTCGAATGCGTCGGGCACCGCCTCGCCGATCTCCAGCGTCCGCCCGTCGATCGAGACGGTCCGCCCGGCCGACCGGCCAGAGGCAAGGAGTCGCAACTCCCCGACCGGGAACTCCCGCTCGTTGAGGATCTGGATCATCGTCCGTCCAACGACGCCGGTGGCGCCCACGACGGCGACGGTAAGAGAATTGCGGTTCATGAGGGGCGTGACTCCGCTCGCTCTGGCGCCGGGACGGGCACGTCCGGAGTATAGCAGCGGGTATCGGCGGCCCAGCCGGGGGCCTTCGAAGCCGGACGGGTGAACGGCGGCGCCGCCGGTCGCCCGGCGGCTCCGTTCGAGTGGGCGAGGGTGACGCGTGCCGCTATGCCGGATCCTTGGCCAGGTGGCGCTGCATCGCCGCCTTGCGCGAGAGGTTGACCCGGCCCTGGCGGTCCACTTCGGTCACCACGACCATGACCTCGTCGCCGACGGACACGACGTCCTCGACGGTCGGGACATGATAGTCGGCGAGCTCGCCGATCCGGACCAGGCCCTCCTTGCCCGGAAGGATCTCGACGAACGCGCCGAAGCCCATGATCCGGGTCACCTTGCCGAGGTAGAGCGCGCCGATCTCGACTTCGCGGGTCAGGCTCTCGATCCACTGGATCGCCTTGCGCGAGTTCTCGCCGGAGACTGCCGCGATCTCCACGGTCCCGTCGTCCTCGACGTTGATCTCGGTCTGGGTCTCTTCCTGGATCTTGCGGATCATCGATCCGCCCTTGCCGATGATC
>JBGPIH010000183.1:0-5214 GCA_041484785.1 Candidatus Limnocylindria bacterium
CGAAGCGGCTCCCGAAGGAGCCGCTTCGATGCTGTCCCGGTAAAGGTGCCCGCCGAGGCGAACACTTCTGCCGCGCGTCAAGAGCATCTATCACGTCGGCTGCACCGACTACCCTGACCCTACCTACCCATGACCTTGACCCTGGGGCAGCGTGGCTGTTTGAGCAGCACGAATATCCTACCCGACGTGGGGCCGTTTTCCAAGGGTTTTGTCACGTCTGAGTGTGTAAATTCCTTAACCTTCACGCCTCGTGGATGGTCACCGAGGTCATCGCGACCGGCTGATCGGGGAAGTCGCGGCCGTCGCGCGGCGCGTTGACGATCTTGTCCACGATGTCCATCCCGCGCGTCACCTGGCCGAACAGGGTGTAGTTCTTGGGCAGCTTGCCGGTCAGGTCCTGGTGGCAGACGAAGAACTGGCTGCCGTTGGTATTCGGACCGGCATTGGCCATGGCCAGCGCGCCACGGACGTAGTCGCCCTGGACCTTCTCGTCCTCGAACTTGTAGCCGGGGCCACCCGTGCCGACGCGGCCGCGCTCGAGCGACGACTTCTTGCCGTACTGCCCGTCACCGGCCTGGGCGACGAAGCCCGGGATCACGCGGTGGAAGACGACGTCGTCGTAGAACCCCTTGCGGGCGAGGTCGATGAAGTTGCCAGCGGCCTTCGGGGCGCTCTCGTCGAACAGTTCGACCTCGATGTCGCCGAGCTCGGTGGCGATCGTGGCACGGGTCATGGCTGGCTCCTTGGGTTTCGCTTCGAGTGGCTCATGGGTTGCTGACGGTGACCTTGGTCATGGCGATCGGGCTGGCCGGCTGCTCCTGGCCGCCGGCCGCAGCGTAGATGGCATCCACGGCGTCCATGCCGGATATCACCGAGCCGATGATCTGGTAGGTGTTGTACTGGGCGAGGATGGACTGGTCCTTGTCGTCGAGGACGATGAAGAACTGCGATCCGACCGAATTGGGCTCCGACGTTCGGGCCATGGCCACCGTGCCGCGCTGGTAGGTCGCGGTCACCGGTTCGTCCTGGATCGAGTAGCCCGGGCCACCGGTTCCGGTGCCCGTCGGATCGCCTCCCTGGATGACGAACGGCGTGCCGTCCTGAAGCGTCGCCACCCGGTGGAAGACGACCCCGTCGTAGAAGCCGCAGCCGGCCAGGGTCACGAAGTTGCCGGCCGCGATCGGCGACAGGTCCGCCTGGATCTTGATGGCGAAGGCGCCCTTGTCGGTCTGGATCGTGACGGTCCGGGTCTCGCCCCTGGCCAGGGCAGGAGGTTGGCTGGTTGGGCATGCCGACCCGGCCGACCCACCGGTCGACGGTCCGACCGTGGGCAGCGGGGTTGCGCCGCCTGCCGTCGAACAGGCGGCCAGGGCCAGCGCGAGCACCGTGGGAAGGGCAGGCGCGGCGACTCGACGAAGCGAACCGGGGATCATGCGGCGGCCTCCAGGGCTGCTTGGAACTCGATGGCCCCGGAGAGCAGGACCTCTCCGAGGATGACACCGCCCACGCCGGTGTCGCGCAGGCGTCGCAGGCCGTCGAGGTCGCGAACCCCGCCGGCCACCAGGATCTCGGCATCGTACGACGCCACGAGGTCGCGGGTCCTCGCGAGGTCGGGTTCGGCGCCACCGTGGCCCAGGACGAACCGCGCCACGCCGGCGCCAACGAGCTCGCCGATCAGGTCGGCGAGGGTCGGCGGCGCGAGTCGCCGCCAGGGAAAGGCAGCCAGCCGTTCCGGGCGCGGATCGAGCCCCACCGCAAGCCAGTCGCCCGCGATCCCGAGACACGCCCGAAGCTCCTCGGGCCGGTCGGCGATCGCCGTGGTCAGCACGACCCGCGTGGCGCCGGCCGCGAAGGCGAGCCGGATCGCGTCGGCCGAGTCGACGCCGCCGGCGAGCTGGAGCGGAACGGCGATCCGGGCCGCCACGGCGCCGACGGCCTCCAGGTTGGCCGGCGCCCCGGATCGCGCGCCATCGAAGTCGACGAGGTGGATCGATCGCGCGCCGAGGGCGACGAATCGCTCGGCGATGCGGTCCGGCCGGTCCGTCGGCGACCCGATGGCCGCCGCGGCCCCGGGCCAGTAGACGATGCGCGACCGTCCACCTTCGAGGTCGATCGCGGGAATCACCTGCACGGTCGACTCAGGCCCCGGGGCCGGGCACCGGCTCGCCGGCGAGGAGGCGGCGGTGGAAGCTGATCGGCAGCGACCCATTGCGCAGCAGGGTGTCGTGGAAGCCCTGGAGGCTGAACCGCTCCCCGAGGCGGCGCTGCTCGTCGGCGCGCAGGCCGAGCAGCAGCGTCCGTCCGAGCAGATAGGAGAGCGGATAGGTCGGGCGGTAGGTGTACCACTGGATCTCGGCATAGGCGTTCGGCCGCTCGAAGTTGGTGTGCTCGACCAGGAAGTCCGTGGCTTCCTCGGCGCTCAGCTCGCCGCGGTGCATCCGGACGTCGAGGATGATCCGGCAGGCCCGCCAGATGGCGTCCGTGTGCATCGCCAGCCGGAAACGAGGATCGGTGTCGAAGCCCTGCTCGCGCATCATCAGCTCGGAGTACATCCCCCAGCCCTCCACGAACTCGGGCGCGTCGGCGAGCAGGCGGGTCAGCGACGGATGGCGCCGGGCGGTGTCCAGCTGGAGGTGGTGGCCCGGATACGCCTCGTGGATGCTGGTGTTGCTGATCGACGCGTAGTTGTGCTCGCGCATGGCGTTCGGGTCGCCGTCGACCGACGGCGTGACGACGTAGATCCCCTTCGGATCCGGATCGAAGGCGGCCGGCGCGAAATAGGCGGCGAAGGGGACCACGTTGCGCAGGTACTCGGGCGTCGCCACGACCTCGATCCGTTCGTCGTCCGGGACCGTCACCAGGTCGTGGTCGATCAGGTACCGGCGGGCGCGAGGCATCGCGTCACGGTAGGCCGCGAGGGCATCGCCGAAGGTCGCCGGCCCATCCGACTTGACCCGGTCGATGACGGTCGCTTCGTCCGCGCCCGGGTCGATCTCGCGTGCCACGGCGGCGCGCGCCGCCCGCTCCTCGTGCAGGCGCGCCCAGCCGAGCTCGAGGATGGCGTCGGCATCGAGCCCGTCGAACGCGCGCAGCGCGACCAACCCGTCGTGACGTTCGCGTCCGATCGCCCACGCGTCCGTGCCGGGCGCCAGCGTGCTCTCCAGCCAGCTCGCGTACAGCTCGACGGCGATCTTGGCCGACTCGCTGGCGCGCTCGAGCCGGCGCTGCTCGGTCCCGCCCAGGAGGCCCGAACCGGCCGCCACGAGCTCGTCGAAGAACGCGGGCATGTCGGCCGCCGACTCGAGCTCGAGTCGCTGCCAGCGTCTGACCTGCGGCACCGTGGCTCGCGTCTTGGATTCCTCGAGGTAGGTCGCGACGTCCTCCAGCCGGCCGGCGATCGCCGACAGCCGTTCGGCGAGCGGGGCGTGGTCCCGAGCGAAGAGCAGGAAGAGGCCGTTGCCGACCCTGTCGAGCGCGAGCGAGCGGCGTTCCCAGATGCGGAGGACGTCGGCCTCGAAGATGACCTGGCGCAGGTTGTGGAGCTCGAGATCGCGTTCGAACCGGGCCGACGCGGACAGGCCGCTCGGATCGAGCGCCTCGATCCGGCCCAGGTGCTCCCGCTCCGCCGCGAGCTCGTCGAGCAAGGCGTCACGTCCGCCGTTCCCCAGGAGGTCGTCGTCCTGGTGGAGTCCCATGGCGGTCCCGAGCACGGGATTGTTCCGGATCAGGCGGACGAAGCGAGTCTCGACGAGGTCGTAGAACCGCCCATCCAGGGGCCCGCGATCCGCGGCCGGTGCGGGCCGCGGGAGGATCGTTCGGGTTGTGGGCTCGGTCATGCTGTGTGAACCTCTGGGCGCGTGCATTTCCCGACGGGCGGGGGCGGGGGACCTTGTGCCGGATCTGGCGTGATCAGGCGGTGACGAGCGGGCTGGCCGGAATGGACCGGGGCAGGGTCTCGGCGAGGGCCGCCCGCGTCGCGAGGATCGTCGCCTCGACGTCGCCGGCGGTAACGCCGTAATGCGTCGCGGCGCGAACCTGCCCGTGCGGATACTCCACCATCAGGACGCCTCGCGCTCGGAGGGCCTCGAGGAAGGCCGCCCTGTCCCGTTCGACCTTGAACAGGACGAAGTTCGTGCGCACCCGCGCGGGGTCAAGCGGACCCTGCGTCGGCTGCGCAGTCCCGCCAGCTGCGACGACTCCGCTCATCGAGCTGAGGGCCACGGCGAGGCGGCGAGCGTTGGCATGGTCCTCGGCCAGCCGTTCGATCATGCCGTCCGGGCCGTCGGTGAGGGCTACCAGCCCGGCAGCGGCCAGGAACCCGGCCTGGCGCATCCCACCACCTACCAGCTTGCGGCCACGGCGGGCGCGCCAGATGACGTCCCGCGACCCGACAACGACCGAGCCCACGGGGCACGCGAGGCCCTTCGAGAGACAGAAGCTCACCGTGTCGGCCGGGCCGGACAGGTCCGTCGGGCGGACGCCCAGGGCGACGACGGCATTCCAGAAGCGGGCCCCGTCGACATGCAGCGGGACGCCGTGGGCGTGCGCGATCTCCGCGACCGCACGGGTGTAGGCGGGAGTCAGCGGCTGGCCCATCGAATGGGCATGGGTGTTCTCGATCGTCACGAGCCCGCTGATCGGTTCGTGCGGGTCGCTGGCGTCGCGGAAGGCCGCGTCGATCTCGGCGAGGTCCATCGTCCCATCCGGACGGTCCTCGAGGGAACGGATGCTGGTCCCGACGACGACCGCGTGGCCGGCCGCCTCGTCGATGACCAGGTGGTGCTCGCGACCGGCGATCGTCTCCTGGCCTCGACCCAGGTGGGCGAGCTGCGCCACCAGGTTCCCCATCGTGCCGGACGCGACGAAGAGGCCAGCCTCCTTCCCAAGCAGCTCGGCCGCCCGCTCCTCGAGGGCGTTGACGGTCGGGTCGTCGCCGAAGACGTCGTCACCGACCTCGGCCTCGGCCATCGCCCGGCGCATCTGTGGGGAGGGTTTGGTGACGGTGTCGCTGCGAAGATCGATGAGAGACATGGGGCGCGAGTATAGGGGAGGTCGGGGCTGCGGCTGGCCGGACGGTCGCGCTGCTTCGGGCGACAAGCCCGGGCGCCTCTGCTATGCTCCGCCATCGCCACAACTGGACCCGTGGTGTAGCGGCCCAACATGCCAGCCTGTCACGCTGGAGATCGCCGGTTCGAATCCGGTCGGGTCCGCCAC
>JBGPIH010000184.1:0-5100 GCA_041484785.1 Candidatus Limnocylindria bacterium
GAAGGTGAACGCGGCTGCGAAGTACGACAGGATCCAGACGGCGTTCCCGCCCATCGAGATGTAGACGCCACCGGGCCTGAGCGCCTTGCGGTAGCCGAAGATCGAGCGGTGGGCGTCGACGTCGATGATCCGGTCGTACGGGCCGCTCTTCGTGTAGTCGGTCGTCGTGTAGTCGATGACCTCGTTCGCGCCGAGCGACCGGACGTAGTCCATCTTCTGCGTGCTGCACACGCCGGTGACGCGCAGGCCTCGGGCTTTCCCGATCTGCACGGCGAACGGACCGACGTTGCCCGACGCGCCGACGACCATGACGCTGTCGCCCGCTCGCAACTCCTGGCCCCAGTACGGCTTCAGGGCCATGATCGCGAGGCAGGCGGAGTGCGGCAGCGTCGCGGCCTCCTCGAAGGTGAGCTCGTCCGGGATCGGCTGGAAGGCTCGCTCCGGCGCGCAGGCGTAGTCGGCGAACGCCGCCATGCCTTGCCGGATCAGGTCGCCGAAGACGCGGTCGCCGGGCGTGAAGCGTTTCGCATCCGGTCCCAGCGCCTCGACCGTCCCCGCGACGTCGCTCCCGAGGGTGTGCCGGCGCGGCCGCCGCAAGCCCAGGAAGACGCGAGCGACCCAGCCGCCCTTCGGGAGCATCCAGTCGAGGTCGGCCCGGTTCACCGACGTGGCGTGGACCCGGACGAGCACCTGGTCGCCGGTCGGGACCGGCGTCTCGACCTCGCGGAGCTCCATGACCTCGGGGCCGCCCCAGCGATCCCGCCACGCGATCCTCACCGTCGTAGTCAGGCGGCTGGGCGTCGGCCGCTGGCATCCGGCAGCGGGATGACCGTGACGCCTTCGAGCCTTGCTGCCGCCGCAAGGGGCGGGTCCGACGTCGCTATCGGTTCGCGCAGGACGACCGCGGTCGCGAGGGCAACACAGTCCGCCATCGACAAGGGGCTGGTCTTGCGATCGTAGTGCCTGGCGTGGAGCTCGCCGGCCGAGGCGCCAGTGGCGGCGTCAATGACGGCGATTCGCAATCCACCGGTCTCGAGCAGCATGAGCGCGTCCATCGTCTCGGCGAGCGACCTGCGATAGATCCGGGCCATGACATCGATGACCTCGGCGAGGTTGAGTGCGCTGATGCGGGCGGGCCGCGTTGGGTCGCGCAGCTCGCGTTCGATGTCAGCTGCGGCCGGCTCGTCGAGGAGGAACGCGACGATCGCCTGGGCGTCGAAGACGGTCAGCGTGGCGCTCCAGCTCGGGTGTGGGCGGCGGCTTCTTCTTCGCGCGTTCGGCGTCGGGCTTCATCGGAGCTCACCTTGCTGGCACCTGCGCCTCGCAGGGCGCCTCTCGCAGCACCGATGGGATCCATCGGGAGCGGTCGGAAGACCAGTTCGTCTCCTCGATCGTCGACGAGCACGCGGTTCGTCCCCCATCGATGGCGAACCTCCGCGGGGATCGAGACCTGGCCGCCCTTTGAGATCGATGCCTGCTTCATGAATACAAGCCTAGCTCATGAAGGACAACTGTCAACATGACCCGACCCTACGTCCAGGGTGACGGCAGGTGCGAGAGCGGCTCCCGATCGGGCAGCACGTCGGCGCCAGGACGCTAGGCGCCGCCGGCCATCCCGGTGGTCCCGTCGGACATCGTGGCCGAGATGAGGCCGAAGACGTTGTTGTCGGGGTCGAGCAGGTAGCCAACGCGACCGACACCTTGCATGTCCGCCGCCGCGAGGGCCTCGGTACCGCCGAGCTCGACGCCACGGCGCATCAGGGAGTCGACGTCATCGACGCCGACGACGACGTTGCAACCCATCACCGGGGCTCCCAGCTCCGGCCTGGGCCCGCGACGCTCCAGCAGGCCGCCGTTGATGCCGTGCCCGGCGGTGCCGGCCACGTTGCCGATGGCCCCCTCCCCTGTCTCGATCGACCAGTACGGCACCTCGCCGAACTGGGTGAACCGCCAGCCGAGGAGCTGTGAGTAGAAGTCGATGAGCCGCTGGGGCTCGGATGCGTGGATCTCGAAATGGACGACCAGGTTCGCCATCGGGTACCTCCTCCGTGCCGCTGCGGGCCAACGCCTGTATGAACGCGGCAGGCCAGCGGAGCCGCTACGATCCGGACTGTGGGAATGGTCGCGACCGAATCGGCCTCGTCCGGTGCGCCAGGCGGTGCGCCCGCGATCCAGGTCGACGGCCTCGTCAAGCGTTACCGGAAGGCTGATCGGAACGCGGTTGACGGCATCTCGTTCGACGTTCAGGCCGGCGAGTTCTTCGCCTTGCTCGGGCCGAATGGTGCCGGCAAGACGACAACGCTCTCGATCCTCACGACGACGCTCGCGCCGACGGGCGGGCGAGCCCTGATCGACGGCCTCGATGTGGTCGCCGACGCGGCCGCGGTCCGCCAGCGGGTCGGGATCATCTTCCAGCGACCCAGCCTTGACAAGAACCTCACGGGCGAGGAGAACGTGCGCTTCCACGCCATCCTCTACGGGCTCTACCCGTACGCGCCGGGCTACCGGCTGATGGCGCCGGGCTATCGCCGCCAGGTCGAGGACTGGTCGGAGCTGCTCGGGCTGGGCCGCGACATCTTCCGGCCGGTCCGGACGTACTCGGGCGGGATGCTCCGCAAGCTCGAGATCGTTCGAAGTCTCGTCCACCGGCCGCGGGTCCTGTTCCTCGACGAGCCGACGACCGGGCTTGACGCGCCGAGCCGGCGCGCGCTGTGGACGTACCTCCGTGACGTCCGCGCGACCCACGAGACGACGATCGTGCTCACGTCGCACTACCTCGAGGAGGCCGAGCAGGCCGATCGCATCTGCGTCATCGACGCCGGGAGAATCGTCACGACCGGCTCACCGGCCGAGCTCACCGCCGCGCTCGCGAGCGAGTACCTGCTCGTCGACGCGGGTGACCGGGCGCGGCTGCGCGCGGAGCTCGCCGAGCGCGGGCTCGACCCGTCGGGTGACGGGCCATTCCGGATCGACGTCTCGAGCGCCGAGGTGCACCGCGTCCTCCGCTCGATCGAGACGCCGCTCACGCTCGTCCGGACGCACGCGCCTTCCCTCGAGGACGCCTACCTCGAGATCGTCAGCCGGGCCGAGCTCGGCGACGAGGGGCTGGGGCGGGCGGACGACGCCGAGTCAACGGACGACCAAGCCGAGAGCGATGTCGATGGCTGAGACGGCGCTGCCGCGGGAGGCCACCGCGCGACCAGGCCGTCCCCTCCCCCGCCGCTGGCGGGTGGAGTTGTCGGCGGTCGCGGTCATCGCCCATCGCGACTTCGTCAAGCTCCTCCGCGACCGGCTCCGGCTGTTCTCGGAGCTTGCCTTCCCGCTCGTTCTCGTCCTGCTCCTCGGTCCCGCCCTCCAGTCGGGCTTCGGCTCGCCGGGCGGGCTCGACCTGACGTCGTTCGTCTTCAGCGGCGTCCTGGCCCAGACGATCTGGCAGTCGTCCGTCCTGGGGCTGATCTCGCTGATCGCCGATCGCGAGGAGGACTTCAGCCAGGAGATCTTCGTCTCGCCCGTGTCGCGCTACGCGATCGTCGCCGGCAAGATCATCGGCGAGTCTCTCGTCGCGCTCCCGACCGGGCTCGGGATCGTCGTCGTCGGCCTGTTGATCGGCGTACCGCTGTCGCCGCTCGTACTCGTCGTCCTGGTCCCGGTGTCGCTCGCCGTGGCGATCTTCGGCGGCGCGTTCGGCCTGCTCATCCTGTCGAACCTGAAGAGCCAGCGGACGGCGAACCAGATCTTCCCGTTCGTCCTGCTCCCGCAGTTCTTCCTGGCCGGCGTGTTCAACCCGATCCACGAGCTCCCGCTGCCGCTCACGATCCTGTCGGCGCTGTCGCCGCTGCGCTATGCCGTGGAGTTCACGCGGAACGTCTTCTACGGCCTCCAGCCCGGCGTGCAGGCGCCCGACATGACCCCCGCGCCGATCAACGCGGCCGTCATGGCGGTGTCGTTCCTCGCGTTCCTCGCTGCGGGCACGGTGTTGTTCGTCCGGGCAGAGCGCAACCGCTGATCGCCGAGTCGCGGCTTCGCCCTTGACAGGACCAACATACAACCGTATGGTTGTATCAATGACCACCACGCTCGACGCCGATCACGTGTTCGCCGCGCTGGCGGATGCCACCAGGCGTGACATCGTCCTGCGGGCGCTCAGTGGCCGCGAAGGCATCGCTGAGCTTGCCGGGCACTACCCGATGAGCTTCGCGGCCGTGCAGAAGCACGTCGCCGTCCTCGAACGCGCCGGCCTGATTACCAAGGAGCGCACCGGTCGTCGCAAGGTGGTGCGGACCAACATCGAGGGGCTCCGCCTGGCGCGTGGCCTGCTCGACCAGTACGAGGCGCTGTGGCGCGGCCGCATCGATCGGATGACCGATCTCATCACCAGCAGGAAGGAGACCCGCGCATGACTGTCACCTCCGTCCGCAAGGATCCCGAGGCCCTGACCATGATCCTGACCGCCGAGTTCGACGCATCGCCGGCCCGCGTGTGGGAGCTGTGGGCCGACCCGCGTCAGCTCGAGCGCTGGTGGGGCCCCCCGACCTACCCCGCCACCTTCACGACCCACGACCTGGCTGTCGGGAGTCACGTCGAGTACCACATGACCGGACCCAGCGGCGATCAGCCGCGCGGCTTCTGGGACGTCCTCGAGGCCGATCCACCGCGCCGGCTTGTCTTCCTCGATGGGTTCGCGCACGACGATGGCACGCCGAACGACGACTTCCCGCGCAACGAGGGTCGGGTGACGATCGAACCCATCGGTGCCCAGCGCACCCGGATGTCGATCGAATTCCACTACGCCAGCAACACGGCGTTGGAGCAGTACCTGGCCATGGGCATGGAGGAGGGCCTCACGCAGGCGGTCGGCCAGATCGACGCGATCCTCGCAGAAGGAGCTGCAGCATGACCACGATGACCGAGCCCACCACCCACACGCTGGACGTGCCCGGCGCGACCTTGACCTACGACGTCCGGAACGCCGATTCCGGCAATGCCCCGGTGCTGGTCCTGATCGGATCGCCGATGGGCGCCGGCGGGTTCGTCACGCTGGCAGGGCATTTCCCGGATCGCACCGTGGTGACCTACGACCCCCGGGGCGTCGAACGCAGC
>JBGPIH010000185.1:0-5097 GCA_041484785.1 Candidatus Limnocylindria bacterium
CTGACGGCGCCGATCCGCCCGCCGGAGGCGTCGCGAGCATCGGTGGCCTTGGTCCACGATGCCGGGTCGCCGATCCGGATGGCGGTCGCGATCGTCTCCGGGTGGTCGATTCGGTGGCCGACCACGATCGGCGCGGCGCCGGCCGCCTGGAAGCCCCACATCCTGGGCGTCGCACCGATGATCCCGGCCTCGGCATAGTCGCGAAACCCCTGCCAGTAGGCGCTGATGTTGCCGGCATTGCCGACCGGGATGGCCAGGATGTCGGGCGCCCGGCCCAGGTCGTCGCAGATCTCGAATGCGGCGGTCTTCTGGCCCTCGAGGCGGAACGGATTGACCGAGTTGACCAGGGTCACCGGGTGGTCGTCCTGCTCGGCGAGAGCACGGACGATCCCGAGCGCCTCGTCGAAGTTGCCATCGACGGCCACGACCCGCGCTCCGGCGATCAACGCCTGGAGCAGCTTGCCGACCGCGATCTGGCCCTTTGGCAGGACGACGATGACCTCCATCCCGGCAGCGGCCCCGTAGGCGGCGGCCGAGGCCGAGGTATTGCCGGTCGAGGCGCAGACGATGGACCGCGCGCCGGCTTCGGCGGCCTTGGCGACGGCGACGACCATCCCCCGATCCTTGAACGACCCGGTCGGATTCTGCCCTTCCACCTTGAGATAGAGGTTGGCGAGGCCGATGGACGCCCCGAGCCGGTCGGCCCGAACGAGTGGCGTGGCCCCTTCGCCCAGGGTCAGCGTCGGCGTCGCGTCCGTGATCGGCAGGAAGCGGCGGTAGCGATCCATGAGGCGGGGGCGAGCCACGGCCGCGACGCGCGGGTCAGTCATCGACGGGATACAGCGTGACGTCCGCGCCGGCGGGCAGGAACGGACTGACGACCGCACGCGCCTCGTCGAGCGAGATCGGTCTCGTTCGAATCGCGACCCCGCCCGCCACGGCAACGAGATCGTGCCCGAGCTCGATCGCGCGAGGGTCCGGGCGCGCGCCGGGAACGAGGGCGTACCAGCCGTTCGTTCCGGCCAAGGAGTCGAGCGCGGCGCCCGATCCGGCCGGAGCCGGGCGAAGGCCGGCCCACGTCGACGAGAGGCCTCGGGCAACGGCCACCAGGTCGCCCAGGACCGCGCTGCTCGTGGCGGCTCCGCCGGCGCCAGGGCCGGAGAAGGCAACCGTCCCGAGAGGCTCCGACTCGATCTCCACCCGGTTCGTGACGCCGCCGGTCAGTCCGAACGGGCCGTTGGCGGGGACCGCGGTCGGCACGACGCCGGCGACGATCTGGTCGCCGGACCGATGTGCACTCGCCAGCAGCTTGAGGGTGAGGCCAAGCGCGGCGGCCCCGGCGAGCTCCTGATCGGTGACGCCGGTGATGCCCGCGGCGCCGGCATTGCCGCGGGCGGTGGGTGGGCAGCGCGTCACGCTGGCCGGCTCGAGCCAGGCGCCGAAGGCCAGCCGCGCGAGGATGACCAGCTTGTTGACGGCGTCGTCGCCCTCGACGTCACCGATCGGATCCGCCTCGGCGTAGCCACGCCCCTGGGCGTCGGCGAGGACCTCGGGGTAGCCCCGACCCTCGTCCGCCATCGCGCTCAGGATGTAGTTGGTGGTCCCGTTGACGATGGCGCGGACACGGCTCACCGAATCGGCGGCGAGGTCGGAGGCGAGCGGCCCCAGGATCGGGATCCCGCCGCCAACCGCGGCCTCGAAACGGAACGCGCGATCGTTCCGGCGAGCGAGGGCCTCGAGGTCCGGTCCGTGATGCGCGACCACGTGCTTGTTCGCGGTCACGACCGGCTTGCCGGCACCCAGCGCGGCCGCGATGAGGGTTCGGGCCGGCTCATCGCCGCCCATGAGCTCAACGATCACGTCGGTGTCCGAGGCGGCCACCAGGTGGGCCGGCGCATCGGTCAGCAGCTCGGCCGGGATGCCGGCGCGACGCGCCCGACCGAGATCGCGACAGGCGACCCCGGCGAGGACCAGCGGCGCTCCGTCGAAGGCGCACAGGCGCTCGGGGTGCCCCAGGAGCGCCCGGACCACCTCGCGCCCCACCGTTCCTGCCCCGAGGACCGCAATGCGCAGTGGGGCACGGCTCATCTGGGCATGCGCCGGCTCGAACCGGCGGCTGATCGCTCGGAGGACATCGCGACGAATGGTAGCGGACGGCTTCAGACGGTCGCCGAGTGGTTTCCGGGTGAGTCCCGTGGGCTACACTCGCGAGTCATGATGACCGAGCTGGCTCCCTCGCCTGCGCCCGTCGTCGCGCCCGTCGAGCGGCCGCGCATCTTCTCGGGAATCCAGCCGTCTGGGATCGTCCATCTCGGCAACGACCTCGGTGCGATTCGCAACTACGTTCGGCTGCAGTGGGAGTACGAGGCGATCTACTGCATCGTCGACTACCACGCCCTCACCAGCACCCACGACCCTTCGTTGCTGCGCGCACGCACGCGCGAGATGGCAGCGTCACTGCTGGCCCTGGGCCTGGATCCGGAACGGTGCACGCTGTTCGTCCAGAGCCACCGACCCGAGCATACGGAGCTTGCCTGGCTGCTCACCACGGTGACACCGGTCAGCTGGCTGGAACGCACGCCGACGTTCAAGGAGAAGAAGCTCACGCAGCCCGACGACATCAACCACGGGTTGCTCACCTACCCGGTCCTGCAGGCGGCGGACATCGCCATCTACAAGGCGTCCCGCGTGCCGGTCGGCAAGGACCAGGCGGCCCACCTCGAGCTGAGTCGCGAGATCGTGCGGACCTTCAACAAGCGCTACGGCGACACCTTCCCCGAGCCGCAGGCGGTCTTCACCGAGGCGCCCACGGTCCTCGGGACCGACGGGGTCAGGAAGATGAGCAAGTCGGTCGGCAACACCATCGAAGTCCTGGCCGAGCCCGAGCTGATCCGCAAGCAGGTCATGTCCATGGTCACCGACACCAAGCGGATCCTGCGGACCGATCCGGGCCGCCCGGAAGTCTGCAACGTCTGCCAGCTCCATCGCTTCTTCGGTCCCGATTGGGCGGAGATCCAGGACGGCGAACGAACCGCTCGAACCGGCTGCGTCGACACGAAGAAGCTGCTCGCCGACCGGATCGTCGCCCACTACGCTCCGGCTCGCGAGCGGTACCTGGAGCTGCTGGCCGACCCCGACGAGGTCGACGGGGTCCTCGAAGCCGGCGCCGATCGGCTCCGCGCGGGTGCGGGGGCCACGATGGACGAGGTTCGCCACAAGATGGGCCTGCGTTGACGACCATGCTGGATCCCCGGCCTGAAGGTCGCGATCGCCGGCTCATCGGCGTCCTCCTCGTGCTGGGCGTCACAGCCCTCTTCCTCGTCGTCGTCGCCCAGATCGCCACCGTCTTCTTCTACTTCGGCGACATCCTGCTGACGTTCTTCCTGGCCTGGCTCCTGGCGTTCATCATCAGTCCGGTCGTGACCCGGGTCGTGGACGCCGTTCCGCGCCTGCCGCGAGCCGTCGCAGCTCTGATGGTCTACACGCTGGTGGTCATCGCGATGGCACTCACCGTGGTGGTCGCCGCCGGCGCGCTCACCACCTCGATCGGCCAGTTCGTGGCGTCCATCCCGGGCATCCGGGCCAACCTGCCGACCATCGTGGCGCCGTGGCAGCAATGGCTGACCTCGATCGGGCTCGGCCAGATCGACCTCGCCGCGCAGGCGACGGCCGCCCTCTCGAACCTCGACCAGATCGCGGGTGCGCTGGTCGTGCCGCTGCAGCAATTCGCGGTGGCGAGCCTGGGCGCGGTCGGAACGATGCTGATCGTCTTCTTCTTGTCGATCTACATGGTCGTGGACCGCGACCAGATCGTCGCCTTCCTGTTCCGCCTGGTTCCGCCCGCGTATGCCGAGGAGGCCAGGCTGCTCCAGACCTCCGTCTCGCGCTCGTTTGGTGGCTTCCTGCGGGGGCAGGCGTTGATGGGGACCGTCTACTTCCTCGTCGCGCTTGCCACGAGCCTGTTGCTGGGCCTGCCGCTCGTCGCGCTCTCATCGGTGACCGCGGGGTTGCTCCAGGCGGTCCCGTTCTTCGGACCCTTCGTCTCGTGGGCGCCGCCGGTCATCGTGGCTCTCGTCCTCAAGCCGGACGCGGTGCTGCCCACGCTGGCGCTGATGGGCGCCGGCTGGATCGTGGTGATGAACGTCCTCCAGCCGCGGATCATGCAGGACGCCGTGGGCATCCACCCGATCGTCGTCCTGGGCTCGGTGCTCGTCGGGTCGCGGATCGCGGGCATCCCCGGAGCCATCTTCGGGATCCCGATCGCGGCGGTCGTCTCGGCCTTCTTCTTCCACTTCCTCCATCGCGCGTCGGCCGACCGCACCGTCGCCGGACGGGCGGCACGACGACTGGCCGATCGCGAGGGACGCCAGGTCCACGTCCCGCGCGAGCCAACGCCCGGAAGCGCGATCGACATCGACGAGCCACGATCCGCGGCCGAACCGTCATGAGCGACGACCCGGATCCGCCCCGGGAGCGAACGAGGACCGAGCGGCGCGACGTCGACAAGGAACAGGGCGAGCCGCTCGCCGGTGGAGCGGCCCGGGCCGGACCGCGGGCGCTCCGGGCGAATGCCCGGCCCCTCTCCGAGTGGGCCACTCGGCCGCGGATCCTGGTCACCAACGATGACGGGGTCGAGTCGCGCGGGTTGCTCGCACTCAAGCAGGCGCTCGAGGCGATGGGCGACGTGACGGTTGTGGCCCCGGACACGAACCAGAGCGCGGTGGGTCACCAGAAGACGCTCATGCGCCCGCTGCGCGTGCGAGAGCGGACGCTGGCCGACGGCTCCCTGGCCTATTCGGTCGACGGGTCACCGACCGACGCTGTGAGCCTCGCCTTCCTGGGCTATTTCGGCCACGGCTTCGACCTCGTGGCGTCCGGGATCAACTACGGCGCGAACCTGGGGGACGACATCACCTACTCGGGCACGGTCAGCGCGGCGATGGAGGCGGTCATCAACAGCTGCCCGGCCTTCGCGATCTCGCAGGAGTACTACGAGCATCCGGACTTCGCCCTGGCGGGGCGCGCGGCCACGACGGTCGCCCGCAACATCATGGAACACGGGCTGTCGCCGGGCGAGCTGATCAACGTGAACGTGCC
>JBGPIH010000186.1:0-5026 GCA_041484785.1 Candidatus Limnocylindria bacterium
AAGAGCCATGCCGCGGCGTTCGCCCGGACCGCCTACGAATCGGCCTTCCTGAAGCTCTTCTACCCGGCCCAGTTCCTGGTCGGCCTGATCAATGCCCAGCCGATGGGTTTCTACCCGGTGGAGGTCCTGGTCAACGACGCCAAGCGCCACGGCGTGGCCATCCTGCCGGTCGACATCAACGCCTCCTCGTACAGGACCACGACCGAATGGGCCGGCCAGCCCGGCTGGGTCCGTGCGGGCAGCGCCGGCGATGACGGGTCGCACGACGACGACCCGGGCGAGCCGTTGCCCGAGGGATCGGGGATCGCGGCCCGCCCCCGGCCGGTCCGATCGCCGGCCTGCGTCATCCCGTCGGCCGCGGCGCGCGAACGCTGGATCCCCGAGGCGGCCACTGGCTGGGGGGTCCGCCTGGGGCTCGGCCTGGTCAAGGGGGTCGGTGAGCAGCACCAGGCGCTGCTCGATCGCGAGCTGGCTCGAGGGCCGTACCGGAGCCTGGCCGACGTCGTCGAGCGGACCGGCCTGCCCGAGGAGGTCCTGGAGCGGCTCATCCGGACCGGGGCGCTGGATTCGCTCGGGCGGCCCCGGCGGGAGCTGCTCTGGCAGCTGCGGGAAGTGGTCGGGGCGTCACGCGGCCGAGTGGACGGCCGGGCGCTGCGGGATGCCGGTCGAAGCGGTGGTCGACGGTCGGCGGCGGCCGGACGACCGATGGACCTGCGCCTGCCGGCGACGGATGCCCCGGCACTCCCCGAGATCACCGAGTCGGAACGGATCGGCGACGCGTATGCGGTCATCGGCCTCGATGCGCGGCGCCAGGTGGTGACGCTCTTCCGCCCGGCACTTGACCGCCTGGGCGCGGTGACCAATGCGTCGCTCTCCGAGCGACGGTCGGGACCGGTCCGGATCGGCGGGCTGGTGGTGACCCGGCAGCACCCGATGACGGCCAAGGGGACGGTCTTCCTGGCGCTGGAGGACGAAACCGGCATGGTCAACGTCACGCTCTGGCCGGACACCTGGGCAAGGCTTCGCAGCATCGTCCGCCGCCACGCCCTGCTGCTCGTGGAGGGCCAGCTTCAACGGGAGGGCGAGGTGGTCAACGTGGTCGCCGAATCGGTTCGGCCGCTCCCCGACGTGGCCGCCGCGGCCGGAGGTCCGGATCGGCCGGTCGGCGTCCGCCAGCTCGACCATCCGCATACCGGGCCCTCGGTCGGATCGATGGTTCGCTGACGGTCATGGTCTCGTTTCCTCCTCGGGTGAAGGCGGCCTCGACACTCGATTCGTCGTAGGCGTTCAGGACCCGTCAGGCCCTGGCCAGGTGCGGCGACGCGGCAGCCGGTCTGTCGCGACGGAGTTCGAGACGCCGCAGCAGCTGGGCATTGGCCGCCACGACGATGGTCGAGACGCTCATCGCGATCGCCCCGACCGCCATCGGCAGATCCAGTCCCCACGGGACGAAGAGCCCGGCCGCGACCGGGATGGCTACCAGGTTGTAGCCGGTCGCCCAGACCAGGTTCTGGATCATCTTGTTGTAGGTCGCCCGCGACAGTTCGATCGCGCCTACGACGTCCCGTGGGTAGCTGCGGACGAGCACGATCCCCGCCGACTCGACGGCAACGTCGGTGCCGGCTCCGATGGCGATGCCGACATCGGCGGTGGCCAGCGCCGGAGCGTCGTTGACGCCGTCGCCGACCATCGCGACCTTGCGGCCGTCCTGCTGGAAGCGCTTGACCGCATCGGTCTTGTCGGCGGGCAGGACCTGGGCCGCGACCTCGTCGATCCCGAGTCGGCGGGCGACCGAGTCGGCGACCGCCTGGCTGTCACCGGTGATCATCGCGACCCGCACGCCCAACGCATGCAGCGCGTCGATGGCGTCCTTCGACTCCGGCCGCATCTCGTCCTCGACCGCGACCACCCCGGCGACCCGGCCGTCGACGATCACGTGGAGCACCGTCCGACCCTGGCGATCCCAGTCGGCGGCGACCGGCAGCGGGGCCAGCGACAGATCGGCCAGTAGCCGCGGCCCCCCGACGCTGACCTCATGGCCGTCCACCCGGGCGCGAGCGCCGCGACCGGCCAACGGCTCGAAGGCGCTGGCGGTTGGCACCTCGAGGTTCCGAGCCCGGGCACCCTGCACGATCGCCCGGGCGAGCGGGTGCTCGGAGTCTGCCTCGACGGCTGCCGCGAGCCGGAGAGCATCGGGATCGCTCGCGTCCACGAGGACGGGCTCGCCCTTGGTGAGGGTCCCGGTCTTGTCGAAGATCACCATGTCGAGGGTCCGCGCCCGCTCGAGCGCCAGCCGATCCTTGACGAGGAGGCCGTTGCGAGCGCCGAGTGAGGTCGAAATCGCGATGACAAGCGGGATCGCGAGGCCGAGGGCGTGTGGGCAGGCGATGACCAGGACGGTCGCGGTGCGGACCAAGGCCCCTTCCGGGTCGCCCTGGAGCCACCAGAAGACAAGGGTGATCGCGCCGGCGGCCAGGGCGACGTAGAACAGGATCGCGGCCGCCGGATCGGCGAGCGCCTGGGCCCGCGAGGCCGAGGCCTGCGCGGCCGCGACCAGACGCATGATCCCCGACAGCGCGGTGGCATCACCGGTGGCGGTCACGCGGATGCGCAGCGAGCCACCGGCCACGGTTCCGGCGACCACCGAGTCGCCGGGCTCCTTGGCCACCGCCCGCGACTCGCCGGTGATCATCGACTCGTCCACGTCGGCGTTGCCGTCGGCGACCACGCCGTCCGCCGCGACTCGGGCGCCGGGGCGAACGAGCACGACATCCCCGAGCGCGAGCGTCGCGATCGGGACTTCCTCGGTCCCGCTGGCGGTGACCCGCTCCGCGGTGTCCGGCAGGAGCTCGGCCAAGGCGGCGAGCGCGCCTCGAGCCTGGGCGATGGAACGCATCTCCAGCCAGTGGCCGAGCAGCATGATCGTGATCAGCGTCGCCAGCTCCCACCAGATCTCGACGTCGAACAGGCGCAGCGTCCCCGCCCAGGACGTGACGAAGGCGACGACGACCGCCAGCGAGATCAGGGTCATCATCCCGGGCTTGCGGTCGGCCAGTTCCCCCTGGGCACCGCGGATGAAAACGAGGCCCCCGTACAGGAAGACGATCGTGCCAAGGGTGGCCGGCAGGTACTCGACGCCGGGCAACGTCGGGATCGAGTAGCCGACCCACTCGGAGATGTCGTGGCTGAGCAGCACGACAGGGATCGTCAAGGCGAGGCTCAGCCAGAACCTGTCGCGGAACATCGCGACCGAGTGGCCGGCGTGCTTGTCGTGCCCCGCACCAGCCGAGTGCCTGTTGTGGCCGCCGGAGACTGGCTCGTGGTGCCGTGGGTGGTCGGTTCGAGCTAGGGTCTGCATATACTCCCCCCTAGTATCGCAGACAGCGTCAACTGGATCCGCCAGCTGGTGGCCGGTGGCCACCAGCACGTGAACCTATAGGATGGGCTCGTGGACCCTGCTCCTGGGCGAGACACTGGAACGGGCGTTGTAACGCGCAGCCGCACGGGCGGGATCCCGCGGCTCGTCGAGCGTCTCGCGTTCGTCGGCGTCGTCGCGAGCGACTCGGACGAGATCCGGGTCCAGAAGGTGACGCTGACATTGGCCGCGGTGACCGTGTCCGTGTTCGCGATCATCTGGGTGGGCACCTACATCGCGCTGGGCCTGCCGGTTTCGGCCGCGATCCCGTTCACCTACCAGCTGGTGTCGATCGCGAGCCTGGCCGTGTTCGCGAGGACCAAGGACTATCGCTTCTTCCGGTTCAGCCAGCTCTTCCTCATCATCCTGCTGCCGTTCCTGCTCCAGTGGAGTCTCGGCGGCTACGTCGCGTCGAGCGCGGTGAGCCTGTGGGCGCTCGAGGGCGCGTTCGGGGCGCTGTTCTTCTACAACGCCCGCCAGGCCATCCCGTGGTTCCTGCTGTTCGTCGCCCTGACGGTCATCTCGGGCTTCGCCGAACCGCTGGTGGCGCAGCACGCGGCCGCGATCCCGACCGCGGTCCGGGACGCCTTCTTTGCGCTCAACGTCGTGGGCGTCTCGGTCACGGCATACCTTCTCCTCCAGTACGCGGTCCGCACCCGCGACGCCGCGCTCGCCAGCTCCGAGCGGCTCCTCCTCAACGTCCTGCCACGAACGATCGCGGAGAGGCTCAAGCGCGAGTCCGGGATCATCGCCGACAGCCACGACGACGTGACGGTCCTGTTTGCCGACGTCGTCGACTTCACGCCGTTCACGGAGCGCACCGCGCCCGAGCGCGTGGTTGGTGTCCTCGACGAGATCTTCAGCGCGTTCGACGCATTGGCCGAGCGGCTCGGTGTCGAGAAGATCAAGACGATCGGCGACGCGTACATGGTCGTCGCCGGCCTTCCGGATCCCCGTCCGGACCACGCCGCCGTGGGCGCCGAGATGGCGCTCGCCATGCAGGCGGGGGTCGGCCGACTGTGCACGGCGCTGAACCTCGACCTGGCGATTCGGATCGGGATGCAGAGCGGGCCGGTGATCGCAGGGGTCATCGGCCGACGCAAGTTCATCTACGACCTCTGGGGTGACACGGTGAACACCGCCAGCCGGATGGAATCGAGCGGCCTGCCGGGTCGGATCCAGGTCACGGAGGCCGTCTACGAGCGCCTTCGCTCCACCTACGACTTCGAGGCGCGCGGCGAGGTCGAGGTCAAGGGCAAGGGCCGTCTCCGCACCTACTTCCTGATTGGACCTCACTCGCCCGGCGTTGCGTGAAGGCCCGGAGACCGGCGGAGGAATCCGCCATCGACCGACCGGTCCGGCTCGGCCTCCGGTCCAACCTCGGGCAGTTCACGTTGCTGGTCGCGGTCAACGCCCTCGTGGGCGGCATGATCGGGCAGGAGCGGACCGTCCTGCCGCTGCTCGCGACGGACGTCTTCGGGCTCACCGGGTTCGCGTCGGCGCTCACCTTCGTCGTCGCCTTCGGGCTCGCCAAGGCGGCCACGAACCTGGCCGCGGGTGCCCTCGCCGACCGGTTCGGTCGCAAGCCGGTCCTGGTCGCCGGCTGGCTCG
>JBGPIH010000187.1:0-4849 GCA_041484785.1 Candidatus Limnocylindria bacterium
CGACCCGTCGGCCTTCGGGCGCGCCATCGACGACCGGACGAAGGCCGTCTTCCTCGAGCTGATCGGGAACCCGCGACTCGACGTCCACGACCTGGCGTCGATCGCCGACGTGGCTCACGCCCGTGGCGTGCCGGTCATCGTGGACAACACCTTCGCCCCGCTGCTGGCCCAGCCGATCAAGCACGGCGCGGACATCGTGATCCACTCGGCGACGAAGTGGATCGGGGGCCACGGGACCGCGATCGGTGGCGTGGTCGTCGACGGCGGCACGTTCGACTGGGCCGCCTCCGAGCGGTTCAAGGCGGACTTCGTCGATCCTGATCCCTCGTACCACGGGATCAGCTACGCGAAGGCCTTCGGCAACCTCGCCTTCATCCTCAAGCTGCGCGTCCAGGGCCTCCGAGACATCGGGGCGGCCCTGAGCCCGTTCAACTCCTTCCTCTTCCTCCAGGGGCTGGAGACGCTCCCCTTGCGGATCACCCGCCATAGCGAGAACGCCCTTGCGGTGGCCCGCTGGCTGGAGACTCGTCCGGAAGTCACCTGGGTCAGCTACCCCGGCCTCGAGACGCACCCGTCATACAAGCTGGCCAAGCGCTACCTGACGGGCGGCTTCGGTGGTGTCGTGACCTTCGGGGTCAAGGGAGGCGCCGACGCCGGCCGGCGGCTGATCGACAACGTCCAGATCTTCAGCCTCCTGGCGAACGTCGGCGACGCCAAGTCGCTGATCATCCATCCGGCCTCCACGACACATTCGCAGCTCGAGCCCGAGGAGCAGATCGCGACCGGTACCACGCCGGACCTGATCCGCCTCTCCGTCGGCCTCGAGCACGTCGACGACCTGATCGCCGACCTCGAGCAGGCCCTGGCGGCCGCGACCGCCGACAACCCCGCCGACGGGAACCTCGTCGGCGCCGCCGGATGACCCTGCGCGCTCCATCGACCCGGCTGGCCGGTCTCCCGACGGGGACCGGCCGGGTCGAGACCGCGTCGTTGGGGCCGATCACACTCACCAACGGGGCCACGCTCCCCGAGCTGACCGTCGCGTATCGGCACGACGGCCCGCCGCCGGGCGCGGCGCCCCAGGTCCTCGTGGTCCACGCTCTGACCGGTTCGGCCGACGCGGCCGGCGACTGGTGGGAGCCGCTGATCGGCGAGGAACGGGCGTTCGACACCCGACGGGTCGGCGTGCTCTGCGCAAACCTTCTGGGTGGTCGGTACGGCACGACCGGTCCGACCTCGCTCCACCCTCGCACCGGCCGCCCTTACGGCGCCGGCTTTCCGACGGTCACCACCGTGGACCAGGCACTCGCCCAATGGCGTCTCCTCGACGCGCTCGGCATCGAGGAACTGGCGTTGACGACGGGTGGCTCGCTCGGCGGAATGGTCGCGCTGGAGGTGACCCTGGCTCGCCCTGAATCGGTTCGCCACGTGGCGCCGATCGCCGCACCCGCCGCGATCGGCCCATTGGCCATCGCCTGGAACCACCTGCAGCTCCAGCTCATCGAGCAACTCGGTCTCGAGGGGCTCTCGCTGGCCCGCCAGCTGGCGATGACGACGTATCGGAGCGAGATGGACTTCGCGGAGCGCTTCCACGGCTCGCTCGAATCCGACGGACGGCCGTCGGTCGTGAGCTACCTCGACTACCAGGGCGACAAGCTGGTCGATCGGTTCGATCCAGCCACGTACCGGGTCCTCGTGGAAGCCATGGACGGCCACGACATCGCGCGGCCGCACGGTGGGCTCGACGGCGCGCTCCGCACGCTCGCCCAAGCGGGCACGAGACTCACCGGGATCGGCATCGAAGGCGACATCCTGTATGGGCCTCGCCAGGTTCGCTCGCTCGTGGATGCCGCGGGCGCGGCCGGGGTGCCCGCCCGCTACCGGGAGATCCGGTCGACCAAGGGCCACGATGCGTTTCTCGTGGAGTGGACCCAGCTCACCCAGCTGCTCGAAGAGGCGCTGGCGGATTAGGCGACGGCGAACCAAAGGCATTCCGGCCGCGCTCGGCGCCTGCCGCCTCGCGCCGCCCGCATCAGGGCGTCGGGGTGGCCTCCGGCGTCGGTCCGGGCGTGGGGGAGGGCTCGATGGACGGGCCGGCCGACTCCGCGGCCGACGGTTCGGCTGACGTGGCGGCGCTCGGCCTCGGCGCGGCACTCGGCTTCGGGGTCGGTGTCGGCTTGGGCTTGGGCGCCGGCAGGCAGCCGGCGACGCCGCTGCCCGCGACGGCCGCCGTGGACGGCTTCGGCAACGCATACGCGGCAGCGGGCAGCGAGCCGTCTGCGGGGAAGAGCTGGGCGGCCAGCGCCCGAATTGCCGGCACGTCCGGGATCAGGATGGAGCCACGGACGTCGAATCCCAGGTTGACGTGCGGAATGGTCACGACGGCCCTATAGGTCTGCTCGCGCCCGACCTGGGTTGCCAGGTCGGCAAGATCCGGCAGCAGGCCGCGAGGAACGTTGGTCTCGACCGTCTTGCCGACCGCCTGGAGGAGGCCGATCGGATCGTTCAGGAACCCGCCGTGGACGATCGATTCGCGGATTCCCGAGATCACCTCCTGCTGGCGGGCGGCACGCGTGAAGTCGCTCTCCCCCGATGCCTTGCGAACCCTGGCGTAGGCGAGCGCCTGCTGGCCGTTGAGATGATGGCGGCCGGCGGTGATCGAGAACCCGCTGGCAAAACCGTATTCGTCATAGCCGGGATCGCAGAATCCGTGCGCGACGTTGACGTCGACGCCGCCGAGGACGTCCACCACCCGGACGAATCCGCCGAGGTCCACCTTCGCGTAGTAGTCGATCGGGACCCCGGTGAGAGTGCTGAGGGCGCCCATCAGGACGTCGAAGCCGGTCCCATCGGAGCCCGGGAACTGCTCGGGGTGGTGCCGAGCGTAGGCGACCAGCGAGTTGATCTTGTCCCGGTATTGGCGCCCGTCCGGCATCGGAACGTCGACCACGTCGCGCGGGATGGACAGCATGGACACGGTCCGGGTCGCACGGTCGAGTGAGACGATGATCATCGTGTCGGTCAGGTAGGTGCTGCGACCCACCCCGGAGTCGACGCCGAGGACCAGCGCCGTCACCCGCTGGCCGGACGGGTCGGCGGAGGGCGCGGCCGAGGGCAGGCGAGGCGGCGCCGTGGTCAGCACGCTCGGGTCGGGAACCGCGCTCACGGTCGGCACGACCGCCACAGCCGGAGTCACGAAGATCTGGTCCGCCGCCTCGCGGGCGATCTCGGTCGCGTACCCGGCATAGGCCTGGGGCGCGACCACGAACGCGATCAACACGGCGATCGGCAGCGCGTCGCGTCGGCCCAGGCGCGGCAGGGCTGGATTGAACAGGCTCGAACCCACGGCCAGCAGACGCCATGCGAGCAGCAGCCCCTGGGCGGCCAGCAGCCCCCAGATCACCTCGCTCGACAGGAGGCTGGCGGCGAGCCGAGGACCCGACGTCGTCGCCACGCTCCAGGCCGCGGCGGCCAGACCGAGGAGCAGTGGCGAGACGAAGAGGAGCGCCCGCGTCCGCCGACCGACGACGAGGTGACCGAGACCCGGGATGAGGGCGTCGAGGACGGCCGCGAGATAGCGTGAACGACCCTGGGGCGGGCGGGCGGGCTGGGTCGTCTCTGCCCGCGCGACGGCCTCGACGGGGTCGCGGGGCCGGCCGCGGAGCGTCTCGAGATCCTGCTCGTCGAGGTCGGGCGGCGGCCCGTCCACGCTCTCCGGCGGCCAATCCATCGCGCGGCAGGGTACCAGAGAGCGGCTGGTCGGGCCGATGGACGGCCGGGGCGCCGTGAGGAGGTATCATGGCCGCCGCTCCACTGGCGAGTGGCCAAACGGTAAGGCACCTGACTCTGGATCAGGGGATTCAAGGTTCGAGTCCTTGCTCGCCAGCCATTCCCTCCATCCCCTCGGTAGCCTGAGCGCGCCCTCGCCGTGAACACCCAGACACCGACCTCGCCGGAACGGGTCGACTTCATCCGCGACATCGTCGCCGCCGACCTGCGGGACGGCCGGCACGCGTCGATCGCAACCCGCTTCCCACCCGAGCCGAACGGCTACCTGCACGTCGGTCACGCGAAGTCGATCTGCCTCAACTTCGGAATCGCCCTCGAGTTCGGCGGCCGCTGCCACCTGCGCTTCGACGACACCAACCCCATCAAGGAGGAGCAGGAGTACATCGACACGATCCAGGCGGACGTGCGCTGGCTGGGGTTCGATTGGGGCGAGCATCTCTACTTCGCGTCCGACTACTTCGAGCAGCTATATGCGTGGGCCATCCACCTGATCCGCGCCGGCAAGGCCTACGTCGACGACCTCTCGGCGGACGAGATTCGCGACTACCGGGGCACCCTGACCGAGCCGGGCCGGGCGAGCCCGTGGCGCGACCGACCGATTGCGGACAGCCTCGACCTCTTCGACCGGATGCGGCGGGGCGAGTTCCCCAACGGCGCACGGGTGCTGCGCGCGCGGATCGACATGGCCTCCGGAAACATCAACCTCCGCGACCCGATCCTCTACCGCATCCTCCACGCCAGCCACCCGCGCACGGGCGATGCCTGGTGCGTCTACCCGACGTATGACTTCGCGCACGGCCAGTCCGACGCGATCGAGGGCATCACCCACTCGATCTGCACGCTCGAATTCGAGGCGCACCGCCCGCTCTACGACTGGCTCATCGACAGCCTGCCGGTGCCTTCGCGCCCACGGCAGATCGAGTTCGCGCGGCTCAAGCTCACCTACACGGTCCTGTCCAAGCGCGTCCTGCTGCGTCTCGTCAACGAGGGCTTCGTCCGCGGCTGGGACGACCCCCGGATGCCCACGATCTCTGGCCTGCGCCGGCGCGGCTTCCCGGCC
>JBGPIH010000188.1:0-4816 GCA_041484785.1 Candidatus Limnocylindria bacterium
CGACCGGTCGGCGAGCGGCTCACCCAGCTGCTGCGCCGCAACGTGCCAGTCACCGGCGACGCGCTCGGTGTCGGGACCGAGGACGCGATCAGGCGCCTCCGCCCCGGCGAGGTACTCCTGCTCGAGAACCTGCGCTTCCACATCGAGGAGGAGAAGAACGATCCCGCCTTCGCCGCGACGCTGGCGTCGTATGCCGATATCTTCGTCAACGACGCGTTCGGGACCGCCCACCGGGCGCATGCCTCGACGGTCGGGATCGCGAAGTTGCTGCCGGCCTACGCCGGGCTGCTGATGGAGCGCGAGATCGAGATGCTCTCGAAGCTCCTGGAGGCACCCGAGCGGCCGTTCGCGGCGATCCTCGGCGGGGCCAAGGTGTCGGACAAGATCAAGGTCATCGACCATCTCCTGAGCAAGGTCGACATGCTCGTCCTGGGCGGCGGCATGGCCAACACGTTCCTCCTCGCCCAGGGCAAGGCGATCGGCAAGAGCCTGGCCGAGCCCGATCGCGTCGAGGACGCCCGGCGGATCCTGGCCACGGCCGAGGCCAAGGGCGTCCAGGTCATTCTCCCGGTCGACGTGATCGTGGCCAAGGAGGTCACCCGCGGCACCGAGTACAAGACGCTGCCGGCGGAGAAGATCCCGGCCTCCTGGCACATCGTCGATCTCGGCAAGGCCAGCCAGCAGCTGATGATGGACGCGCTGTCGAGCGCCAGGACCGTCTTCTGGAACGGACCGCTCGGGGTCTTCGAGATCCCGTCGTTCGCCCATGGCACGAATGCCGTGGCGCGGATGCTGGCCGAGCTCGCCGATGCCGGGGCGACCGTGGTCGTGGGCGGCGGCGATTCGGTCGCCGCGGTCACGCAGCAGGGGCTGGCCGGTCGAATGACCCACATCTCGACCGGTGGCGGTGCGTCGCTCGAGTTCCTCGAGGGTCGCGAGCTGCCCGGTGTCAGCGTCCTGCTGGATCGCCCGGCCGGCGTCGGAGTGCCGGCATGAACACGACCATCGAGCTCGTCGACGCGCGAGAGATTCTCGACTCGCGTGGCAACCCGACCATCGAGGTCGACGTCGTCCTGGCCGACGGCTCGGTCGGCCGCGCCGGCGTTCCGTCCGGCGCGTCCACCGGAATCCACGAAGCCGTCGAGCTGCGCGACGGGGACAAGAGCCGCTTCGGCGGCAAGGGGACGCGGAAGGCCGTTGCCAACGTCATCGAGACGATCGGGCCGGCGATGCTCGGCCTCGACGCGACGGATCAGGCCGGCATCGACGCCATCCTGATCGAGCTCGACGGAACGCCCAACAAGGGGAAGCTCGGCGCCAACGCGACCCTCGGCGTCTCGCTCGCCTGCGCCCACGCCAGCGCGGCATCGGTGGATCTGCCGCTCTACCGTTACCTGGGCGGGGTCGGCGCACGGACGCTGCCCGTCCCGTTCTTCAACATCCTCAACGGCGGCAAGCACGCCGAGAACTCGACCGACTTCCAGGAGTTCATGGTGGCCCCGGTCGGCGTCGCGACGTTCGCCGAGGCGCTCCGAGCCGGGTCGGAAGTGTTCCACGCCCTCAAGTCGATCCTCCACGATCGGGGCTTCTCGGTCGGTCAGGGCGACGAGGGCGGCTTCGCCCCGTCTCTGCCGTCCAACGAGGCCGCCGTCGAAGTCATCCTCCGGGCGATCGAGCAGGCCGGTTACCGGCCGGGCGAAGACGTCGCGATCGCGCTCGATCCGGCCACCAGCTCCATCCTGGTCGAAGGGACCGGCGCGGAGGGCGTGACCGGGCAATACCGTCTCGAGCGTGAAGGGCGGACCCTCGACTCGGGCGAGCTCATCGACCTGTGGGAGAGCTGGATCACCAGGTACCCGATCGTCTCGATCGAGGATGGCCTTGCCGAGGATGACTGGGAGGCATGGCCCGAGCTCACCCGGCGCCTCGGTTCGCGGGTCCAGATCATGGGTGACGACATCGTCGTCACGAACCCGCAGATCATCGCCCGGGCGATCGAGCAGCAGGCGATGAACTCCGTGCTGATCAAGCTCAACCAGATCGGCACCCTGTCGGAGACGATCGACGCGATCAACCTGGCTCGCGGAGCGGGTTGGACGGCGCAGGTCAGCCACCGATCGGGTGAGACCGAGGACACGACCATCGCCGATTTCGTCGTCGCGATGGGGACCGGCCAGATCAAGAGCGGCGCCCCGTCGCGCTCCGAGCGGGTGGCCAAGTACAACCGGCTGCTGCGCATCGAGGGCGAGCTCGGCGCTTCCGCTCGATACCTGGGTCGATCGGCGCTGTCGGGGTCGTGAATCGGTTCGTCGATCGCGGCGCCATTGCCGCCGCCTATGTCGGGATCGGGATGGCGGTCACGATCGTGGCCAGCTTCGTGCTGATCATCCCGATCGAGGGCCTGATCTGGCTGTTCGCGCTGCCGTCCGGGCTGCTGATCGGCTACTACGCCAACCAGCGCTCGAACCGGCGCGCCGGACCGTGGCGCAGGATCGTCTCGAACGGCGTGTTTGCCGGAGTCGTGACCGGTCTGGCCACCGTCGCCCTGCTGCTCGTCCTCAAGGCCCTCTTCTTCTTCGCCGACAACGGCTATCGCGATCCGGGCCTTGGGGGTCCGCTCACCTGTGCCACCGGCGCCGACTGCGTCTATCAGCGGTACCTCGATGCCGATCGCGGCCCGGACCTCGCGGCCGCCGGTGCCACCGACGTTGCGTCGTTCACGACCTTCTACTGGAGCGAGCAGCTCGGCAGCGCGACAACGGTCTTCGTCCTGACCGCGCTCGGCGGCCTCGGCGGCACCGCGCTGTATGGCCTGTCCCGTCCCAAGCCGGTCACCACGGGGACGACCACCGCGGCGTAGGAATCGAAACGCCCCGGGTGGACCCGGGGCGTCGATGGATCGGACAGCGACGCGTCAGGCCTTCGGCGCGGCCTTCTTCGGCTTCGCGGCCGACTTCGTCGTCGCCTTGGGGGCCGCCTTCGCCACGGCCTTGGTGGCGGGCTTGGCTGTCGCGGCGGCCTTCTTCGCGGCGGCGGGCTTCCTGGCGGTTGTGGTCTTGGTCGATCGCGCCGCGCCCGGGCTGGTCGGGGCGCTCGCGGCGCTGGCCGCCGAGGCCTCCGCGGCGGCCGCGGCCTTGGCGGCTGCGGCTTCGGCTCGGGCTGTCTTGCTCAGGGCGGCTCGCGCCTTGCCGGCGGCGGTCTGCGCGCCCTTGGCCTTGCCCGCTTTGCCCGCGGCGATCCGGGCCTTGGCGGCCTTCGCGGCGGCTGCCTTGCCGGTCGTCTTGCTGACCCGGCCAGCCGTCTGGAGCTGAACGCCTCCGAGGGCGGCATTGACCTTGAGGGTCAGGCGCGACTTCCGGCGTGCGGCGGCGTTCGGGTGGATGGCTCCCACCTTGGCCGCGCGATCGAGCGCGCTCAGGGCCTCGGCGAGGGCGGCGACGGGATCGATCGACGAGCCGGACGGCTCCTCGATCGCGGCCAGCGCCTTGGCGACGTACGTCTTGGCCGCGCTGCGGCGAGGCTGGAGCACCTCGTGGCGGCTCTGCGCCTGGCGGACTCGCTTGAGTCCGGACGGCGTGCGAGCCCCTGTCCAGGTGCGGGGCGTCTTGGCCACGTGGGCAAACCTCAGCTAGATGGAACGTAGAAGTCGTGCACGCGACGCGAGACAAGCGCCGGGCGCGGAGACGGATGGTAGCACAGGTCCACGAGGCGACCCGGAGCGGCACCGACCTCGGGGACGCTCCACACTGGACCGATGACCGCCATCCTGGCGGGCCTGGGTGCGGCCGCGCTGTGGGCCTCCGCCACGCTCTGTTCGTCACGTTCGAGCCGGATGCTGGGGTCGCGGGTCGTCCTCGCCTGGATCATGATCGTCGGGGTTGCGGTCGGGCTTCCCGTGGCGGTCGCGAGCCCCGCCCCGGCGACCGTGGCGCCCTCCACGTTCGCGCTGCTCCTCCTTGCCGGCAGCTGCTACGTCATGGGGCTCCAGCTCACCTACGCCGCGTTGCGCGTCGGCAAGGTGTCCATCGTGGCCCCCATCGTCTCAACCGAAGGCGCCGTCGCGGCGCTGATCTCGGTCGCGCTGGGGGACCCGCTCGGGCTCATCGCCGGCGCGATGCTGGTCGCCATCGCGGTCGGCGTCGTCCTCTCGTCGCTCGAGCGAGCGCGTCCCGGGGTGGCGGCCGGCGACTTCGATCTCACGGCCGACGCGATCGAAGGCCCCGCCGACCCGCCGGCGTCTGAAGCGCCGGTCGACGCGCGGCGGATGGCCGCCCTCGCCATCGTGGCCGCGCTCCTGTTCGGTGTCGGAATCGTGGCGGCCGGGCGCTCGGCGCTGCTCGTGCCCGTCTCGTGGGTCGCCCTCTCGGCCCGGCTGATCGGGATCGTCGGGGTCGTCATTCCGCTGCTGCTCCAGCGCCGGCTCCGCCTCTCGCGGGCGGCCCTTCCATTGGTGGTCGTCGCCGGCGCCGGCGAGCTCATCGGGTCCATGCTGTCCGCCTGGGGCTCGCGGGAAAGCATCGCGATCACCGGCGTGATGGGCAGCCAGTTCGCGGCCTTCGCCGCGGTCGCCGCGTTCATCCTGTTCGGGGAACGGCTGGCCCGGGTCCAGCTCGTGGGCGTCGTCCTGATCGTCGCCGGCGTCGCCGTCCTGGCCGGCGTCTCGTCCTGACCGCGCGCAGACCGGCGGAACCTCGCCGCGGCCATTCCCGTCGCCCCGCCTCGCCGGGCTACACTGCCGCCTCGTGACCATCCCCCAGGACCGCCTGCGCAACTTCAGCATCATCGCCCACATCGACCACGGGAAGTCCACGCTCGC
>JBGPIH010000189.1:0-4699 GCA_041484785.1 Candidatus Limnocylindria bacterium
CCGCTCGAGTCGGTCCAGGTGCAGCCGGATGTCGCTGTCGGTCGGCACCCGCGACGGATCCAGCACCTTGGCGGCCGCGCCCTTGGGTAGCTGCAGCCGGCCTGCCTCGTCTGGCTCGATGCCGACTCGCTTGAGCGCCTTCTGCAGGCGCTCTCGCGGAGCTGCTCTACCGCTGAGCTATGTCAACTTTGAGCAGGGCGCATGTCACGGCGCGGAAGCAGACTGCCAGTCCGACGACTTCGACCCGACGCTCGGCCAGTAGGATGGAAGTACCCCTGACTATTGCCTTGAGGCCAGCTTCTTTCGCCGCGAGCACTTCCACGAGACAATAGATTCGTGATCGAAACAGCGGCTCCTGAGGGTATCGCGGAGGCCATTAGCCTCGCGGTTCTGAGCCGCCCTGAAGCCCTCCCGGGCCGTCCGGTTGCCGCTCCCACTCCTGCACTTTCTGGCGTTTTGGCCGATCATTCCGAACGCCCGCGCGTCCAGGTCAGTCGCGCGATCGAGCCCGTCGTTGACGTGGTGTGGGGACAGCCCGTTGCCGGCGAGCTTGCCTACGAGTCTGGGGAGTACACACCGCGGGAGGCTCTGGAGCTACGCCTGTTCGTGTTCCTGGCTGAGAGGGATGCTCGTCTCGCCGCCGAGCGGGGCGATCACTTCAGCGCTCACGCTGACATTGCTGTTGGCAGCGCGGCCGCCTGACAGGGGCCGCAGCCGGGGCGACCCGAGCGCTGCGTAGAGGCCGGCGTATCGCGGCTGAAGCACGATCCGCGGTCGGTACTTGACCCGGCGTTCCGGCCATTCGACGCGCTGGATCGTCTCCCGCAGCAGTTGGTTGGCGATCAGGATCCCTTCCCGATCTCGGGGCCACTCGAGAGCCGAGATCATTTGCCGAAGGTCCGCCAAGAGACTGATGTCGCCGGGTGCCGAGGACGAATCAACGGCTGGCGGTGGCACCGCAGCCTCACGTTCGTCGAGTTCCTTGAGCTTTGCTCGCGCCGTCTCGGTCCGCATAACGCCATCCGCCAGGCTATTCTCGATCCGCCCTCGCCTCCGCTCGATGTCGGCGAGCATGCGCGAGCGTTCGCGGTTCCGACGCGCCGTTTCCTTGTCGTCCTGGCGGCTCGCAGCGAGCAGCCTGTGCTGCTCCTCGGGACCGATCGTGAAGGCTTCCAGCACTGGCGCGACGTGTCGCCAGACCTTCAGCTCCGAGATGGAGCGCCACGGGTGCGGCTGCGTGCGCTTCCAGGTCGCGCATCGGTAGGTCGGTGAGCGTTCGGGACCGCCTGACCAGGGCTTGCGAGCGCAGCCGATCAATCGGTTGCCACACCATGGACAGATGAGCAGACCCGTCAGCAGGTAGCCCCGTGAGTCGGCGCGAACGGCGACGGTGGAACGCTGGGCTCGATCCCACAGGTCGTCGCCGACGACCGAACGGTTGACCTGGTTCTTGATGATGCTGCGGACCGTCTCCTGGTCAACGTTGGTTGCGCGCTCGATGGAGTGCCAGGACTTCTCTTCAGCCCGAAGTTGGTAGAGACGGGTGATCTCGCGCGGTTTGACGACCTTGATCCAGTAATCAGCGCCGGGCTTTCGCACCCCGTCATCGTCACGCCGCAACTCCCGAACTCGCTCCCAGCCCCACGGGATCCGGCCGACCCAGATGCCGGAGTCACGGGCCTTGAGAACGCCCTCCCTCGTTTTGCGCTGGATCCGCTTCTTTTCTTCGGCGTTCGCCGAGACCATCGCCACCAACGCCAGCATTGCGTAGGGAGAGTTGAGATCGAGCCAGTCCTCGGCAACCCAGAACACGCTCAGCCCGGCGTCGCGTAGATTTCCCAGCAGGGAAAATGCGTCGATCGCGTCCTCTCGTGTCCAGCGCGAGAGGTCGGCTGAGACGAAACCCTCGGCTCTCAGCGACCTGGCTCGTGCCAACATGGCGTCGCGTGCCGTGCGCGCACGGTCTCCACCCGAGACGCCACGGTCGGTATACCAGTCAAGGATCTCGTGTCCCTTGCGGGCCGCCCATTCCTCGATCTGTTCACGCTGGATGTCCTCGGACCACTTGACCATCGGGCGAGGTGACCAGCGAACATAGGCGAGGAGTCTCACGACCTCACCCTATCACAGTGTGTAGCAGTGTTAGACGGTGGCGACCCGCAGGACGTGGTTCTTCGTGTCGAGCATCACGACCCGCAGCTCCTCGCGCTCCAGCCGGCCCATCTGGAGGACCAGCCGCTCGGCCACATCGGCCGGGCCGCGGATCGTCCAGCGCGCCGCCGGCCAGTCGGCGAGCAGGCGCCGTCCGAGCTCGAACGCCGCGATCAGCTGCGCGGCCCGGGCGGCACCGATGCCGGGGACCGTCGCGAGCTCCTGCTCGGTGGCAAGGCCAAGCCCGGCCAGGCCGTCGTGCCTGGCGAGCGCGTCAGCCGCCAGGTCGACGGCTGAACAGCCGCGAGTTCCCGATCCCCAGACGAGGCCGATCAGCTCCGCCGAGGTCAGCCCACCAACGCCGCGCAGCGCGAGCCGCTCGCGTGGACGCTCGGCCAGCGGCACCTCCCGGATCGCCCGCCCCGCGGCCGCCGGCGACTGGACGGTGGTCTCCCGGGTTCGGGTCATGGCGTGTCTCCGGACGGCGCTGGCTGTGCGATCAGGCGTCCCCCGGCCCGGACGACGGGAGCCCGCCGATTCCCCCCGCCATCCGGACCGTGAGGACGACGCAGAGCCTACGGAGCACCCCTCATCGGAGGCTCAATCGCCCGTGCACCCCGGTCACCAACCGGCCACCAACCGGCCACCGGCGTCAGAGGCTCCGGCTCGCGACCTCGGCCACGACGAGCAGGATCCCGTTGAACGCCGCGTGCAACCCGAACGACGACCAGATCGTGCCGCGTCGCACGAAGAGCGCGCCCAGCGCCAGGGCAATCGGGATCCGCGTGCCGAAGCCCACCACCGCCAGACCGAAGGCGTCACCGGCGGTCGACCCCGAGATCGTCAGGATGTGGGCGAACGCGAAGACCAGGGCCGCCCGGACCACCCCGCCACGCACCCCCATGCCGCGGACCCAGGCCGTCGTCGCGAACGCGCGGAAGAGGAACTCCTCGCCGAGCGGGGCGACGAGCACCCCGGCGACCAGCGACAGCGTGAACCCGACCGCCTCGTGGGTGGGCGGCAGCGGACTCTCGGGCGTCACCGGGAAGATCGCGAGCAGGACGGACGAGACTGCGGCGGTGACCACGATGAGCGGCACCGCCCACAGCGCCCCGCCGCCGATCTCGCCGAGCGCCCGCACGTCCAGGCCCCGAATGCCCATGGCGCGCCAATCGAGGGCTCCGACGTCCACGACCAGCAGCCGGATGAGGCCGACGTAGACGAGCGCCTGGATGGCGACCGACAGCAGGCTCGCCGGCGGCCCGTCAAGCGGCACGCCGAGCGCGCCGAGCGGAAGGCCGATGACGACCAGGACGAGCACCGAGACCGGGATGGACGCCCCGAACACCAGGAAGGGCGACGGTCCGGCGTAGCTCGCCGCGCCGCGAGCCCGACGTTCGATGCCCTGCGATCCGGAGGCGGCAATCAACCCGATCGACAGCACTGCCAGGCCGCCGATGAGCAGCACGACGGAAGGCACGCCACTGCGCGACAGGATCGCGACGGCGATGAGGCCCAGGCCCAGCAGCGTGGCCAGCCAGCCGATGAAGAACAGCGCCGGCGCCGACCGTCCCTCGATGGTCAGGACGGATGCACCGGGCCGCGCGCTGGCCGGACCCGGCGCCGGCAGGTCGGTCGGACCGTCCGATTCGGAACCCGATCCGGGCGGGATCAACGTTCCGGCAGCGGGTCCTGGGAGGATGGGGCGCCGCCGCCGGCCCGAACGGAGCCGGCCGATCGCGAGGACCCGGCGCGGGGCGAGCCCGCCGCCGACGGGCGAATGGCGGCGCGGGTCGGGTGGGCCGCGGGCACGGGCCGCGGCATGGCGTCGCTCGATTCCGCCGCGATCCGGCCGGTCACCTCACGAGTGCTCGGGAAGGACTCGAGGCTGGCGGCCGCGATCGGGCGGCGTTCGAAGTCCTTGCCGCACCAGGCGCACAGCGACCAGTCCAGGCCGACCAGCCGGCTGCAGTTGGGGCAGACGCGGTTGAGCCGGGTTCGGCAGGTCGGGCAGATGATCCATTCGTCGTCGATTCGGCGCTCACAGGTCGGGCAGTGGTGGATCGCCTCCACCTCGGCCAGGAGGGCTTCCTCGGCCAGGTTTCGCTCCCAGACCTCGCCGATCTTCTCGTGCGGCCGGACGATCTTGTAGACCCATACGGCGAGGACGAAGAAGAGCGGGGTGAACAGGATGATCCCGGCCGCCGTGAGGTACGGCAGGATCGCGTTGTCGGAGCGTTGCTGGATGTCGCGGAATGCCCAGTAGGCGGACGCGAGCCAGAGGATGACCAGGTAGATCCCGATCGCGCGGACGCCGACCTGGAGCAGCGGGCTGGAGAAGACGCCACCGATCGTGTCGCCGATCTGCGCGAGGATCTGGTCCATGCGCCTGGGTGGAGCCTCCATTCGCTTCGGCTCGATCGGCCGGGGGTCGTCGTTCGGTCGCCGTTCGCGACGGCCGCAGTGTAGCAGGGGCTATCGCGAAGGCTCGCCGAAGCCCACGGTCCAGACCGCGGCCCGCCACGCGCAGATCATCCCGATGAGGACG
>JBGPIH010000190.1:0-4673 GCA_041484785.1 Candidatus Limnocylindria bacterium
GGCGACCTCGACGAGGTCCAATCCTCGTTCCTGCGCCATCTCGAGCGCCCGCGGCGTGGGCATGACACCCAACTGGGCACCCTCTTCATCGACCACCCGGACCTGAGGGATCCGGATCATCTGGTTCACGCGCAGGTCTCGGCTGATGGTCTATCCCCTTCGTGCTTGCATTCCAGGCGGCCGGCGCGGGTACACGACGACCCGGACGGCCGAAGCGGGAGGATAGCATAGGCCGTTCCCGGCAGACAATCAGTCCACCCTTCGCTGTCCTTGCGAACACCATGCCTCGCGTCCGCGAGGCCATGATGCCCCGCCGCATCATCCAGACGTTGTCCGCGCTCGCCAAGGCAGCGTTCCGGTCAGATCGCGAAGGCCGCCATGCACGAACGACGCGACATTGATGCCAATGCGCATCACCGGGACAGCACCCCGCTCGTCCGCCAGCCGGGCCTAACCGACTCGCCGTTCCCTCGATTCGGCGGCCAGGCGGTCCGCGAATGCGTCCCATGGCTCGGCCGGCTGCTGCTCGCCGGCGCGGGTCCGCGGCGAGGCGGTCCGGGCCTCGATCTCGCGGTCGCCGAGGACCACCATGTACGGCACCTTCTGGCCCTGGGCCAGCCGGATCTTGTTCTGCATCCGGTTGTCGGAGCCGTCCACCTCGACTCGCAGCCCGCGACCGCGGAGCAACCCGGCCAGCTCCTCGGCCGCCGGCAGGTGGCGATCGGCGATCGGGATGACCACCGCCTGGACCGGCGCCAGCCAGAGCGGGAAGGCGCCGGCGAAGTGCTCTGTGATCAGCCCGATGAAGCGCTCGAGTGAGCCGTAGATCGCCCGGTGGATGGCGACCGGTCGCTGCTGCGACCCGTCCTCGTCGATGTAGTGCAAGTCGAAGCGCTCCGGCAGCATGACGAGGTCGATCTGGATGGTGGCCGTCTGCCACTCGCGACCGAGCGCGTCCTCCACCTGGATGTCGATCTTTGGCGCGTAGAACGCGCCGTCCTTGTCCTTGATCCGGTACTGGACCCCGGAGCTCTCGAGGGCGGCCCGGATCAGGCCCTCGGCCTTGTTCCACAGCGCGACCTCCCCGAGCGCCTTGTCCGGGCGCGTGCCGAAGGTGAAGCTGGGCGTGAGACCCACCCACGAGTAGGCCTCGCGGACCTCGCCGAGGAGTGCCTCGATCTCCGAGCCGATCTGGTCGGGGCGCACGTAGATGTGGGCGTCATCGGTCACGAAGTGGCGGACCCGGGTCAACCCGGACAGCGTCCCGGACAGCTCGTTTCGGTGGAGCTTGCCGTACTCCGAGAGGCGCAGCGGCAGCTCCCGGTAGGAGCGGACGCGGCTGCGATAGATGTAGGTCGACTCGGGGCAGTTCATCGGCTTGAGGCTGAACGTCTCGTCCTCGGCCTCGACGAGGAACATGTGCTCGCGGTAGAGGTCCCAGTGGCCCGATTGCTCCCAGAGCTTCCGGTGTACGAGGGGGGGCGTGTAGATCTCCTGGTAGCCCCGGCGAGCCTGCAGCTCGCGCATCGCGTTCTCGAGCGTCCGGTAGAGCGTCCAGCCCTTGGGATGCCAGAACGCCGCGCCCGGCGAGATGTCATGGAAGCTGAACAGGTCCAGCTGGACACCCAGCCGGCGGTGGTCGCGCAGCTTCGCCTGCTCGCGCCGCCACAGGTATTGATCCAGCTCTTCCTGCGTGGCCCAGACGGTGCCGTAGATTCGCTGGAGCATCGGGCGCTTCGCGTCGCCGCGCCAGTAGGCGCCGGCCACCGCGAGCAGCTTGAACGGACCGATCCTGCCGGTCGAGGCGACGTGCGGGCCCTTGCACAGGTCGACGAACGATCCGTGCTCGTAGACGGAGGTCGGCGGCATCGGCGTGCCGTCGCGCTCGGACCTGGTGGCAAGGTCGTCGAGGATCTCGACCTTGAACGGCTGGCCCTGCTCGAGGAAGAACGCGCGCCCCTCGGCCGGCGGCAGCTCCCGGCGGGCGAAAGCGTGGTCGGCGGCCACGCTCGCGGCCATCCGGGCCTCGATCGCGGCCAGGTCGTCCGGCGTCAGCGGCCGGGCCAGGGCGAAGTCGTAGTAGAAGCCGTCGGCGATGGCCGGGCCGATGCCGAGCTTGGTCCCCGGGAAGAGGTCGAGCACCGCTTCGGCCATCACGTGGGCCGTCGAGTGGCGCATCGCGTCGATGTCGCTGTGCGCGCCCGCATCCAGCAACTCGTCGGCCGAGCCGCGCTCAGGCGCCTCCAGGCCGATCTCGTCCGTTTCGTCGTTGCGTTCGTCCGTCATCGTGGGCCTCCTGAGAATCGCGACACCCCTCATCCGTCGACAGGACGAGAGGTGCTCTCCCGCGGTCCCACCCGCCTTCGCCACCGATCGGTGACGCGCTCTGGTCGCGCTAACGGGCGACGCCCGGGCCGGTTCGCCGGCCGCTCACGGGTGGTACCCGTTCGGGGTTGACCGCCGGGCTTCCAGCCGAGTCCCGGCTCTCTGTCGGTCCCCCATCCGAGGGGTGCGTCCCGCTCGACGCTGTTGTGAAGATCTGCTGGGCGACACTGGACTCGAACCAGTGACCTCTTGTCGGTCAAGCATACAGGCCGATGCGAACGTGGGTCGAACGTGATCGTGCTCGCCGGTTGAAGCGGTGTGGCCCTGCGATCGCCCGCAATGGATCGACTGAAGCGATCGACACGCCTTACGGTCTACCTCGCTCCTTCACGGCTGGGTTCCCTACCGTCAGAACCTCGACGGCAGGCAGACGCTCCAATAACCGGTCAACGAGGGTCCGCTCGGTGAGCCGGCGCAAGCCCTTCACCTCTCGATGGGGAATGACGAGGTGCGTGGCTCGCCGATCGCGGGCCACCTGCTCGAGACCTGCCGCGACGTCGGCCGCCTCGACATGGACCAACTCTGCCCCGAGATCGACCGCGTCGTCGATGGCCTCCTGGAGATCCCGGATCCGGTCGAACGGCTGGCGTTCAATCTCGGGGGTCTCGACGACCACCGCGACAAAGGCGGCCCGCAGCGCCGCGGCGAGGTTCGCGGCGCGACGAATGGCGCGACCCGACGCTGGGCTGCCATCGACGAGGACGAGCACTCGCTCGGTAACGAGCGGGAGCTGCTGGCCGCCAATGGTGTCCTCGAGCTGACCCTCGACCCGCCGTGCAACCAGGCGCAGCGCCAGCTCACGTAAGGCCGTGAGGTTCGATTCGGTGAAGAACTTCTCGAGCGCAATCTGGGTTCGCTCGGGCGGATAGACGTTGCCGTGCTTCATCCGCTGGCGCAGCGCGTGCGGGCTCATGTCGACGAGCTCGATCTCGTCCGCGTCGAACAGGACGTCATCGGGTAGTCGCTCATTGACCGGGGCACCGGTGATCGTCGCCACCGCGTCGGCGACCGATTCGAGGTGCTGCACGTTCATCGTCGTGACCACGTTGATGCCGGCGTCGCGGATGAGCTCGACGTCCTGCCATCGCTTCGGGCGGGGCGATCCCGGGGCGTTGGTGTGGGCGAGCTCGTCGATGAGGGCAACCATCGGCTCTCGAGCCAGGACGGCTTCGGCGTCCATCTCCTCGATGACCACCCCGCGGTATTCGATGTGGCGGCGCGGCACGATTTCAAGGCCTTCAAGCAGTTCGATGGTGTGCGCCCGGCCGTGGGGTTCGACGAAGCCGACCACGAGGTCGGTGCCACGGGCGAGCCGCCGGTGACCCTCGTCGAGCATCTTGTAGGTCTTGCCCACCCCGGGCGCCATCCCGAGGTAGATCCGCAGTTGCCCCCGGCCGGTGGGCGTCTCCGCCTGGATGCGCGCCAGCATCTGGTCGCCGGTCGGGCGAACGTCGAACGCGTCGCGCTCGGGATCGCTCACCGCAGCAGACCGTCCAGGTCGAGGTTAAGGAGCAGCACGTTCACGCGTGGTTCTCCGATGAAACCAAGGAGTGGCTGTTCGGTATGGCGCGTCACGACAACCCGGACAGCATCCTCGCTCATCCCGCGAGCCTTGGCCACGCGGCCGACCTGGTAGTCGGCCGCTGCCGGGCTGATGTCCGGATCGAGGCCCGACGCGGAGGTGGTCACGAGGTCGACCGGGACCGGTCCGCCGCCATTGGCCGCCCGGAGTCGATCGACGTCGGCCGTGATCCGGTCGATCAGCGCCTGGTTGGTGGGCCCAAGGTTGGAGCCGGCCGAGCCGCTGGCGTCGTAGCCATCCTTGCCAGCCGCCGAGAGCCGGCCCCAGAAGTACTTGTCGTCGCTGAAGGCCTGGCCGATCAGGCTGGAGCCGACCGTCTTGCCATCGACGACGATGAGCGAGCCGTTGGCCTGGGATGGAAAGACGACCTGCGCGACGGCCGTGACCGCGACCGGATAGATCACGCCCGTGATCACGGTCATTGCGAGCAGGAGTGCAACCGCCGGCCACAACCGGTGGCGGAGAAAGGTAGTCATCGATCTGTCCTACGCAAGATGGAGGGCGGACACGATGAGATCAATCGCCTTGATTCCGATGAACGGGGCGATGATCCCGCCGAGGCCATAGATGAGCAGGTTGCGCTGGAGCAGCGCGCTGGCCGGCGCCGCGCGGAAGGCGACACCGCGCAAGGCCAGCGGGACCAGCGCGATGATGATCAGGGCGTTGAAGATGACCGCCGAGAGGATCGCGCTCTGCGGCGTGGACA
>JBGPIH010000191.1:0-4503 GCA_041484785.1 Candidatus Limnocylindria bacterium
CCGCGCGACCACCGCCACCGAAGATCGCAATCGCGAGGGACTCCACGGCATCGGTCGTGCGGGCCGCATCCCCGTTGCCGAGGCTCAGCGTCGTGAAACCGATGCCAACCACCGGTCCGATCCCGGCGAGGATGCGGACCGCGGCATGGGCTGTCTCGAGCGACATGCCACCGGGTTCGGGCAAGGTGACGGCCCAACCGCCCGAGGCATCCAGCACATCGGCATCGAACGCTACGTAGAAGCCGTCGACGCGCTCTCGAACGATCGACGACCACGCCTCGAATGCGGCCATCCCGGCGGGCGTGGCGAGCATCCCGGGGCCGAAATGGGCGACCCCGGAGCTGGCCAGCATCCGGGCCTCTTCCGCCTCCAGCGCCTGGCCACCCATGAGGGCGGAGTCCTCATCGGCGACGACACCCCCGCCGGACGCGGCCACAAGGCCGGCATCCCCGCGTCCACGGGCAAGCGCGAACGGCATCCCCCAGACATTCCCCGACGGCGTCGTCTCGGTCGTATGGGAATCGCCGTGGGCATCGAACCAGACGAGGGCGATGCGAGCGCCACCCCGCGCGTCGCGAAGACCGCCGAGGACCGCCGGGTGGATCGTGCACTCGCCGCCGAGGACCAGCAGTCGTGCGTACGGCGCTTCGGTCGCAAGATCGGCGACGCGCTCCCGGATCCGCGGGAGCACCGCGATGATCTCGTCGCGGTTCTTGGCTCGCGGATCGGCATCGGCGCGATAGCCGGGCTCGACCAGGAGGTCGCCCGCATCGCGGATATCGACGCCGGCCATTGCCTCGTCCGACGTGAGCCGGTCCACGAGACCGCGTTGGCGAAGTCCGGCCGGCGTCTTCGTCATCCCGATGATGGCTGCCTCAAGCTCAGGAATCCAACCGCCAAGGGCCAATGGAACCCCGAGCACCACGACCGGATTCGGAGGTGGGACGATCTCGCCGTTCATGAGGTTGGAGTGTACGCATCGGTCGACGGCCTGGTCGCGCCGCCGTCGGTCAGGCGATCGAGAGGCACCGCGGGGTGCGAGTCGCAACGTAGACTCCCTCCACGGCACCGCTGGCCGCGCATGTCGGCAGCGTCGGGCGCTGTTGATGGGAGGAGTGCCGGATGGAGATCGGCGTTCATCTTCCGCAGATCAGTTGGGAGCAAGAGCCGCTCTCCCTGGATCACCTCATCGCCGTCGCAACGGCCGCGGAGCGTCTCGGCTTTGGAACCATCTCGGCCAACGATCATCTCGTCTACGGGCGACCGTGGCTCGATGGGCCCCTCGCCCTTGCGGCGGTGCTGGCGGCGGCTCCCACGGTCCGGCTGATGACGAGCGTCGCGCTGCCCGTGGTGCGGGGACCCTTCGCTCTCGCCAAGGCCCTGAGCGCGATCGACCTCCTGTCGGGAGGCCGTCTCGACGCCGGCCTGGGGCCAGGCTCGTCCGAGGCTGACTACGCGCTTGTCAGCATCCCGTTCATGGAACGCTGGGCGCGCTTCGACGAAGCGATCGCCGCCATGCGCGCGCTCTGGGATGGCGACGTGCCGCCGTTCGTCGGGCGCTACTACGACACGACGGGCGTCGCCCTTTCGCCACCGCCGGCGCAGCCGAAGGGGCCGCCGATCTGGATCGGGAGCTGGGGGTCAACGGCGGGCCTGCGGCGCGTGGCGCGGCTCGCTGACGGCTGGCTAGCCTCTGGCTACAACTCGACCCCCGAGGAGTTCGCGACGGCCTGGGGCACGCTCCGCGACATGTTGGAGGCGGAGCGGCGCGATCCGTCGACCTTCCCCTGCACCATGGCGACGACCTGGCTCCACATCGCGGACGACGAGGCCGAAACGCGGGCAGTCACCGAGCGTCTCAGCCAGATGCTGCGCCGCCCGGTAGAGGATGTGGCGGGCCGCCTCCCGATCGGCTCACCGACCGCATGTGTCGAACTCTTGGGGCGGTATCAGGCGGCCGGCCTGCAGCGCGTGCTTGTCTGGCCGGTGAAGGACGAGGTGCAGCAGCTGGAGCGCATGGCGCTCGAGGTCCTCCCGCAGTTGGGTCGCGTGCCCTGACCGGTCGGGGCCACTTCCGATCGGTCAAGCGTCGGAGGCGCACGCGGCGATCGAAGCCAGGGCGACGTTCGGCAAGGTCAGCCTCTCGGTGGACCACGCGTCATGGGGGCGGTCACGGGCCTGAGCCGGTGGGAGGAGCTGGTAGTCGCGTCCGACTGGGACCATCACGTAGAGGCGACGGGCTACTCGGTCGGGGCGAGGCTTCGCCCGAGGTCATCGGCGATGCACCCGTCGAGCTTGCGGACGATGGCCGCCGCGCCGCGGCTGATGGCTGCGAGCCCGTGCGCCAGCGATCGGCGCAGGCGGCTCGGGGACGATGGCTCCTCATCCAAGCTGAGCGAAGCCCGGTGGTAGCGACTTGCCTCCTCGGCTCGTTGTCGCGCGACATCAAGCGCAATGAACGCCCAGAGCTGGTGATTCACGATGGGGCTCCTTCGAGGGATGGGTGATCGTGGGACAAGCGGCTCAGCGGCTGCGGTCGTCGAGGTAGGAATCACGAGAGTCGACGCCCCAGGTGAGCGATGCCGCGTCCAGGGCGGCAAGACCGAGAACGACGGCGAGGATGATGAAGATGGCTTCCATATGGCGAGCCCCCCTTCTGACGGTGCAGCTTGGACTCGCAAGGAGCCGGGTTGTCTGTGGAGCGCGATCGCTCAATCCGGGCTACGTCGCTGCTGAGGGCTCGGTTTTAGGTGGAGGCCCTGGCGTCCCTCGCTTTGATCTTGTGGGCGGAGGCTCAGTCTCGAGCCCACGAGCAGGCGCCACATCACGATGGCTCGGTATTTGTGGGCGTGGTGATCCTTTATTTGCTGGAGCGACGCAAGACCCGCTCTGGCCCACGGGATCTGCCGCACGATCCGTCCGTCGGCGCCACCCCCTTCGACGCCCGCGATCCATCCCGGCCCGCAGACGTCCGCGCCGGTGCTGGCGGGCCTCGGCCCGGAGCTAGCGCTCTCGGTCGGTCACGTCTCGCCCTCGTGCCGCTTCCGGTAGTCGATGAAGGCCTGGGTCGCTCGCCGATAGCGTTCCTCGGCGCGATCGCGTCCCGTGGCATCGGTCGCGGCCTTGTACGCCTCGAAAGCGGCGAGCAGCTCGGCCAGGAGGTCCCACCAGGTCACCTGGTCTGGCTTCGTGTCCGCCATTGATTCCCATCCCCTGCTACTTGGACGGCCGTTTGTTGGCGACGCGTCTGACCCGCCGGCCGTCGGATCGTCAAGAACCGCTCGCGCGAGGCGCACCGCGTCGCAGGGCCAGCGGACGCCCGACGCCACCGAGGCGCCTTCGTGGTCTGCGCTGTTGCACCAGACGACGATTCGATGGTCGCCACCCCAGTCGAACTCGCTCTGCACACGCGAATGGCGCCCGGCCACGATCTCGCGAGCCAGGTCGCGGGCGTCTTCTCCAGGACGTCGATTGGCTACCTGCTCGGGGGTTGCCGCTTTCTCGGCACTGCTCATGCGGCCTCGCCTTCCTCCCCGAAGCGCCCCCATTCTCTCGCCTGTCCGGTGAGTGAGGGCGAGTATAGCTCTAGTTGACGGTCGCGAAAGCGGGGGCGGCACGCGGGAGGGGCGATCGCCCGTGATCTCGTAGGCTCGCACCGCAACCGTCTCGACGACGGTCCCACCGGGGTGTAGCGTGGCGCCCAGACAGTGTGGGGCAGGAAGGAGGCCCGGCTTGTCCGAGCAACACGAGCCCACTGAGGCGATTGGCACCATTACCCACTGGTTCGGCCATCTTTCGGTCGCCGCGGTCCGCCTCACAGCGCCGCTCGCCGTGGGCGATCGCATTCACATCCGGGGCCACACGACCGATCTTGTCGAGACGGTCAGTTCGATGGAGGTCGAGCACGAGAAGGTGGATCATGCGGGACCCGGCGACGACGTCGCGCTGGCCGTCGAAGGCCACGTCCACGAGCATGACCTGATCTTCCGCGAGACGTGAGGCGCCAGCAGACCTGCGGCACCGAGGTCCCTTCGGCCAAACGCCGCCGAGGTTGAGATGTCGACGTTCGATCCTCTGGGCGAGGCCTTCCAGCTCCGTGCGCTCATGGAGAACACGGAAGACAGCATCTACTTCAAGGATCGGCAGTGTCGACTCGTGCGGGTGAGCCAGCAGATGGCCGACAACCTTGGCTTTGCCGACGCCTCGGAGCTGGTCGGCAAGACCGACGTCGACCTGTTCGGTGAGTCGTTCGGCCAGCGGACGCTCTTGGAAGACCTCCGCATCATGGAATCGAACGAGCCGATCATCGGGCTGGTGGAGAGTCGCTCGGTCGGAGAGTCGGAGACGAACTGGACCCTCACGACGAAAGTGCCGCTCCATGACGCGTCGGGCGATGTCGTCGGCCTGCTGGGGATCACCCGCGAGATCAACGAGCTCAAGCGGACCGAGCTCAATCTCCAGCACATGGCTACGCACGACCCGCTGACCGGTCTGCCGAACCGC
>JBGPIH010000192.1:0-4475 GCA_041484785.1 Candidatus Limnocylindria bacterium
CCGGACGCGAGGTGGCCTTGGTGCGGACTGCCGGCAATGTGCGCGTGGCGGTCTTCAGCCTCCTGGGTCGGGTCTTCATGCCGCCGGTCGATTGCCCCTTTGAGGCGGCCGACCGCGTCCTGGGGGGACTCCCCGAGGACGTGAAGGTCATCGTGCTCGATTTCCACGCCGAGGCAACCAGCGACAAGCAACTGATGGGCCGCCACCTCGACGGCCGCGTCTCCGCGGTCTTGGGCACCCATACCCACGTGCCGACGGCCGACGAGCGGATCCTGCCGGGCGGGACCGCCTACCAGACCGACCTCGGGATGACCGGGCCGATCTGGAGCGTGATCGGGTTCGCGCCGCGGACCGTGCTGCCGCGTTTCATCAACGCGCTGCCGACTCGCTTCGAGGTGGGGGAGGGAGCCGTCGTCTTCAACGCCAGCCAGATCGACATCGATCCGGCCACCGGGCGAGCCCTTGCGATCGAGCGGATCCAGCGGCTCATCGAGGTCTGACGTGTCCGACGCGCCCCCGCCGCGGCCGCGTCGCCGACGACACGAACCCGGCCCGCCGCCCGATCCGGTCGTGCCGCCGCGGCCGTCGCCGGTTGACCTGCACGCCCACACCCGCCGCTCGGACGGCGTCCTGGAACCGGCCGACCTGGTCCGCGCCGCGTCCGCCTCCGGGGTCGCAACCTTCGCCCTGACCGACCACGACACCCTGGCCGGCTACCGCGAGGTGGTCGCGGCCGGCGCAATCCCCGTGGGTCTCGAGCTCATCGCCGGTGTCGAGATCAACGCGATCGTCCGGGAGGAAATCGGGCTGTGGGAGGGCGAGCTCCACATCCTGGGCCTCGGGATGGACCCCGACAACGCGGCCTTCGAGGCGGCACTCGCCGCCCAGCGGAGCCTTCGCACCGAACGCTTCGCGCGGACCCTGCGCCGGCTGGTCGAGCTTGGCATGCCGATCGACGAGCAGCTCGAGACGATCGCGATCGGTGCCGACGATGCGCTTGGTCGGCCGATCGTGGCGCGCGCGCTCGTGGCCGCCGGGTTCGCGACGAGCGTCGAGGACGCCTTTCGACGGCTGATCGGGCGCGGCTGTCCGGCCTACATCCCGCGCGATGGGCTGGGGCCGCACGAGGCGATCCGCGCGATCCGCGACGCCGGTGGCCTGCCCGTCCTGGCGCATTTCTCCGAGGCGCCCGGTCGCGAGGCGCTCGTTCGCGAGCTGATCGCCGCCGGCCTCGCCGGCCTCGAGGTCTTCTATCGGGCCTTCGATCGCCCCACGGTCGAGGCGATGTCGGCGGTGGCGGGCGCTCTCGGGTTGGTGCCGACCGGCGGGAGCGACTACCACGGCGACACCGGAACGTACGCCCAGGTACACGCCGGGCTGTGGGTCCCGCCGGAGGTCGCCGATGGCGTCCACGGCGCGGGCGTCGTAGGCTCGTTCGCACAGTCATGACCGAACGATCGACGCTCACCCGCGCGCTGCCGATGCTCGAGCTCGCGCCTGTGTCCGGCGCGGCGCCGCGGGGGCCGGCGGCACCGGCCGACGAGCGCCTGGCCGAGTACCTCCCCGAGACGCGGACGCTGCCGCGCTTCCACCTCTGGACGCTCGGTTGCCAGATGAACCGGAGCGACTCCGAGGAGATGGCCGGCCGCCTGCTGGCCGCCGGCTGCGAGGAGGCGCCGGGCCTCGAGGCCGCCGATCTCATCGTCATCAACAGCTGCGCGATCCGCGAGGGGGCCGAACAGAAGGTCATCGGGCGGCAGGGCCAGCTGGCCCGGCTCAAGGCCGCCAATCCGGGCCTGCGGGTCGTGCTCACCGGCTGCTCCGTGCGCGAGCCGCACCGGGCCGGGCTCCGTCGCCGCTACCCGGCCGTGGACCTGTTCTTCCGTCCGGACGAGGAGCCCGAGCTGGTCGACCGGCTCGGGCTGGCATCGGCCCAGGCGCCGATCGGCGCCGTCGGGGCGACGACCGCGGTCGGGCGGACCGTCGTCGGCGTCGCCGACCGCCTGGCGGGAACCCGGGCGACCGCCGTCGGCGCCGGAACCGTCGCGCGCGGGTCGGCGATCTCGGCCTGGCTGCCGATCATCTACGGCTGTGACAAGACCTGCACCTACTGCATCGTCCCGTTCAGCCGCGGCCCCGAGCGCAGCCGCCCGTTCGACGACATCGTCGACGAGGCGCGCTCCCTCGCGGCGGCCGGCTACCGGGAGGTCACCCTGCTCGGCCAGAACGTCAACTCGTACGGCCACGACCTCGCCGCGGACCCCCGCTTCGGGCACGTCGAGGAGGCCCGCCTGGCCGGCCGTCAGCTGGACCTCGCCGGCCGGCCCGACCTGGCCGAGCTGATCCGCGCGATCGACGGCCTGCGGACCGCCGACGGCCGGCCCGCCATCGGCCGGCTCCGCTTCGTCACGTCGCACCCGTGGGATCTCAGCGACCGGCTCATTGCCGCCCTCGCCGACTGCCCGTCGGTCTGCGAGCACCTCCACCTGCCGGTCCAGTCCGGATCGGACGCCGTCCTGCGCCGGATGGGCCGCCAGTACACGACCGAGCACTACCTCGAGCGCCTCGCCCGGATCCGCGAGGCCGTCCCCGGCATCGCCATCTCGACCGACGTCATCGTCGGCTTCTGCGGCGAGACCGAGGCGCAGTTCGAGGAGACGCAGCGGCTGCTCGAGACCGTCCGCTACGACCAGGTCTTCGCCGCCGCCTACTCGCCGCGCCCCGGCACGCCGGCGACCCGCCTGCCCGACGACGTCCCGGCCGCCGACAAGCGGCGCCGGCTCAACGCGCTGCTCGAGCTCCAGGAGGGGATCGGCCTCGAGCGCAACCGGGCCTGGCTGGGCCGCGAGGTCGAGGTCCTGGTGGACGCGCTTACGGCGCCGAGGTCGCACGAGCACGACGAGCCCACGGCCAAGCTCGCCCGTGACACCGTCAGCGGAAGCCGCCTGTCGGGGCGCACCCGCACCAACAAGCTCGTCCACCTGGTCGGCGATCCGGGCCTGATCGGGCAGACCGTGGCGGTCCGGATCGAGCACGCCGGGCCCTACGCGCTGCGGGGTGCGCTCGTCGGCGCGTGAGGGACGAACCGGGGATGCCCCCGCTGATCGTGCTCGGCGGGGCGACCGCGACCGGCAAGACCGAGCTGGCCATCCGGCTCGCCGAGGCGATCGAGCGCGACGGCCGGCCCGCCGCGGTCATTTCCGCGGACTCGCGGCAGGTGTTCCGTGGCCTCGACATCGGCACGGCCAAGGCCACGATCGCGGACCGCGCCCGCGTCCGCCACTTCGGCCTGGACCTGGTCGAGCCTGACGCGCCGTTCAGCGTCGCCGACTTCGTCCGCCATGCCCAGGGCGTGCTCGCCGATCTCGGCCGCGAGGGCGGCGTCGCGATCTTGGCCGGCGGGACCGGGCTCTACCTGCGCGCCGTGGGGCGCGGTCTCGACACCGCGGCACTCCCCAGCGACGCCGTGGTCCGGGCGAAGGTGGAGGCGGCGCTCGTGCGCGACGGGCTCGACGCCCTGGTCGCCCGCCTGCGCGACCTCGCGCCGATGCTCGCATCGCGAGTCGAGCTGCACAACAAGCGCCGGGTGGTCCGCGCCCTCGAGATCGCCGAGCTGGCCGGCGACGTCGGCCTGCCGGTGTTCCGTGGCTACCCGGCCGCAAGCCTCTGGCTCGGGCTCATGGTGCAGCCGGCCGAGCATGCCCGGCGCATCGCCGCCCGCGCCCGGGCGCAGTTCGACGCCGGCCTGATCGACGAGGCGAAGGCCCTCCGCGCACGGTTCGACCCGGGCCTGCGGGCCTTCTCCGCCATCGGCTACCGCGAGGCCTGGGCGGTCCTCGACGGCGAGCTGACCCGCGACGCGGCCATCGAGCTCGACGCCCGGCGCAACGTCGCCTTCGCGAAGCGCCAGCGAACCTGGTTCCGCGCCGAGCCCGGGATCGCCTGGTTCGACGCGAGCGACGACCTTCCGGCAGCCGCCGCGCTCGAGCTGGCCCGCCGCGCCATCGACCGGCCGGCCGCGGCGGAGTGACGGGCTACACTACGGCGCCATGCCAGCCAAGCACCTGATCGAGCTCGAGCGGATCCCCGAGCACGCCTTCCTCGTCGCCGTCGACACCGGCGAGGACGAGGGCTGGTCCGCGGACGACTCGCTGGCCGAGCTCGCCAACCTGGCCATTACCGCCGGCGCCGTGGTCGTCGGCGCCGAGTGGCAGAACCGCCGCCACGTGGACCCCAACTGGTACGTCGGCAAGGGCAAGGCCGAGGAGCTCGCCGCGGCCAGGCGCGAGACCGGCTTCGACGTCCTGATCGCCGACGACGAGCTGTCGCCGGCCCAGCAGCGCGCCCTCGAGGAGCTCCTCAACGTCAAGGTCATGGACCGCAGCCGGCTGATCCTCGACATCTTCGCCTTGCACGCTCAGACCCACGAGGGCCGCCTCCAGGTGGAGCTCGCCCAGCTCGAATACCAGCTGCCG
>JBGPIH010000193.1:0-4442 GCA_041484785.1 Candidatus Limnocylindria bacterium
GCCGGGCGACCGGGCCCTGGTGTCGGCCGGCGATTCGGTCGTCGTCGGCGCGCCGATCGCCCAGCGGTTGCGCGATCCGAGACTCGATGAGCTGACGATCCCGGCCGCCGCCACGCCCCGCCCGGGCCGCCGCTGGACTCCGACGACCGGCGGTCGCGATGGCCCGGCCGCCGGGGGAGAGTTCGTGTTCAGCTGGCGAGGCCGCTGGCGGGTCGCGACCGGCGAGATCGCCGATCCACTCGAGGTGCCGTTCGCCGGCATCGTCCGCGAGGTTCGTCCCGGGACGGCCATCACGATCCGGGCCGCAGGGCGGGGCATTCGCGGAATCGTGGCCCTGGGCGGGCCCACCCGCGGTCGTCTCCAGGCGGGTCCCGACGGCGAGTTGCGGGCCGGTTCGCTCGATGTCGGCGCGGCCGGGACGATCCTGGTCGTCGGCACGCGGATCGACGCCGAGACCCTGACGCGGGCTCGGGCGATGGGCGTCCGGGGCGTCATAGTGACCGGCCTGTCGAGCAAGGAGCGGCGGGACTACCTCGCCTCGGAGGCGCGCCAGCGCTCCGCCCTGCACCGGCTTCCGCCATTCGCCGTCCTGGTGATGGAGGGCGCCGTCCGGCGGCCACTGGCCGGGGCGGTGCTGACCGTCCTGACCGCGCTCGTCGGCCAGGAAGTGGCGATCGTCGCCGATCCGCCGATGCTCCTGTTCGATGCTCCGGGTCTCGAGGTTCCGGCCCCGCCGGCCGACCTCGTGCGGATCCGGGCTGGATCGCTGGGAGGCCGCGAGGGCCGGTTCGTCGAGGCGGTCGGACCGCGCCGCTTCGCCGGCGGGGTCCACCTAGAGGCCGGCCTCGTCCGCTTCCCGGACGGGTCCGTCGCCGCGGTGCCACTCGGGGACCTGGAGCGCTTCGTCTGACCCGGGGACGGTCCGCGACGGATCAACCGGCGGACGGAGTCGCCTTCGGCTACGCTCGGAGGCGATGCCCGACCCGACCCCCCTCGAACGCCAGCTCGTCTGCCCCGACCCCGCCGCCACCTCGGCGCTCGGCCGGGCGCTCGCCACGGCCGCCCGGCCCGGTGACCTCGTCTGCCTGTGGGGCGAGCTCGGGGCGGGCAAGACCCACCTGGCCAAGGCCTTCGGTGCCGGCCTCGGCGTGACCGAGACGATCACCTCGCCAAGCTTCATCCTGATGGCCGAGTACGCCGGTCGTCTGCCGCTCTTCCACCTCGACCTCTACCGCCTGTCAAACACGGCCGACGCGCTGGGTGGGGGCCTGATCGATGACCGCCAGGCGCTCGGGGTCACGCTGGTGGAGTGGCCCGACCGCCTGGCCGAGGCGCTCCCGGCCGGGCGGCTCGACGTGGTGATCGATGGCAGTGGCGACGAGGCGAGGTCGATCGCGGTTCGCGCCGGGACGCCGGCGCTCCGGCGCTATCTCGAGGCGATCGCGTGAGTCACGACGGGCGCCGGCGCGCGATCCTCGCGATCGACACGTCCACGACTCGCGTCGTGATCGCCAGCGGGTCGGCCGACGGGCAGACGGACGGGATCACGACCTGGGCGGCCGGCTACCGCCACGGCGAGACGCTCCTGCCGTCGATCGCCCGCTTCCTGGGCGAGCAGAACCTGCGCCGCTCCCGGCTGGCCGGAATCGTGGTGGGCACCGGCCCCGGCGCCTTCACCGGCCTGCGCGTCGGAATCGCGACTGCCAAGGGCCTGGCTCATGGGCTGGGATTGCCGATCGCCGGCGTGTCGACCGCGGAGGCGATCCTGGCTGCCGCGCTGACCGACGTCGCGGCCGCTGGCGCCGCTGCGGGAGGGGCGGTCGGCAGCGCGACCGTCGGTCGCCCTGTCCTGCTCCTGCCGGCCGGTCCGTCGGATCGGGTCATGATCCGGCCCGGCGCGGCACCGGTTCTCCTGCCGGGCGGCTCGGACCCGGACCTGGTGCCCGGGGAGTGGCTCGTGGCGGTGGACCTCGAGGGCCGCGCGCCCGATGACGCGGTCGGTCGGGGCGAGCGTGCCCGCCTCGGGTTGGCGGACGCCCTGATCCGGATGGGCGCCGATCGGCTGCGGGACGGCCGGGGCGACGATCTCGCCGGCCTCGTGCCCGAATACGTCACGCTGCCGCGCGGCGTCGCAGCCCAGCCCGGGGAGGTGGCATGGTCGCGCGACCCCCGCTGAAGCTGCGTATCGGGCCGATGCGCGTCGACGACCTGCCGGCCATCCACGCGATCGAGCTGGCGAGCTTCGATTCGCCATGGCCGGCGGACGCCTACCGGTCCGAGCTCGAGACGAACCGTCTCGCCCAGTACATGGTCGCCCATGCCGGCGACGAGATCGTCGCCTATGCCGGGATGTGGCTGATGGTCGACGAGGCGCACATCATCACCTTCGCCGTCCACCCGGCCTGGCGCAGGCAACGGATCGGCGAGCGCCTGCTGCTGGCCCTGCTCGACCTCGCCCAGGACGGCGGCGCCCACGAGGCGACGCTCGAGGTTCGACTCTCCAACCTCGCCGCCCGGCGGCTGTACGAGAAGTTCGGATTCCGGCCGGTCGGCCTCCGGCCGCGCTACTACAGCGACAACGGCGAGGACGCGTTGATCATGACCACCGACCAGCTGCGGGACCCCCCGATGCGCGAGCGGATCGCCCGGCTCAGGGCAGCCATCGACGCCGCCCCGGCGCCGGTTGCGCCCGACGAGGAGCCGGCGTGAGGCGGCGCCCGTGACCGGCTCGCTCGTCCTGTCGATCGAGTCGTCCTGCGATGAGACCGGGATCGCCGTCATCGAGGACGGCCAGCTCATCCGCTCGAATGTCGTCGCCTCGCAGGTCGCGCTCCATGCGCCGTCCGGCGGCATCGTCCCCGAGGTCGCGGCACGCGCCCACCTGCGCTGGATCGTGCCGGTCCTCGACGAGGCATGGGCGGACGCAGGAGTCAGCTGGCCCGAGATCGGCGCGATCGCGGTCACCTACGGCCCCGGCCTGGCGGGCTCGCTGCTGGTCGGCATCAACTTCGCCAAGGCCCTGGCCTGGGTCCACGACATGCCGTTGATCGGGGTCAATCACCTGGAGGGCCACGTCTACGCGGCCTGGCTCCGCGACCCGGGCGAGAGCGAACGCGAGCCCCCGGTCTTCCCGCTGGTCGCCCTGGTCGTTTCGGGCGGTCACACGTTCCTGGTCGAGATGCGCGACCACCTGGCCTATCGCCTGCTCGGCTCGACCGTCGACGACGCGGCCGGCGAGGCGTTCGACAAGGTCGGGCGGCTGCTCGGGCTCGGCTACCCGGGTGGGCCGGCGATCAGCGTGGCGGCCGAGGCCGCCACGCGGCATGACCGCGTCTTCCCGCGAGCGTGGCTCGGCGATTCGTCCGACTTCAGCTTCTCGGGGCTCAAGACCGCGGCTCGACGGATCGTCACCCAGGCACGGGCCGACGATGGGCTCGCAAGCGACGCCGACGTCCCGTTGCCGGACGCCACCGTGGCCGAGCTGGCGTGGGGGTTCCAGGACGCGGTCGTCGACGTCCTGGTGACCAAGACCATCCGCGCCGCCGGGCAGGTCGGCGCCCGCTCGATCGTTCTCGGGGGCGGCGTGGCCGCGAACGGCGCTCTGCGAGCGCGGCTGGCCGGCGAGGCCGAGGCGATGGGGATACCGCTGATCGTGCCGCGCCCCGCCCTGTGCACGGACAACGGGGCGATGATCGGCGCGGCCGGCGCTCGGCGCTTCGCGGCGGGGGAGCGGGCCGGGCTCGAGCTCGACGCACGGCCGTCGCTGCCGTTGGCGACCCGGTGAGCGCCGCGCACGCGCCGCGGATCGATCCGGCCGCGGTCCGGGCCACCCTTCGAGCGGCGGGACTGCGCGCCCGGCACCGCCTCTCCCAGAACTTCCTCGCCGATCCGGAGGTGCTCGAGGCGATCCTGGCCGAGGCGGACGCGCGTCCCGGCCGGCGGATCCTCGAGATCGGGCCGGGCCTCGGGCTGCTGACCGGCGGCCTCCTGGCATCCGGCGCCACGGTCACCGCGGTCGAGCTCGATCGCGGCTTGGCGGCCTTCCTGCGCGAACGGTTCGAGCCTCCCACGGCGGCCGGCGACCTCACCCTGATCGAGGGCGACGCCCTCGACCAGGACCTCGTCCACCTGGTCGAGCCGCCCTACGACGTCGTGGCCAACCTGCCGTACCACATCACCAGCCCCATCCTGCACGCGTTGCTTGGGCAACCGCCACGGCCGGAGCGGCTCGTCCTCATGGTCCAGCACGAGGTCGCCGAACGGATCGCGGCGCCACCCGGGAAGATGAGCTACCTGTCCGTGTTCGTGCAGTACCACGCCCGCGTCCGGGTCGCCTTCGGCGTCCCGGCGGCCGCCTTCGAGCCGGAGCCCGCGGTGGAATCCGCGGTCATCGTGGTCGAACCCTACGACGCGGACGACCGGCTCGACCCCGACACCGAGGA
>JBGPIH010000194.1:0-4384 GCA_041484785.1 Candidatus Limnocylindria bacterium
CCCACTTCAGCCTCGAGATCGTTGACGGTAAAGCCAAGCTGCGTGTGTCCGCCGGACGCACGGCCCGACGACGGGAACAGCAGGAAGCGGCTGCCGTTGTCTACCTCATAGAAGATGCCGCCCGGCGCGACAGACGCCGGCTTCAAGCCGAGCATTGCCTCGTAGAAGGTGCGCGCGCGCTCCAAGTCCTGAGCTGGGATCGTGGCGTGAATCTGTGCCTGAGACAACATAGGACGCCTCCTTCTCTCCCCGCCTGCCTCGACGGCGGCGGGTGGTGAGCGAACGGTAGCGTCGGCCGAGCGAGCTGTACACCGGATGGGACTGCGCCGGCGGCGGGTCCGCGAGCGCCTCCGGAGAAGCTCCGCGTCGGACGGTGCCTGCCCCGCGAATCGAGCACCATCTGCTCATGGTCTTTGGTGCGAGCCGCGGTCCATGCCGCGTCGTGAGCGCGGCGAAGGGGGGCCCTCGGGCGGGCCGCCGAGTCACGCGAGGGCGGTCAAGAGGGCCCAGCAGCTGGCCATCGTCCGGGCCAGCGTCAGGACCAGCACCAAGCCGAGGACATAGAAGCCGCCGCCCTGCCCGACGATCAGGCTAATCGAAGCGTAGACATAGGTGAGCCTGATCAGGAGGCTCACGAGGGCGGCCTGATTGAGGGTTGTGGCGACCCTGTTGCGCAGATTGAGGGTGAGAAAGATCCCGTTGAGAACGAGGATCTCGACCCCCATGAGCTCGCGCGATTGGGGCGTCAGGACGATCGCCGAGATGACGATCTGCGTCGTGAGGACGACGAGGGCAAGGACGGCTCGCGGTTTGAGGATCGGATGATCCAGGACCTCGCGCAGGTGGATGGACAGGGCGACGAAAACCAGCCCGGTGATGGCCGCATTGGCGGTGCCCATCATCAGATAGAAGTTCTGCCAGGCGGCGGGGTCGTAGCTGTAGGGCATGGGATTGCGCGAAATGGTACCTACGTCGGCCTGAGGCGACCGGGCGGCCATTCAGGACTGAGCTAGGGCTTCCGATTCGACACTAGGCTTCGTTCGCCCGGCTTGGGGTTCTGGGCTTCGAGCGGCTCGAATACGAGCTCACGCCGGACGCCATCAACCTCGGCCTCGACGCTGCATTGCCGCCGATCCTGGAGCTCGAAAGCCAGATCGGTGAGTATGGTCGGGGCGAGAGGATTTGAACCTCCGACCTCATCGTCCCGAACGATGCGCGCTACCAAGCTGCGCCACGCCCCGACCGAGGATGCCCGTTGTACAGGGCTGACGGATGATAGCGCACGCGGGCGCATCAAGCGCTCGCTCGACCCTCGGGCGCCGCGCGAGGCACGGCGGCGTACGATGCGAATGCCGATCCCGCGACCGACAGGAGCCACGATGCGATCGATCTCGAGCCACCGCGGCATCGTGCGCCTCGCCGCCCCCGCCTTGGCGATCCTGCTCGTGGCCGCATGCACGGAACCCGAGCAGGACGTCCGTTCGCCGGCGCCGACCGGCAGCCTGAGCCCGGCGGTCTCTGCCTCGCCTGGGGCCGGCGGCTACAGCCGCGGCGATGCCGGCACGATGGGATCGTCGGAGCCGGCAGTCCTCGACGCCGGGGCAAATGTGGCCAACGCACCTTCGCGGGCGGCCGGCCAGTAGCAGACCCGTGTGAGCGGCCACGCCCTGGACGCGGTCAGCACTGACCGCAGCCCGCTGGCACCAACTCGACCGGATACTCGCGAGTGTCCACCGGGCTGCCATCCTTCATCGAGGCGTCCCATACCCGCAGTGTGCCCGTCTGCGCTCGATCCACGGCGTACGGGACGGTCACGTCGAACGATCCGCGGCAGCCGGTCCCGCACGACGCCATGGCAGGGACGTCGGCGATTTCGTTCCCGGCCGCGTCCAGGATCGTCACCCGGAACTGCGCCTCGAAGACGTCGGCGGTCCCGCTGATCCGGCCCGGGTTGCCGAGTGCAGCGTCGTAGGCCGGGATGTCCACGAAGATGGCCGGCAGGACACCCTCGGCATCGGCGCGCCGCTGCGGGTGGTCGAGGACGATCCCCTCGCTGCTGAAGACGGTCACCTGTTGACCGTCGATCTTGAAGAGCACGGACTGGACGCTCGGAAACTGGGTGAGCGTGAAGACCACCTGGCCCAGTCGGATGAACATCGACGCGCTGCCGCCGCCTGTTTCGAACTCGCGCGACAGGTCGACCGTCGCGATCCCGTCGGCGACCTCGAGCCCGAGCATCCGGCTGCCGGTCGGGATGGCGGAGGTGATCGTCCGCAGGCCGGCCTCCGCCGTTGTCGGGCCGGAGAGCAGGGCGCTCACGGCACCGGGGATCGGGTCTCCGTCGGCGACTTCGCGCAGGACGGGCACCAGGCCGGCCGTACCGGGCTCTCCCCCGAGATAGAAGTAGGCCCGGACCGTCGTCGTCGAAGGCCTCGGCGTCGGCGTCGACCTTGGCGCGGTCGCGGTCGCCGGCGGAACCGAGCTCGACGTCGGCGCCGGGACCCTGGATGGCGCGACGCCGGTTGAACACCCGACAACAAGCGCGGACAGGACCAGGACGACAGCGGAGAGGGATCCCGTGCCCCTGCTCACCATGTCAACCTCCCCTACTCGCCGCCGAGCCCCGCCTCGTGCACCGCGTTGGCTCGAGCGCGCTCCTCGGCCCGGATCGGCATCGTGAAGATCGCCGCCAGCACGAACGTGACGGCCATCACCACGAAGACGATCGGGAGGCCGGTGGGTTCCCCGGCGGTATCGACGATCTCGCCGTACACGGCCGTCCACAGGGAGCCCACCCCGAACGCCATCGTGAAATAGAGCGCGTAGGAGGCGTCACGCGTGGAAGGCGGCGCGATGTCCGCCAGCAAGGCCTGGAGCTGCGGGCTCTCGGCGAAGCTGAACAGGCCCATGAGGACGATCCCGACCCACAGGCCGAGGATCGAGGAGCCGGCCTGGAGGAAGACGATGAACCCGAGCGCACCGCCCAGGTAGACGCCCACGATCAGCGGCTTGCGCCCGATCCGGTCCGAGAGCCAGCCGGCGATCAGCGGCATCGGGACGGAGAAGACGATGAGCGCGCCGTACATCAGCCCGGACGTCGCTTCGCCGAGCCCCAGGACCCGCGTCATGTAGATCAGCGCGAACAGGTTGACCACCCCGAGGCCGCGCCCGCCGCCGCCCAGGACGGAGGTCAGGTAGAGCCAGCGCAGGTCCCGATCGCGCAGGATCCGCTTGAACGCCGAGCGAACGCTCCCCTCGGCTACCGCCGCCGCCCGATCCGTGCCGCGTTCGCGCACGAACAGCAGGATCGCGATCGCGATCGCGATCGCCGGCAGCCCGAACGCCACGGATGCCCCGCGCCAGCCGACGGCGGCGATCAGCGGCACGCCGATGAGCGCGACGACCACGGTACCGACGTTGCCGCCGGCGATGTGGGCGCTGATCGCGAACCCGCGGCGCTCGGGCGGGAACTGCTCGGCCAGCAGGCCGTTGCCAACCGGATGCTGGGGCGAGCCGCCGATTCGGGACAGGATGTTGGGAAGAGCAAAGGTCGGGAAGCCGCCCGCCAGCGCCTGGGCCGCGAAGCCGCCGCCGAAGAGGATCCCGCCGGCACCCAGCAGTCGCCGGCGCGAGACGACCCGGGTCAGTCCCGCATAGCTCAGCTGGACGATCCCCGACGAGAAGCTGCCGATCGCGGCCAGGAAGGCGATCGTCTGGACGCTGACCCCGAACTCGTCGATCACCTTGAGGTAGATCAAGGGCAGGACGACGGCCTGCGCATGGTTGACCGCGTGGGCGACGGAGAGCAGCCCGAGCGATCGCATCGGCTGGATCTCCGGGCCCCGGACGTCACGAGCGTGCACCTGCGTATGGTGCCGCATCGTTGGCCTATCTCGTTGGGCCAATTCGCGGCTGCACGGTCCTGTCGCAGCTGGGGCTAGAACTGGTCGAGGTAGCGATCGACCTCCCAGTCCGAGACCTGCGTCCGGTACTCGTCCCACTCGGCCCGCTTGGCCTCGATGTAGTGGCCGAAGACGTGGTCGCCGAGGGCTTCGCGGATGACCGAATCGGCCTCGAGCTCGTCGAGCGCCTCGCCGAGCGTGCCGGGCAACTCGCGGATCCCCTTGGCCGCGATCGTCGCGGCGTCCATCTCGAACAGGGACTCCTCGACCGGATCCGCGAGCTGCAGCCCGTGCTCCACGCCGTCCAGGCCGGCGGCGATCATCGCCGCGAAGGCGAGATACGTGTTCGACGATGGATCCGGGCAGCGAACCTCGGCCCTCGTCCCCTCGATCGACTTGCCCGGCGAGACCATCGGCACGCGGATGAGCGCCGAGCGGTTGGTTCGCCCCCAGGTCAGGTAGGTCGGTGCCTCGTAGCCGGG
>JBGPIH010000195.1:0-4361 GCA_041484785.1 Candidatus Limnocylindria bacterium
GGAACGACGACCTTGAGCCCGGGCACGTGGGTGAAGAAGGCCTCGACCGATTGCGAGTGATAGAGCGCCCCGTGGACGCCGCCGCCGTATGGCGCCCGGATGGTCATCGGCACGCCATACCCGTTGTTGGAGCGGTAGCGCATCCGCGCCGCCTCGGAGACGATCTGGTTGAACGCCGGGAAGATGAAGTCGGCGAACTGGATCTCGCAGACCGGCCGGAGGCCGTTGACCGCGGCGCCGATCGAGGTTCCCACGATCATCGACTCGGTCAGCGGCGTGTCGATGACGCGATCCTCGCCGAACTCGGCCCACAACCCGTCCGTGGCCAGGAACACCCCACCCTTCCTGCCGACGTCTTCGCCGAGGACGATCACCGTCGGATCGCGGCGCATCTCGTCGGCGAGCGTCTCGCGAATGGCATCGATGAACGTCATGGACGCCATCAGCCCGGGGCCTCGTCCGGGTCCGCGTAGACGTAGCGGGTGGCGGTTGCCGGGTCGGGGTCGGGCTGCGCCTCCGCGTGGTCGGTGGCGTCTTCGACGGCGGCCTTGATCTCGGCGCCCAGGCGCGTCTCGATCTCCTCGGTCAGGACTCCCGCCTCGCGCAGTTGCTCGCGGAAGCGCGGCAGGGGGTCGTGACCGCGCCCCGAGGCCAGGTCCTCGGCCGATCGGTACTTGGTCTGCTGGTCGTCGGACGAGTGGGCCGTGAGGCGGGTCACCTTGGCCTCGATGAGCGTCGGGCCGTCGCCGGCGCGGGCCCGGGCGACCGCGTCGCGCGCCGCGACGTAGCAGGCCAGCACGTCCGCCCCGTCGACCACGACGCCGGGGATGCCGTAGCCCGACGCGCGGTCGGCGACGTCGGCGACGGAGACCTCCATCGCCGCCGGCACGCTGATGGCATAGCCGTTGTTCTCGACCGCGAAGACGAATGGCAGCTTGTGGATGGCCGCGAAGTTCAGGCCCTCGTGGACGTCACCCTGGTTGGACGAACCTTCGCCCATCGTGGTCAGGGCCACCTGCCCCGTCTTGCGGATCTTGGCGGCCAGGGCGATCCCGACGGCGTGCAGGAGCTGCGTGGCCACGGGCGACGAGACGGAGAGGATGTTGTGCTCGTGGCTGCCGTAGTGGCCGGGCATCTGGCGGCCACCCGACGAGGGATCACCGGCCGTCGCGTACTGCGCGGTCATGATGTCGCGCGGGCTCATCCCGAAGGTCAGGCAGGTCGCGATCGAGCGATAGAACGGGGCGATCCAGTCGTGGCCCTTCCGGAGGGGCCAGGTGATCCCGACCTGGGCACCCTCGTGGCCCTGGCCGCTGATCACGAACGGGATCCGGCCGGCCCGATTGAGGATCCACATCCGCTCGTCGAGGGCTCGCGCCAGGGCGACGAGGCGGTACATCTCGATCAGGTCGGCGTCGGACAGGCCGACGGACTCAGCGAGGTTCGGCTCGCGGCGCTTGGTCACCGCCATCGCTCGGATCCGGCCTCCTGCTGACACCGAGCGGCGCTCGGCGAGATCGGCTAGAAGTTGATGGAGCGTCCGTCGACCGCCATGGCGGCCTCGCCGACCGCCTCGGACAGGGTCGGATGGGCGTGGGTGGCGCCGCCGATCTCCCAGGGCGTGACGTCCAGCTCGAAGCCGAGCGAGGCCTCGGCGATCAGGTCCGTCGCGTGCGGCCCGACGATGTGCACGCCGAGGGTGTCGTCGGTCTCGGCATCGGCGATGATCTTGACGAAGCCCTCGTACTCGCCGCCGATGATCGCCTTGGCGATGGCCTGGAATGGGGCCTTGCCGATCTTGACCTTGAGGCCACGCTCCGCGCATTGCGCCTCGGTCAGTCCGATCGAGGCGATCTCCGGTCGGCAGTAGGTCGCCCGTGGCTGCCTCGTGTAGTCCATGTCGTGCACGTCCGGATCGCCGGCGATGGTGTGCGCAGCGATCAGGCCTTCATGCGCCGCGGTGTGCGCCAGCCACAATCCGCCGATCACGTCGCCGATCGCATAGACATGCGGCTCCTTCGTGCGCATGCGGCCGTTGACCTTGATAACGCCGCGGTCGGTTTCGACCTTGGTCGTCTCCAGGCCGATCTCTTCGATGTTGGCGGCACGACCCGTTGCGACCAGCATCTGCTCGGCGCGGAGCTCGGCAGGCTCCTTGCCTTCGGGGCCGACCATCAGGCAGACGCCGTCGCCGTCCACGGTCACCGACGCGGCGTCGAACCGGGCGGAGGTCATTACGGTGATTCCCCGCTTGACAAAGCTCCGTTCCAGCAGCTTGCCGACTTCGGCGTCCTCGAGCGGGACGATCTGGGGCAGGTACTCCAGGAGGGTGACCTTCACCCCGACGTCGTGGAACATGCTGGCGAACTCCACGCCGACGGCTCCGGCGCCAACGATCACGATGTCGCTGGGCAGCGACTCCATCTTCAGGACGTCGTCGCTGGTGACGATCCGCTTGCCGTCCGGGACCAGGCCGGGCAGCGACTTGACCCGCGACCCGGTGGCCAGGATCACGTCCGTCGCATTGAGGACCCGTTCGCCGCCGGCGCCGGGCGTGCCGTCCTCGCCTGGTTGGCTGACCCGGACCTTGCCCGGCCCGTCGAGCTTGCCCCGACCGTCGATCCAGGTGACCTTGTTCTTGGCGATCAGGCTCTTGAGCCCGGTCCACATCCGCTTCACGACGGCGTCGCGGCGGGCCGCCATCGCCGCGTAGTCGATCGTCGCTTCGCCGGGCAGCGTCAGCCCGTAGTCCTTGGCGTGGCGGAGGCGATCGGCGAACGCGGCCGATTCGAGGAGGGCCTTGGTCGGAATGCAGCCGCGATGGAGGCAGGTTCCGCCGATCCTGTCCTTGTCGACCAGGGCGACCTTCAGTCCCAGCTGGGCGGCACGGAAGGCGGCGGTGTAGCCGCCGGTTCCGGCGCCGAGCACGACGAGGTCGAAGTCGTTGGACGAGCCGACGGCCATGGTTCAGGGTGCCTCAGTGGGCCACGTGCCGAGCCGGCCGGGCGGGTGGGTCATCGCCCGCGATGGTACGCGCGGGGTCGCGAGGCGCGCAACCGAGCGGTCGTCGGCTGATGCTAGACTCCGGCCAGGGCGCCGAAAGGACGGCGTCTCGGACCGCCATTGGAGCGTGCCGTTGGACCCTGCGCTCGTCCTGCGCACTGCCGTCCTGATGCTCGTCGCCTATCTCGCCGGCTCGGTTCCGGTTGGCGTCCTGATCGCTCGGCTGACCGGGGGCACGGATCCACGGACGGTCGGATCCGGGCGGACGGGCGGGACGAATGCGCTTCGGGCCCTGGGCCGCAGATGGGCCACGGTCGTCGTGGCGGGGGACCTGCTGAAAGGCGCCCTGCCGGTCCTCCTGGCCCGGTTTGTGACCGGTGGCGAACCGCTCGTCGAGGCACTCTGTGCGGGCTCCGCGGTCGCTGGGGCGATCTGGTCCGTCTTCGCGGGCTTCCGCAGCGGGCGCGGCGTGGGCACGGGGGTCGGGACGATGCTGGTCATCCAGCCGCTGGCGGTCCTGCTGGCCACGCCCGTCTTCGTCCTGGCGATCCTGATCACCCGATACGTCTCGCTCGGGTCGCTGCTCGGCTCGGCCGCCATGCTGCCGGTGATGCTGCTCTTCCTGCTGGTGGCGCCCGGAACGCCGCTGTCCTACGTGCTCTACGCGGCGGTCGGCGCCGGGTTCATCTGGCTGGCGCACTCGGACAACATCGAGCGGTTGCTCCATGGCACGGAGCGCAAGTTCGACCTGGGATTGCTGGCCGGAAAGCGATCGAGCCGCGGCTGACCGAGGATTCGGATCGGTCGTCGCCCCGGACATGAAACGACCCGGGTCGGCTGACAACCCGGGTCGAGGCTCACGCTGGTTCGGCGGGCCGTTGGTCGGCCCGCGCCGAGAGGGTCTGGATCAGCCGCCGCGCTGGCTGCGGAAGCAATCGCTGCAGTAGACCGGCTTGCCGCTGGTTGGGCGGAACGGGACCTGGGCTTCCTTGCCGCAGGAGGAGCAGGTTGCGCTGAACATCTCTCGCGGGCCGCGGTCGCGAGCGCCGTATCCGCCGCCACCACCGTAGCCGCCGCCACCGGAACCACCGGCGGAGTAGCCGCCGCCGGCGCCATAGCCGCCGTACGAGCTGCCGCCACCCTCACTGTTGCGCGCTGCCTTGCGGCTGGCGCGACAGGACGGGCAGCGGCGCGGCTCGGTGAAGCCACGCTGCGCATAGAAGTCCTGCTCGGACGCGGTGAACACGAATTCCTGTCCGCAGTCCGCACAGGTCAGGTTCTTGTCGTTGTACACGAAAACGAAACTCCTCTCGGTAGCCGGCGCGAGCCCATCGGGTTTTCTCGCGTCAGCCGTGAGA
>JBGPIH010000196.1:0-4337 GCA_041484785.1 Candidatus Limnocylindria bacterium
CCATTTCCGCCACTGACCGCGACGCTGATCCGGTCCGCCGCCGCGTTGGTCCCTCCGCTCGCTCGCTCACGCACACTGCAGTGCGCTCGCTCACCTGCTCGGTCCCGCCTTCCGTCGGCCCGGCTGAGCGTCGCGCGTACCTGTGATCGCCTCCCTGGAGGGTTGATAGATGGAACAGCTGCTGGCGCTCGAGATGATCCGGGTCACGGAGGCGGCGGCCATCGAGTCCGCGCGGTTCATGGGCCGTGGAGCTCATGACGAGGCCGACGCCGCCGCCACCGAGGCGATGCGCCGGACGATGGACGAGATCGACTTCGCCGGGCGGATCGTCATCGGCGAAGGCGAGCGCGATGAAGCCCCGATGCTCTACATCGGCGAGCGGGTCGGGCGGACCGGCGCGGAGCGCGCGGATGCGCCGGCGGTCGATATCGCAGTCGACCCGCTGGAGGGGACGAACCTGGTCGCCCACGGCCAGGCGGGCGCGATCACGGTCCTGGCGGCATCGGAGGCAGGCGGCCTGACCCACGCGCCCGACACCTACATGGAGAAGCTGTGCGTCGGGCCGGTCGTCGCCGGCAAGGTGGACATCCGGGAGACGGCCACCGAGAACCTGGGGCGCATCGCGGAGGCCCTCAAGCGGAAGGTGAGCGACATCACTGTGGTGATCCTGGAGCGCCCGCGCCACGACGATCTCATCGCCGAGGTCCGGGTGGCCGGGGCGCGGATCAAGCTGATCGGCGACGGGGACCTGTCGGCCGCGATCTCGTGCGCCGTCTCCGGCACGGGCATCCACGCCGTGATGGGGATCGGCGGTGCGCCCGAGGGGGTGCTGACCGCCGCGGCGCTGCGCTGCCTGGGCGGGGAGATCCAGGCCCGGTTCCGCTACCGCAGCCCGGAGGAGCGCAAGCGCGGCGCCCGGATGGGGCACGGCGACGAGACCCGCGTCTACCGGACGGAGGACCTGGCCTCGGGCGAGAACCTGGTATTTGCCGCCACCGGCGTCACGGCGGGGGACCTGCTGCAGGGCGTTCGCTTCTTCGGCGGGGGCGCGCGAACCCACTCGCTGGTGATGGCTTACCAGACCAAGCAGGTCCGCTTCGTCGACACCGTCCACATGTTCGACCGGGACAGCCCGCCGCGGGTCAGGCTCTAGCGGGTCTGCCGGCTAGGGGTTGCCGCAAGGTATTCGCCCCGCGGATGGCTAGCAGTTCGTGGCGGCGCATTGGACATGCATTCGTGACGGGATTGGCAGGCACGCTCTGGAGGGTGCGAAACCAGAATCGGGCTCGAGTCACGCTCAGCGCCGCCTCGACCAGCGCTCGCAGGACTCGGAATCCCGACCTGGCAGTCGTCGTAGGGATACCTGCCAGGACAACCGGCGTCCGGCATTACCCCGCGCCGAGGAGGAGGTTCCGGTAGCTCGAGAGCGGGCCCGCGGCGTCGCGCGCGATGGCGTCCGGCTGGCCGGCGGCGGCGGCCGCGTCGCCCGGCGCCACGCGATCAGCCAAGACGGAGATTCGGCAGCACCTCGCGGCCGAAGACCTCGATGAACTCCTTCTGGTTGCGCCCCACGTTGTGGAGATGGATCTCGTCAAAGCCCATGTCCACGTAATGCTGGATGTTCTCGGTCTGTGCGGCCAGGCTCGCGGACACCTCGCAGCGATTCGTGAAGTGTTCCGGCCGGACGAGCCTGGCCATCGCGGCGAAGTCCTCCGGGTTCCTGATGTCCTGCTTGGGGAAGGCCATCCCGCCGTTCGGCCACTCACGCAGCGCGTTGTCCATGGCCTCGTCGTCGGTCGGCGCCCAGGACAGGTGGATCTGGAGCAACTTCGGCTTGCCGGCCGGATCCTTGCCGGCCTCCCGGGCGCCCTCGTCGAACTTCTCCCAGAGCATCCCGATCTTCTCGTCGGCTGCCCCGACCGTGATCATCCCGTCGGCGAACTTGCCGGTGCGCTTGGCGTTGACCGGACCGGCCGTCGCGACGTAGATCCTGACCGGCTCCTCGGGGCGCGTGTAGAGCTTTGCGCTCTCGACGGTGAAGTGGTCGCCGCGGTGCCGGATCACCGCCCCGCTGAACAGCTTGTTGATGATCTCGATGGCCTCGAACAGCATCGCGCTACGGACGCCCACCTCCGGCCACGCGCCGCCGATCACGTGCTCGTTGAGCGCCTCGCCCGCCCCGAGCCCGAGCCAGAACCGGCCCGGGAACATCGCACCAAGGGTGGCTGCCGCGTGGGCGATCACGACCGGGTGGTAGCGGAACCCCGGGCAGGCGACGGCGGTCCCGAACGGCAGGGTCGTGCGTGTCCCGAGCGCGCCCATGAAGGCCCAGGCGAAGGCGCTCTGGCCCTGCTGCGGCGTCCACGGATGGAAGTGCTCGCTGACCATGAAGCCGGCGTCGAATCCGGCGTCCTCGGCCGCGGCGCAGTAGTCGAGCAGGTCGGTCGGGTGGAATTGCTCGAGCATGGCCGCGTAGCCGATCTTGGTCACAGGTCGATCTCCGGTTGAGCGTCGGTTCGGGTTCCCGGAGGGTAGCATCAGTCCGTGCGGAAGCTCTCGTTCGACGGTCCGGGGCGCACGATCGTGGCCATGGGCGGCGGCGGCTTCTCGATGGAGCCGGACAACCTCCTCGACGACCACGTCCTGGAGCTCGCCCGGGCGAACCGACGGCGCGACCGTCCGCGAGTCTGCTTTGTGCCGACCGCTAGCGGCGATTCGGAGGCGTACATCGCCGACTTCTACGCCGCGTTCGCCCGTCGCTCCGAGGCGTCGCACCTCGCCCTGTTCAACCGAAGCGTCGTGGACCTGGAGGCGTTTCTGCTCGACCAGGACGTCGTGTACGTCGGCGGCGGCAACACGGCGAACATGCTCGCGATCTGGCGGATCCACGGCGTCGACGGGGCGCTGCGGCGTGCCTGGGAGTCGGGCGTGGTGATGACCGGATTGTCGGCCGGGTCGCTGTGCTGGTTCGAGGGAGGCACGACCGACTCGTTCGGGCCGGACCTGGCCGGCCTCTCGGACGGCCTCGGGTTCCTTCCCGGCAGCCACTCGCCCCACTACGACGGCGAGGCGGGGCGCCGGCCGCTGTATCAGCGATTGGTGGCGGACGGCAGGCTGCCGGAAGGGTACGCGGCGGACGATGGCGCCGCGCTGGTCTTCCTCGGACGCGAGCTGGCCGAGGTCGTCGCGTCCCGGCCGGCTGCCCGCGCCTACCGCGTCGTTCGCGGTCCGGACGGTGACGTGGTGGAGACCGAGCTCCCTGCGCGCTACCTCGGCTGAAGCGGTAGCCAGCGCCCCGTCGAGGCGTCCCAGCTCGCCACCGGCCGGACGGTGTCCGGTCCCTCGAGCGCGATCTGCTGGCGCCGGGCCGTCTCGACGGACCGGCCCCAACCGGGTGGCACGAGACCTGGCGCCAGATCGGCCAGCGGTGCCAGGACGAAGAGGCGCGCCGCGGCCCGCGGGTGCGGAACCTCGAGGAGCTTCACGGCCTTCGCCGGGTCGGCCTCGGTGTCCAGCGAGCGCGCCTCCGGCGTCCGTGCGATCGCGAGGTGAGCGCGCCCGAAAACGAGGAGATCGAGATCGAGCTCGCGCGGGCCCCAGCGGCGTCGCGGTCGGCGCCCGAAGGCGCGCTCGAGCCGCTTGAGCTCGCCCAGCAGGGCGAGCGCGCCGGCCTCCACGTCCGGGCCCGACAGGACCTCCAGCGCGACCGCCGCGTTCCGGAACTCCGGCTGGTCGGTGACGCCGACCGGGTCGGTGGCGTACAGGCGCGACACGCCGCGCAGTCGCACGCCGTCACAGGCGGCCAGGGCGACGATGGCTCTCGACAGCGTCGTCTCGGACGCGCCGAGGTTCGCCCCGAGGCCGACGTACGCGCGGACTCGTCGTTCAGTCATGGTTCCTCAGCGGTCGGCGGATAGACTCGCCTGGATGCGCCTTGTCAGCGTCCGAATCATGCACCCGGAGCCGGCTCCCGACGCCGGCCCGATCGCGCGCTGGGTGGAGGAATGCCGGGCCGCCCTCGCCGAACGGCACCGCCTCGCGTTCGTCGAAGCCGGAGCGCTCGATGTCGCGATCGTCCGAGGGCCGCCGGATGATCGCCCCTTCGGGGAACGGCTGCGAGCGGTGCTACGAGCCGGACGGCCGGCCGGGCTGGTGATCCTCGGTTCCGGCGCAATGCCGCTGGCGACGACGGTCGACCACCTTGCGTTCGTGGCCACCGCCGGCGAGAACCGCCGGGTGGCCCTGGCGAACAATCGCTACTCGGCGGACGTCGTGGCCGTCGCCCATGCGGAGGTCCTCGCGGACGTCCCCGACCTGCCCGGCGACAACGCCCTGCC
>JBGPIH010000197.1:0-4323 GCA_041484785.1 Candidatus Limnocylindria bacterium
CGCGACCATCCTGATCGCCCATATCATGTTCAACATCAGCTACGTGGTCGTGACCGTGAAGGCGCGCCTCGCCGGCTTCGATCGGCGCCTGGAGGAGGCGGCGATGGACCTCGGGGCGAACGAGCTGACGACGTTCTGGAAGGTCACCTTCCCGCTTATCCTGCCGGGCGTCATGGCCGCCGCCCTGCTCGCGTTCAGCCTCTCGATCGACGACTTCGTGATCACCAACTTCGTGTCCGGGACCACCAACACCTTCCCGATCTGGATCTACTCGATCCAGCGCAATGCCCTGCCGGTGCAGATCAACGTCATCGGCTCGATCATCTTCCTCGGCGCCGTCGGGCTGGTGGGCCTAACGTCCCTCCGATCGGGCCGCGCCGCCCGCATCCGCTGACCCTGGAGACCGTCATGCTCGAGACCGAGACCCGCGCCCGCACGTCTGCGCTCCCCGACCACTCGGTCGTGCCACCCGTGTGGGGCAGGATCACCAACCTCGACGTTGATCGCGGCGAAGGCTCCTGGCTGATCACCCGCGACGGCGAGCGCTACCTGGACTATTCGTCCGGGATCGGGGTGACGAACACGGGTCACGCCCATCCGCGGGTTGCCGCGGCCGTCGCCGCCCAGGCGACGAAGCTGCTCCACGGCCAGCAGAACATCCTGTACCACGAGCCGGGCCTGCGACTGTACGACCGGCTGCGGACCCTGCTGCCAGGCGGTCCCTGGCAGGCCTTTCTGTCCAATTCGGGCGCGGAGGCGGTGGAGGCCGCGGTCAAGCTGGCGCGCGTGGCCACCGGTCGCCCGGCCATCCTCGCGTTCCGCTACGGCTATCACGGGCGAACCGCCCAGACCATGGCGCTGACCACGGCCAAGGACGTCTACCGCGGAGCATTCGAACCGCTCCCCGGCTCCGTCTACCACACGGCCTACCCGTACTGCTACCGAGCGTCCGGCGGCGCCCACTCCCCCGACGCCTGCACCTGCGACTGGGAGGCGGAGCTGGACCTGACCTTCCACCAGTTCATCTACCCGGACCGGGTCGCGGCGGTCATCGTCGAGCCGGTGCTGGGCGAGGGCGGCTACCTCGTGCCACCGCCGGGATTCCTGCCGCGACTTCGCGAGATCACTCGCGAGCATGGAATCCTGCTCATCGCCGACGAGGTCCAGACCGGCTTCGGGCGGACCGGCGAGATGTTTGCCGTCCGGCACTGGAACGTGGAGCCGGACATCCTGGTGATGGCCAAGGGGATCGCCTCGGGGCTGCCGCTCTCGGGGATCCTCGCGCGCGCCGAGATCATGGCGCAGTGGAAGCCGGGAACCCACGGCGGGACCTACGGCGGCAACGTCGTTTCGTGCGCCGCGGCGAACGCCACGCTCGACGTCATCGAGGACGAGGGTCTCGTCGGCAACGCCCGCGAGCGGGGGACGCAGCTCCTCGCGGGACTCCGCGCGCTGGCGGCCCGCTACCCGTCGATCGGCGACGCCCGTGGGCTGGGCCTGATGGTGGCGATCGAGCTGATTCAGCCGGGTGTTGGCGACGGACGCGTGCCGGACCCCGACCTCACGAAGCGGATCCAGGCCGAGGCGCTTGCCCGCAGGCTGATCGTCCTGACCGCCGGTACCTACGTCAACGTGATCCGGATCATTCCTCCGCTCGTAACAACGGCCGATGAAGTCGCGCTCGCCCTGTCCATCCTCGACGAGAGCCTGGCCGCAGCCGGCGCGTGACCGGATGAGGCCGGCGTGATCGACCCGGTCGTCGCGGCGCGCACCCGCGTGGCGGACCTGCTCGAGCGATTTGCCCGAGTCGGGCTGCAGGTGGTCGTGCTGGCACCGCCCGACGCGACCCGTCGCGCCGCGCGGGACCGGGCTCGGGACGCCGCGATCGCTGCCGGACGAGGCGATCTGCTGGACGACGCCACGGCCGCGGCTCGCGAGACGACGCTTCGGGCGTTCGCGCGGGCCGGCTTCAGCGGCACGTGGGCGGCCACCGACATGGCGGTCTCGGTGGCGTCAGCGAGTGACCGGGTGGCGGCGGCGGCCGCCCTCGAGGAGGCCGCGACGGCCGCCGTCGTCGAGGACCTCGTCGACGACGAGACGGTCGAGGTGCTCCGGGCGAGTGTGAACGAGCTCGTTCGATCATCGGGGGTACCGGCACCCGGGGCGCTGTCGGCCCTGGCGACCCCGACCGCCATGGCGATCCGCGGTCCCTTCGAGGTCGCGGTCCTCGTCGCGTTCGTCATCGTCTGCGCGGCGATCGGGGTGACGATCGGGGCGGGCGCCGGGCTTACCGCGCTGATCCTCGGTCTCGTGCTGGGTGGCGGGCTCGCGCGGTGGCGGAGCCGCCCCGGCTCGTGAGCCGCGACCGCTGATGCCGCCCGAGCTCGCGCCGGTCCTCGCGATCGCCGGCCTGATCCTGGTCAAGGAGGCCGGCGTGCCGATTCCCGTGCCGGGCGACCTGGTGGTGATCGGGGCGGGCGTCGCGGCCAACCGGGGCGACCTGGATCCGGCCGCAGCGCTGGTGGCGATCGTCCTGGCAAGCATCGCCGGAGGCGTCGTCCAGTACGGACTGCTGCGATCGGTGGCGCGCCCGCTGCTGCTCCGCCTGCTCGGCCGGTTGGGGTCCGCGGAGCGGGTCGAGCGGCAGACGGAACGATTGCGTCGCGGCGGGGCTCGATCCGTGGCACTCGCCCGGTCCACGCCGGGCGTCCGGATCGTGGCGATCGCAGCGAGCGCGCTGGCCGGCGTCCCGGCCGTCGCATTCGTGGCGGGCCTGGCCACCGGGAACGCCCTGTTCATCGGCGCCCACTTCGGACTTGGCTACCTGGTCGGGCCGCCGGTCGTCGCGATCGTCGGCGGAGCGCTTGGTACGCTGGCGATCGGCGCCGTCGCGCTCGCGATCATCGGAGCGCTCGGCTGGGTCGCCCTCGGTCGAATCCGCGGGCGGCGGCGCTCCTCCACACTCAGCACGGTCGCGGCCTGGACCGATGCCTGCTGCCCGGCCTGCCTCGCGATCGGGGCGCTGGACGCCCGAGCGGCGCAGTAACCGGATTCGGCCGGTCGGGTCCCGTGCGGGCGTCAGCCTCGCAGGCGGCGCAACACCTCGTCGTGGAGCAGGCCGTTGGTCGCGACTACGGTGCCCGAGTGGATCGTCCGCCGCCCCTCGAGGTCGGTCAGGCGTCCACCGGCCTCCTCGATGATCACGAGCGGCGCGGCGAGGTCCCAGCTCTTGGGACCGACCTCGACCATCGCCTCGGCGGCACCCTCGGCCACGAGCGCGTAGCCCCAGAAATCGCCGAAGCCGCGGTCGCGCCAGGCTGCCGCGACAAGCCCGGGAAAGCCGGGTGCCGCACCGCTGTCGGCGATCTCCTGGGCCGAGCCGTAGAGCAGGTGCGCGTCGGCCACGTCGGCGACCTGCGACACCCGGATGCGCCTCGACCGGCCCGCGTCGGAACCGATCGCAGCGATCGCCCAGGCACCCCCACCGCGCCTGGCGAACCAGCGGCCGCCGAGCGCCGGGGCGCTCATCACGCCAACCTGCAGCTCGCCGTCGGCCTCGACCGCGAGGAGCGTCCCGAACAGCGGCACGCCGCGCATGAAGTTGTGGGTTCCGTCGATCGGGTCGATGTACCAGCTGACGCTCCCCTGCCCGGCCTCGCTGCCGTATTCCTCGCCGACCAGTCCGTGATCCGGGTAGGCGGCGGCGATCCGTTCTCGGATGTGCCGCTCGATCGCCTGGTCGGCCTCGGTCACGAACGAGCGATCGGGCTTGGTTTCGATCACCAGGTCGCGCCGGAAATGTGCCAGGGCCATCGCGTCGGCTTCGTCGCAACACGCCAGGGCAAATGCCAGCCAGGCCTGGAGCTCGTGCTCGCTCGGGCTCACGAGCGGATCCGCGAGCCGGCGGGGTCGTAGAGCGGCTCGCGCGCGACCTCGAACCCGATCCACTCGCCGAAGACCTCGACATCGCCGCGCGTCCCGATCGCCGCCCGATCCGGCGGCAGGTAGGCGTAGGCGATCGACCGCTCGACCGCGAAGCCGTAGCCGCCCGAGGTGACTCGCCCGACGACTTCGCCCGCGACCCGGACCGGCTCATTGCCGAGACAGACCGACCGGCGGTCGTCGAGGACGAGGCAGCGCAGCCGCTTCCGCGGCCCGGCTTGCTTCGCGGCCAGCAGCGCGTCTCGCCCCAGGAACCCGGGCTCCTTATCGAGGGCGACGGCGAAGCCGAGCCCCGCGTCGTAGGGCGTCTCGTCGGGCGTGATGTCGCTCGACCAGACGCGATAGCCCTTCTCGAGCCGCAGCGCGTCGATCGCGCGGTAG
>JBGPIH010000198.1:0-4282 GCA_041484785.1 Candidatus Limnocylindria bacterium
GATCGACACGACCAACGTCCTGTTCGTCTGCGGTGGCGCCTTCGACGGCCTCGAGTAGATCGTCGAGGAGCGAGTCGGGCGGCGCTCGATCGGCTTCGGCTCGGAATCGGCGATGAACCCCGTGGAGCGGGGCCGGATCCTCGAGAAGCTGATGCCGGAGGACCTCCTGAAGTTCGGGCTGATCCCGGAGTTCATCGGGCGCCTGCCGGTGATGGTCACCCTGTCGGCCCTCTCGGCCGAGGATCTCGTTCGAGTCCTGACCGAGCCGAAGAATGCCGTCACCCGCCAGTTCGAGAAGTTCCTGTCGCTCGACAAGGTGGAGCTGGCGTTTACGCCGGGAGCGCTCCAGGCCGCCGCTGAGGTTGCCCTCGATCGCAAGACCGGGGCGCGCGCCCTGCGCTCGATCGTGGAGGAGTCGCTGCTCGAGGTGATGTACGACATCCCCGACCGCAACGACATCCGCAAGTGCATCATCACCGAGGAGACGATCCGATCCGGTCGCCTCCCGCTGCTGCTCACCAAGACCGAGATCGACAAGGGCGTCGACGAGACCAACTACGAGGAGTGGCTGGCCGAGCGCAGCGCCAGCGCGTAGCGCCGTCGCGCGGCGCAGCGGCGCCGGCCTGCGGCGCAGCGGCCCCGCGAGCGATCATACACGCGCCTCGGGTCCGGTCCCGCCTTTCTCGCGTATTCGCGTCATGACTCATCCGTGCCGCGGCCGCCCAAGCGGCTCTCGAATCATCGCCTGGTGACTCGTCGCGTGGCGTTGGGACCGAGCCGGCCCCGATCCTGAGGTCCTGGCGCCCTCTCTACGCTTGCTCCGGCGGCGATTCGACGTCGCGGGCGGCTCGGACGGCTGCCTCCAGTCCCCGGGCGCGTATCTGAGATGAACCACAGGCCGGCCATGGTTCGAGCGGGTCGAAGGAGCCATCGCCGGATCGCGATCCCGTCGACCGGAAACATTCGTCCGATCACCTCGTGGCGGGCGACGAGACGTCTGAGCCGCATCGTGTCGGGCATCACGACGAGTCGACCGACAGCCACGGGGCTCCATCCCCACCGCTGGGCGACGATCTTCGGGGCGAGCCGCGCCTTCTCGTCGACCTTGCGACCGATGGCTTCGCTGGAGGCAACGTCAGTCTTGACCTCGATGACCACGACCGCCCGGTCCGTCGATCGCAGACCCAGGATGTCGATGGACCCGCGTTCGCCGAACTCAGAGTAGGTGACCTCGAGCTGCGTCGACCAGCCAATGGCCTCCAACCGCCGGGCGACTGCCGCGACGACCATCGAATGCTCCTCGTCGAGGAGTCGCTCGAGCTCCGCGCCTTTCCAGCGCGGCGTCAGCTGTAGTCTCGCCTCGAGCGAGACGTACAGGGCCCGGATCACCCGCAGCGTCAGGCCCTCGAGCCACCCGCGTTCGGCGCGCGAGACCGTCGACTGTGAAACCCCGGCCCGAGCCGCGAGCGCGATCTGACTCCAGCCGCGACGTCGTCGGAGCGCTCGAATGACCAGGCCAGTGGTTCGATCATCCCACCCGCTCAGCATGTGGGACGTCACGTATCCCGCGCGTATCCGGCCGCTACGCTTCGCCGCGTGACGATCGGCACCGGCGGTCAAGGCCTCTTCACGACCATCGGCGTTCCGATCGACTCGGTCGGCCTGGGCAACGGCGAGCCGCACGGCACCGAGCTGTCCCCTGCGGCGCTCCGCACCGCGGGTCTCGGCCGGTTGGGCTGGCGCGACGCCGGCGACCTGGATGCCCGCATCCCGGACCACGAGCGGGACACGGTGACCGGCCTCGTCGGCATCGACGGCGTCCTCACGACCACGGACCTGGTCCGCTCAGCCGTCGCCACACGTTGCCGGGCCGGCGAGCGACCATTCGTCCTCGGGGGTTGCTGCACGCTCGCCGCCGGCGCGCTCGCCGGGGCCCGTGACGCGCTCGGAACGGTCGGGCTCATCTACGTCGACGGCCATCTCGACTTCTATGACGGGCTCACCTCGCCGACGGGCGAAGCCGCGGACATGCCGGTCGCGGTGATCCTCGGTGACGGCCCGGCGCCATGGGTCGAGCGTGTCGCCCCGGCCCCCGTCTGTCCGCCGCAGTCGGTCGCCATCCTCGGCTATCGCGATCCGGTGGAGCTCGAGGACCTCAGCGACCAGCTCGCCGCCTACCGACGCCTGGGCCTCTTCGCTGCCGACGCCTCCACGATCCGGCGAGGCGGTTCGGCCGGGACCGTGAGTCGCGCCCTGGACCACGTCGCTCGAGCGACCGACCGGCTCTGGCTCCACGTCGATCTCGACGTGCTCGACGAGCGCGTCTTCCCGGCGACCGACTACCTCATGCCCGGCGGGCTCGGCTGGGACGAGCTGGTCGACCTGCTTCGTCCGATCGCGCTGAGCGATCACCTCGTTGGCTGGTCCATCTCTTGCTACAACCCGGAGAAGGACGGCGACGGGTCAGACGGCCGGGCGATCGTGGCGGCGCTGGAGCGCGTCTTCGGCCGGCCGGCGGGTTGAGACGGGATGACCGTGAGCCCCGCTGACCGGTCGGCGCGGCGGTGCTAGACTCGCCGCTTCACGGCGATGACCGAGAGGAGTAGCGACGGGACGGCCCCGGAGCGAGCGCGGGATGGTGCGAGCCGCGCGGGCATGCCGGACGTGAAGGTCGCTCGCAAGCCGTGCGGGAGACGCCCGATAGCGCGTCGAGAGGGCGCCGGATCGGACGAGTCGTGATGACCGACTCGGCTCCGAGCGCCGAACCAGCAGGTGGTACCACGACCCGTTCGTCCGCTGGACGAGCGGGCCGTTCTGATTCTTGAGGACATGATGCCGGGACTGCCGAAGGCCTACACACCGCGAGACGTCGAGGGCGCGATCTACGAGCGCTGGCTGGCGGCGGACGTCTTCGCCCCGGATGGGACGGGCTCGACCGCGGATCCCGGCCTTCCGCCGTTCACGATCATCCAGCCGCCACCCAACGTGACGGGTTCGCTGCACCTTGGCCACGCGCAGCGGACGGCCGTCGAGGACCTGATGATCCGCCACGCCCGGATGCGCGGTCACCGGGCGCTCTTCCTGCCGGGCCTCGACCACGCATCGATCGCGGCCCAGTTCGTGCTGGACGGCATCCTCGCCCGGGAAGGGGAGACTCGCCAGACCCTTGGCCGCGCGCGCTACCTCGAGCGGATGGCCGCGTTCGTGGAAACGACCCGCGGCGTCATCCTGGCCCAGCAGCGGCGGGTCGGGGCGTCGGCCGACTGGGGGCGGCTGCGGTTCACCATGGATGCGGTCTCGGCCAAGGCCGTCCGGGTCGCCTTCGAGCGCCTCTATCGCGCCGACCTCGCCTATCGAACCGAGGCCCTCGTCAACTGGTGCCCGGGCTGCCTGACGAGCGTGAGCGATCTCGAGGTGCTGCCGACTCCGGAGACCGGGACCCTCTGGTCCGTCCGCTACCACCTGATCGACCCGGCCACCGGTGCACCCGACCCGGTCGCGGCGGTCACGGTCGCCACGACACGCCCTGAGACGATCCTGGGCGACACCGCCGTGGCCGTCCACCCGCACGACGAGCGGTACGCCGGCCTGGTCGGCCGCCTCGTGCGGATCCCGTTCGTGGATCGCGACGTGCCGGTCATCACCGACGAGGTCGTCGATCGCGCCTTCGGGACCGGGGCGGTCAAGATCACCCCGGCGCACGACCACGACGACCATGCGACGGGTCTTCGCCACGGTCTGGCGGCCCCCACCATCCTTGCCGATGACGCGACCGTCGCCGGCACCGGGACAGCCTACGACGGCCTCGACCGGTACGAGGCCAGGAAGGCGATCGTGGCCGACCTCGAGGCGCGCGGCGACCTCGCCGGTTCGAAGCCACACGAGATGGTCATCGGCCGCTGCCAGCGAAGCAACGACGTGGTCGAGCCGCGCCTCAAGACCCAGTGGTTCATCCGGACGGCCCCGCTCGCCGAGCGGGCGCTCGAGGCCACCAGGACCGGGCGGACGCGGATCCTCCCCGAGCGATTCGAGAAGACCTGGGAGCACTGGCTGACCACCATCCGCGACTGGAACGTCTCTCGCCAGCTGTGGTGGGGCCATCGGATCCCCGCCTGGTACTGCCCGGACGGCCACGTCTCGGTCTCCTCGGCCGAAGGCGGTCCCGAGGCCTGCGAGGCGTGCGGACGGCCGGCGGTGGAGCTGCGCCAGGACCCCGACATCTTCGATACCTGGTTCAGCTCCGGGCTCTGGCCCTTTTCCACGCTGGGCTGGCCCGACCCGA
>JBGPIH010000199.1:0-4203 GCA_041484785.1 Candidatus Limnocylindria bacterium
CTGATCGGCGCCCCGCCCGGCTACGTCGGCTACGACGAGGGCGGCCAGCTGACCGAGGCCGTCCGGCGACGCCCGTACCAGGTCGTCCTGCTCGACGAGATCGAGAAGGCCCACCCCGACGTCTTCAACGTCCTCCTGCAGGTCCTGGACGACGGCCGCCTGACCGACGGCCAGGGGCGGACCGTGGACTTCAAGAACACCGTCGTGATCATGACCAGCAACATCGGGAGCAGCGCGATCGCGGCCAGCGGGGCACGGTCCGGCGACGCCGCCTACGAGGAGATGAAGCGCGAGGTGACGGACATGCTTCGCGCCCACTTCCGGCCCGAGTTCCTCAACCGGGTCGACGAGGTGATCGTGTTCCATGCCCTGACCGACGCCGACCTCGAGCAGATCGTGGGGCTCCTGCTTGCCGAGCTCGGACGGCGCCTCGCGGAGCAGGAGCTCAACCTGGAGCTGACCCCCGCCGCGCGGGCACTCGTCGTCAGGGAAGGGACGGACCCGGCGTTCGGCGCCCGGCCCCTCAAGCGGACGATCCAGCGCCTGGTCGAGAACCCGCTGGCCCGCGCCCTGGTCTCGGGTCACTTCAAACCCGGGGACCGGGTCACCGCCGAGGCGGACCTCAACTCGGGGACGCTCGTCTTCTCGACGGAGGAGGCGACCGTGGTCAGCGAGGGCTCGCGCCGGGACGCGCGCGGGCGGCCGGGCGACGAGGCCGAGGCGGTCGGGCAGGCGGCGAGATCCGCCGGCGGTCGCCAATCCAGTCCACTCGACCTCCCGCCGACCGAGCGCAAGCGCGGCGACGGCGAGCTCATCAACTGAGATCCGGCGCCCAAGTCGATGCGATTCGATGACGCCGTCCGGCGCCTGGCCGACCTGTCCGAGCCCCTGCCGGCGCCAGCCGACGTGCTGACGCCGACGATCGTGGGCGGGGACGAGCGACGCCCGCCACGGACGCCGCCGCCCGGTCGCGCCGGACGCCCGGCCGGCGTGCTGGTCCTGCTGTATCCGGACAGTGGCGGGGCGGCCCGGGTGGTCCTGACCGAACGAGCCAGCCGCGAGGGCCATCACAGCGGCGAGGTCAGCTTCCCGGGCGGCAAGTCCGAGCCGGGCGACGTCGACATCGTGGCGACGGCCCTCCGTGAAGCCGCCGAGGAGGTCGCACTCGACGCGGCCACCGCCGGGCTTCGGGTGATGGGCGTCCTGGAGGAGTTCTGGATCCCGATCAGCGACTACGCGGTGACCCCGGTCGTGGCGATTGCCACTCGCCGACCGGAGCTGGTCGCCGCACCGGCCGAGGTGGCCCGGATCATGGAGCCGCCGATGGCCCGGTTCATGCCCGGGGCTCCGATCGAGATCGTCGAGCGGATGATCGGCGAATGGCCGCTGCGCTTCGGCGCGTACACCATCGAGGGCCTGTCCGTGTGGGGCGCGACCGCCCGGATCCTCAGCCAGCTCGGGGCGGTGCTGGCGGACTGAGCCCGCGGACGTCGGCCGCCGAGGTCAGGGCACGGATCGGCGACGGCTAGCTTGGCTCGCCCTCGCGCGGGTCGCGGTCGCCGGGTCGCGGGATGCGAGCGGCCAGCTCCCCAACCCCGCGGGACGCACGGCCGCCTTCCCATGCCGGCAGCGGCCGGCCCGGCACCGCGTCGCGATCGTCCGGTCCGGCGAATTCCACGACGAAGGCGCGCATCTCCGAGTGCTCGGTCCAGGCGGAGTGGATGACGTCCGCCGGCCAGCACGCCGCTTCGCCGGCCGCGATGCGCGTTCGCTCGCCGCCGACCCCCACCCAGCCGCCGCCCTCGACCACGATGAAGTAGGCCGAGTTCGGGTTGGAGTGCGGCTCGATCCGTGCGTTCCGGGCGAATGCCAGCTCGGAGATCAGTCCCCGGCCGTCCGAGTGGAGCACCTGTCCGGTCAGGCCGACCGATCCCGGCGGGCCGTCCGGACGCCGCTGCCCGACGCCGAAGCGTCGGATCTCGATCGGCACCGTGAGGGCCCCGGTGCTAGCGCCGGCGGCGCGGCGATCGACGACCGCCGCGGCGCCGGATGGTCGCCTCGGGATCGGCGAACTTCTGCTTGCTGTAGTAGCGCTCCCGGGCGAGCCGGGCCTCGTGCGCGGCCAGGATCGGCGGGAAGCGCCGGAAGCGGATCCAGACGAGCGTTCCGATCCCGATGATCTCGGTCGCGAGCACGAGGAAGAGATCGAACACGAAGAGCGATTCGATGATCAGGAGGCTGAACGTGATCAGGCCCGTCCACCACAGCCACTCCCACAGATCCAGGTAGGGCTGGTGCCTGCGGAGCACCCGTGTCCGCACCGAATACAGCACCCCCAGGACTACCAGCAGGACCAGCGACGAGATCCAGGTCGGATGGAAGAGGTCCGGGAAGTTGTGATGGTTGAAGGAGCGGAACAGGTAGTCCCACGGAGCGAGCGTCACGGGCTGACCTCGTGTTAAGTGTGGTTGGTGGCGGGAGTATGCCACGACAGGCGGTATACTCGGCCGGAGCGCTGGGGCACCGCCGCCACCGTCGGGGGCAACAGGCCCCGACAACGCGCCGCGAGGCGAACGGGAGGATGCCCCGGGTGCGAGCCCTGCTATCAGTGGCGAACCGAGAAGGCATCGCCGCCCTCGCTCGCGACCTGCTCGATCTCGACGTCGAGATCTTCGCCACGGACGGGACGCGCGAGTTCCTCGGCGCTGAAGGCGTCTCCGTCGCGTCCGTCTCCGAGCTGACCCGGGAGCTGCCACTCGTCGGCGGCCAGGTGAAGACCTTCCACCACGCGGTCTATGCCGGGATCCTCGCCCGGCGCGATGTCCCGGCCCAGCTGGAGCAACTGCGCGAGCAGGGAATCGGCCTGATCGACCTGGTCGTGGTCAACGTCAAGCCGTTCGCCCCGGCCATCGGCGCGAAGCTCGTTGGCCTGGACGAGGCGATCGAGATGATCGACGTTGGGGGTGCGGCCCTGCTCGGGGCGGCGGCCCGCAACGCCGCCGGCGTGGCGGCCGCGTCGGATCCGTCGCACTACGGGCTCATCGTCAAAGAGCTCCGCGAGTTCGGCCAGGTGAGCGCCGAGACCCGGGCGCGGCTCGCCGCGGAGGCATTCAGCACCGTGGCCGCGTATCACGCCGAGATCGCCGCGTACCTCAACCAGATCTCCGGGAACATCTTTCCGAGCCGGCTGGCCATCGTCCTCGAGAAGGTGGACGACCTGCGCTACGGCGAGAATCCGCATCAGCGGGCCGCTTTCTACCGAGAGACGACCCATCGCAGCGGGACCCTCGCCGACGCCACCCGCCTGCAGGGCGAGATGCCGTCGTTCAACAACCTGCTCGACCTCGACGCGGCCTACCGGATCGCCCGCGACTACACGGCCCCAACGGTGGCCATCGTCAAGCACACGGACCCGGTCGGCCTGGCCTCGAACGACGAGCTCGTGGAGGCCTACCGGCATGCCGTCGAGACGGATCCGGTCGCGGCGTTCGGCGGGATCGTGGCCGTCAACCGCGAGCTGGACGGGGCGACCGCCCGGGAGATCGCGGCCAACTCGTACGAGGCGGTGGTCGCGCCCGGATTCAGCCACGCGGCGCTCGGGATCCTCCGGGGCAAACCCGGCCTGGAGCTGCTTGCCGTCCCGCCCGATCCAACGGAGGGGATGCGCGACTACGGGATCGCCAGCCTGGACTTCAAGCGGATCGCCGGGGGGCTGCTGGTCGAGACCCAGGATGAGCTCGGGCTCGATCGCGGCCGGCTCCAGGTCGTGACGGTCCGCCGACCGACGCTCGAGGAGCTGACCGACCTGCTCTTCGCCTGGCGCGCCGTCCGCCATGTCCGCTCGAACGCGATCGTCCTCGCCCGGAACGGGGCGACGGTCGGGATCGGTGCCGGTCAGGCCAGTCGACTGGTCTCGGTCGAGATCGCCGTCCGCCGTGCCGGCGACCGGGCCAAGCTGGCGGTCATGGCCTCGGACGCCTACTTCCCCTTCCCCGACGGAATCCAGGCCGCTGCCGGGGCGGGCGTCACCGCGATCATCCAGCCCGGGGGTTCGATCCGCGACGAGATGGCGATCGAGGTCGCGGATCGCCACCATATGGCCATGGTCTTCACGGGGAGACGCCATTTCCGCCACTGACCGCGACGCTGATCCGGTCCGCCGCCGCGTTGGTCCCTCCGCTCGCTCGCTCACGCACACTGCAG
>JBGPIH010000200.1:0-4078 GCA_041484785.1 Candidatus Limnocylindria bacterium
CGAGGCGCGCGTGGGGAATCCCGCCTCAGACCTCGTCGACATCGCCCAGGTCTTCCAGCGCTCGGGCACCCTGTCCGTCTCCTGGAAGGACTCGAACATCACGGCGCCGGCTGACTTCAAGAGCAAGAAGATCGGCGTCTGGGACTTCGGCAACGAGTTCGAGGTGACGGCGGGTGCCTTGAAGGCCGGGCTCACCCAGGGCACCGACTACACGAAGGTCATCCAGCCGTTCGACATGACCCTGCTGCTCTCGAAGCAGATCGACGTCGCCGAGGCGATGATCTACAACGAGTACGCCCAGGTGCTCGAGGCCAAGAACCCGGAGAGCGGCCAGCTCAACAAGCCGACCGACCTCAACGTCATCAACTGGAATGACGAGGGAACGGCGATGCTCCAGGACGCGATCTTCGCCCGTGCCTCGTGGTTGTCGCAACCGGGCAATGAGGACGTCGCGGTCCGCTTCCTGAAGGCCTCGTTCCAGGGCTGGATCTACTGCCGGACCAACCCGGCCGATTGCGTCCAGTACACCGTCAACGCGGGCTCGACCCTCGGGACCGGCCACCAGACCTGGATGATGAACGAGATCAACGCCCTGGTCTGGCCATCCCCGAACGGGATCGGGATCATGGACCCGGCCCTGTGGCAGCAGACGGTCGACGTCTCGCTGGGCGCCAAGATCATCGCGACCGCTCCGCCGGCGGATGCGTACCGGACCGACCTGGCAACCAAGGCGCTCGCCGGGATCACCGACGACACGAAGGGCTCGGACTTCGTGAAGGGCGTGGTCCAGGTGACCGAAGGCGGCAACTAGCCTCCGCCTGGCGCATCGGGGACGCGTTGAAGGGCCGGCCCGCGAGGACCGGCCCTTTGATTCCGGGCAGCTTCCGCGCCGCTCGCCTGTCCGGGTCGGTCAGCCTTCGGCCAGCATGGCCTCGAGGCGGTCCCACGTCTCGATCGCACCGCCGACCATGCCGGTCGCCAGGGCGCCGTCGATTACCTCTGACGAGCCCATGTGGCTGGTGGAGGTGACCTTTGTCTTGCCGCCGACGTCCTCGAAGACGAACGTCTCCGGGCCGCCCTGCGGACCGATGCCCTCGACCTCGAACATGAACGTCCAGGTGAACCCGTTGGGCGGGTCGATCTCCAGGTATTCCCCGAAGAACGCCACGTCGTCGCGATCGGGTGCGTGGCTGACGTATCGCCAGGCGCCGCCGGGCCGGACGTCCATCTCGACGACGGTCGTCGTCGTGCCCCTGGGTCCCCACCAGCGCGGGACGCGGTCCGGATCCGTGAACGCCTTCCAGACCAGCTCGCGCGGCGCGTCGAAGGTGCGCTCGAACACGAGGTCGCCACCCTGCGAGTAGATCGTCGTCGTTGCCGTGCTACCCCGGTCGATGCGTGTCGCGGTCATCGTCGTCTCCATGCTGTTGCTCCTGCGTGTCCTGTAGATCGCGGAGATACGCGTCCAGCCGTTCGAAGCTCTCCTCCCAGTGGCTGCGGTACTGATCCACCCAGTCGGCGATCTCCCGCAGCGGGCTCGCCCGAAGCCGTCGCGGTCGCCACTGGGCCTGCCGACCCTGCTCGATCAACCCGGCGTGTTCCAGCACCCGGAGGTGCTTGGAGATGGCCGGCTGGCTCATCTCGAAGGGTGCGCACAGGTCCTTGACCGAGGCCTCGCCCTTGGCGAGGCGCGCCAGGATCGCGCGCCGGGTGGGGTCGGCGAGGGCCGCGAACGTCGTGCTGAGAGGGTCAGGCTGCCGCACATCCATCACTGGTTGATTATATAACCTACCAGTACTGTACAGGCCTCTGGCCAGATGTCAAGCGCGTGTTCTTCGCGGGGAGGCTCAGGCCTCCCGTCCCGTCCCGAACTGGCGGTCACCCGCGTCGCCCAGCCCAGGCTGGATGTACCCGCGGTCGTTCAGCTGGCGGTCGAGGGCCGCGCAGTAGATCTCCACGTCAGGATGTGCCGAGCTGACCGCCTCGACTCCCTCCGGCGCGGCGATCAGGTTGACCAGCTTGATCCGCACCGCGCCCCATTTCTTGAGCACTTCGATCGCCGCGGTCGCCGAGCCGCCGGTTGCGAGCATGGGATCCAGGATCAGGCAGAGGTCCACGGTCGCGGAGTCCGGCAGCTTGTTGTAGTACTCGACCGGCCGCAGTGTCCGCTCGTCCCGGAAGAGGCCCAGGTGCCAGACCTGCGCAGTCGGCATCAGCTCGAGCATGGCGTCGACCATCCCGAGGCCCGCGCGCAGGATCGGCACGAGGCCGATCCGCGCGTCGAGTTCGTGCGCGGTCGTCGGTTCCATGGGCGTGCGGATCTGGACCGGCCGAACTCCGACGTCCGCAAGCGCCTCGTACCCGATCAACCACGACAGTTCGCGGACCAGTTCACGGAACTTCTTCGGCTCGGTCTTCTCGTCGCGCAGGATCGCGAGCTTGTGCAGCACCGCCGGGTGCCGCGAGACATGGAGGGTCGGGGCGGGCACGGGTGACCTCCGGTCGACAAGGGGGTGGACCTCAGGTGCTGCCATCCTACCAATCGCCGCGGTATCCTCGCGGACACCAGTCGAGCGCGCCGCCCAGCCGCGTCCGCCCGGCCACTGCCCGCCACCGCCCGTCCATCGGAGATCCATCGTCCGTGACCGTCCCGGCCAGCCCGGCCAAGCGAACCCCGGCGAACGACCGGCGAGCGGTCCCTCGCACCACGCGCGGCCGGGCCGTCGCGCCGGTCCTCGTTCGGCAGGTTCGCAGCGGGATCGACGAGAGCGCCCACCGAGGCGACATCGTCGAGGTCGATCCGGCGGGCCGGGTCATTCGCCAGCTCGGCGATCCCGATCGGACCGTCATGCTCCGCTCGACCGTCAAGCCATTCGGTGTCCTGGCCCTGATCGAGGCCGGAGGTATCGAGGCCTTCGACCTGGAGCCGGCCGAGATCGCGATCCTGGCGAGTTCCCATTCGGGCGAGGATCTCCACGTTCGAACGCTGCAGGGGATCTACCGTCGGACCGGCGTCAGCCAGTCGCACCTGGCCTGTGGCTCCGAGGGGATGCCGCTCGATGCCCTGACCGCCGCACGCCTGGCTCGGGACGGCGAGAAGGCGGGGCCCATCCGCCATATGTGCTCGGGTCAGCACACCGTCTCGCTCCTGCTGAGCCGCCTTCGAGGATGGGATCCGACCGACTACTGGAAGCCGAGCCATCCGTCGCAGATCGCCTATCGGGCGGCGGTTGCCGGCGCGTTCGGCACGGCGCCGGGGAACCTTCGGACGGCGATCGACGGGTGTGGTGTCGAAACCTACGCCTTCCCGCTCCGCGAGGTCGCCCGGGCCTACGCCATGCTCGCCGATCCCGGTGCCATCCCCTCGAAGGACGCGCGAACGGCCCTCGCCCCGTCGCTCCTGCGCATTCGCGACGCGATGCTCGCGAACCCCGAGCTGATCGGCGGGCGTCACGACCGGCTCGATACGTCGTTGATGAAGGCCATGCCGGGCCGGCTCATCAGCAAGGCCGGGATGGAGGCGCTCCGCGGCATCGCCATTCTGCCCGGACCACGGATCGGGACTCAGCACCATGGGCCGTCCGGGCTGGCGGTCAAGATCGAGGACGGTGACGGGTACGACCGTGGCACCTGGGCGGCCTCGGTCGAGGCCCTGCGCCAGGTCGGCGCGCTCGATGGAGGCGCCATGCGTGCGCTCGCCCGATACCACCGGCCGATCACCCTCGATCCACACGGGCGCGCCGCCGCCGAGGCCGTCGCGGACTTCGAGCTGGTTCCGGTGGGCGAGCTGACCGGCTGATCGGCCCCCACTTCCGATGGCCCTCCACGGCGACCCGTACCGAATCCTTGGCCTGGCGCGCGGCGCGTCGCTCGACGAGGTCAAGCGAGCCTACCGGCGCCTGGCCAAGGAGCACCACCCTGACGCGGCGGGAGCCGGGGCGCTGCCGCGATTCCTGGCGATCCAGGCGGCCTATGAGCAACTGGCCGGCGACGGGCCGGCTCCGGGCGCGAGGGGCCAGGCCCGCGGCCCGGCGACATCGTCCCGACGGTCTTCCGCGGCCGACCCCGATCGGGCCGA
>JBGPIH010000201.1:0-4034 GCA_041484785.1 Candidatus Limnocylindria bacterium
CGGGGGAGAGGTGCGCTGCCCAGCCCTCGGGTCGGCCGCATGAGCCGTCGGGCGACCGGCGGCCCCAGATGGATGGCCATCCCCGTTCGGCCGTGAGGCAGAGCGGGACAGAACTCGGCTTACAGACCGCCTCGCTGGCGTCTGATCGCCGACCGGGCCCGCCTGGCCGGCGATCTGTCCGGGTCAGATCGCTTTCAGTCCTCGTCAGGGCGGAAGATGTGCGCCGCCGTGCAGGCATTGCAGATCGGCGATGCCGACTCGAGGTCACCAAGCGGGATCGGGACCTTGCGGTCCGGGTACAGGCACTCCACGTCATACACCCGCTCGCCCCCGACTTCGACGTTGATCAGCCGACGGAACGTGCAGCGCCTGATCCGGTGGGGCGCCAGATGGAACGGGTCGCGCTCCATTGCGATGACCGGGAGCGGCAGGGCCATGAGTTGGTGCGTGGGCCTCCGTGATCGCGGCGTCGATCGGATGATCCAGTCGGTGGACTGGGCCGGAGCCTAGCATCGGCCGCAAGGCCACAGCAACACGCGAAAGGTACTAGACTCCGCGCCGTTCCACTCATGCCAATGGAGTCTGCGTGCCCGAGGATTCGGTTGCCGGCACCGGTGGCCGGTCGGACTCGGCCACGCCACCAACCCGCCCCAACCGGAGGGTGACGCCGGCCGTGGCTGGTGCCCTCGTCGTCCTGGCCGCCTCGTTCGCCCTGTCGGTCGCCTTCGTCGTGGCCAATGGTGGGCTCGATCTCCCAGCGGCAGCGAAGGGGCCGGGCGGTTCCAGCGACCTCGCCGCCGGCGCTGCGTCGGCGCCCGAATCGATAGCGCCGAGCGCCGCTCCGACCGCCGCGCCGCCCGTGCTCGTCAGCCCAGCGCCCACGTCGGGTGCGACGCCGTCGGCGCCTGCTCCCAGCCACTCCCCGACGCCTCAGCCGACGACCGCTCCGACGCCGCTCCCGTCGTCGAACCGATTTGAGCTGCTGACGGTATGTCCAGACGCGCCGGACTGCTGGGTCTACGTCGTCCGGCAGGGTGACAACCTGGTCAGCATCGCCAGGTACTTCGGGGTCGCGCTGACAACGGTCGAGGAGCGCAATCCCTGGACGCAGACGACGCAGCTGGTGGCCGGCCAGAAGCTGCTCCTTCCGACGCCGACGCGCTAGACGGCGAGACCGCCGGAGCGACCGCTGCCGGCCCGTTGGCGCCGTAGCGACCCGCCGCCCCGTCTGAGCGCGGCTCCCGTGCGAAATCGTCCTTGACGGCGCGTCTTTGCGCGATAGAATGCAGCGAAGTGGCACAGAGTGGTGAGAAGTGGGGATCAACCACGGACCCGGCCACGCATCGCAGGGGTAGACCAGACAGGTGTTCACGGGCGAGTACCGGCACACGGTGGACGGCAAGGGACGGATCGCCGTGCCCGTCAAGTTCCGCGCGCAGCTCGACCCGGGGTCGATGGTTTCGGGCTGGCTGGACGACTGCCTGGCGATCCACCCAAAGGCCGGCTGGGACGCCCTGGCCGCCAAGGTCGCGGCACTCCCGATCACCGACCAGAAATCGCGCCTGTTCCAGCGATTCGTCTTCTCGCAGGCGGTTGAGGCCGAGATGGATCGCCAGGGGCGACTGTTGCTTCCTGCCTACCTGCGCGAGTCGATCGGCCTCGGTGGTGACGCCGTCGTCGTCGGGTCGCGCGATCACGCGGAGATCTGGGCACCGGATCGGTGGGACACCTACCGGCGCGCGCTCGACGACCCGCAGGAGCTGGCCAAGGCCTTCGAAGGGCTCGGGATCTAGCTCCAACCACATGCGCTTCCAGGATCCGCTCGGGATCCGATTCGTCCGGGATGGAGGAGAGATGCACGAAGGGCACCTGCCGGTGCTGGTGGAGGAGGTCATTCAGATGCTCGCCCCCGCACCAGGCAGCCTTCACATCGACGCCACCCTTGGCGGCGGTGGGCACACCGAGCGGATTCTGGAGGCGGCCAATCCCGATGGCCGCCTCCTGGGACTCGACGCCGACCCGGCCGCGGTCGCGCGGGTCGAGGCTCGACTCCGCCCGCGCTTTGGCGATCGCCTCGTCCTGCGCCAGGCGAACTTCCGGGAGCTCGAGCGCGTCGCCCGGGACGCCGGATTCGGTGCGGTCGACGGGTGCCTCTTCGACCTTGGCCTGTCGAGCTTCCAGCTTGCCGACCGCGAGCGGGGCTTCGGTTTCCGTGCCGGCGGCCCGCTCGATATGCGCTTCGATCCAAGTCGGGGTGTCCCCGCGTCCGAGCTCCTGGCGACCCTCGACGCCGCCGAGCTGACCGCGCTCTTCCGCCGGTACGGCGAAGAGCCGAAGGCCGGACGGATCGCCCGTGCCATCGTGGATGCCCGGCGGGTCGCGCCGATCGCCAGCGCCGAGGAGCTGGCCGCCCTGGTCGAGCGGGTCCTGCCGCCGAATCCGAGATTGCCCCGCCGGACCCACCCCGCCACGCGGGTCTTCCAGGCGCTTCGGATAGCCGTGAACGAGGAGCTCGACGCGCTCGAGGCAGGCCTGCACGCTGCGCTCGATCTGCTTCGACCGGGCGGGCGACTCGTCGTCCTCAGCTACCACTCGCTCGAGGACCGGATCGTCAAGCGGTTCTTCCAGGCCGAACGGCGCGGCTGCGTGTGCCCGCCCGAGGTCCCCATCTGCGTCTGCGGTCGCAATCCACGCCTGCGCCTGGTCAACCGCCGGTCGCTGACCCCGAATTCCGCGGAGATCGTTGCTAATCCCCGAGCTCGGAGCGCCCGGTTGCGGGCAGCCGAGCGGCTCGCCGCCTAGCCCAGGTCGTCAAGGAAGGGAGGAGTCACGTGAGCAAGCGCCACCAGGCCAGCCGTCGCAGGACCTACGGCCGACGCCAGCACGAGGTGCGGGAGCGGCAGGACCGAGGTCATCACAGCGAGGGGTTCGAGTTCGAGCTGAGCGATTGGAGCGCCGCCGCGCAGGCCGATCCGCTCGCCTTCCTGGATCCGCGCAGTCCTCGCGTCCGGTTCGCCCTGAGCGACTGAGCCATGGCCGTCTACGAGGGAGCACGCCCGCGAAGCATCCGGCTGCCCGGTCGTCCGCGGATCGCCGAGGGTCCGACGCTCGGGCGCCGGCGCGTGCGCGTCGCCGTTCGTTCCGGGCAGCGCACCGATCGGCTCGGACTCATCCTCGTCTCCATCGCGGTCGCGTTCGTGCTCGCCTTCTTCTCGCTCGCACAGCAGGTGCGGGTCTCCGCGACCGGTCTCGACATCGGCCGGCTCACGCTCGATCGCCAGCGTCTCGACGCCAAGGCAGACGACGTGCGGTCGGACCTCAACCGGTTGGGTCGCGAGCCGGCGGTCCGCAAGATGGCGATCGATGACGGGCTTGGCCAGCTCGCCGAACCGATCATCCTGCCGGCCCGCTAGGCGATCGACCGACCGATGCCCGGCCGGACCGATTCTCGCCTTCGACTGCTCGCGCTGCTCTGCGTGTTCGTGGTCGGCTCGCTCGCGCTGGGCGCGCGGTCGGCCTATTGGCAGGTCGTTGATCACCAGCGACTGGTCACCGAGGCCGCCAACCAGACGTCGGTCACCATCGAGACACCGAGCCGCCGCGGGGACATCTACGATCGAACCGGCACGATCGTCCTGGCGACCACGGTCCAGCGCGAGCGCCTGGTTGCCGCCCCGGACCAGCTGACCCCGGACCAGCGCCGGGCGACGGTGGCGGAGCTCACCCAACTGCTCGGCCTCGACGATGCGGGGGCCATCGCCCTGCGCGACAAGCTTGCCTCGAAGAGCAGCTACCTGATCATCCGGCACGGGATCGAGCGCCAGCTGGCTGACCGCATCCAGGCTGCCATCGACACCGGGCGTGTCGTCGGCATGTCGCTCGAGCTCGAGCCCGAGCGCGTCTACCCGCAGCCGGGCGGCGGTCCCGGGACGACGCTGGCCGCCCACCTGCTGGGCTTCGTGAATCGCGACGGCGTCGGCCAGTACGGGGTCGAGCAGGAGTACCAGGCGGCACTCGGCGGCGCGCCCCAGGAG
>JBGPIH010000202.1:0-4009 GCA_041484785.1 Candidatus Limnocylindria bacterium
CCCGCGAAGGCCGACGACACGCCAGTGGCGCGCCAGAGCTCGAGCCCCAATCCCACCTGACAGTCCCCCAACGCGCGATCACGCCGGGTGACCGTCCCCCCACTCATGCGCCGCTAGCGCCCTTGTTCGAGCGCATCCAGCTTCCCTTGGAAGGAGAACCCGTCATGTTCACCACTCTCGTCGCGTCGCGTGGCCCCCGCTTCTGGCTTCCATTTGTCGCAGCAGTCTCCATGGCCACGTTCGTCGTCGGCATGGCCACGGGTTCCGGGCTGTTACGAGGCCCGGGCACCCAGGACATCGCCGCCCGGGGCGGGGTGGCAGGCGTCTCAATCACGCGCGACGCGCAGATCTCGGACGTCCGGCCGCACAGCATGAGCAGCGCGGCGTGGGAGGCGCTCTACGGTCCGACCGCCGCGACGTGGGGAGTCTCGGACGTCCGGCCGCACAGCATGAGCAGCGCGGCGTGGGAGGCGCTCTACGGTCCGACCGCCGCGACGTGGGGAGTCTCGGACGTCCGGCCGCGCAGCATGAGCAGCGCGGCGTGGGAGGCACTCTACGGTCCGACCGCCGCGACGTGGGGAGTCGCGGACGTTCGGCCGCGTCCCTGAGCATCGCCGCGACCGTTGGCCCGCCAGGCAAGCCGAAGATCCGATCCCACGTCGCCATGTCCTCTGGGTAGAAGGTTCGCCGGAGTCCGGCTCCGCGCGACATCGTCGTCATCCTCACGGTGATCAGCGCGTGGTGGCAGGCCGATTCCCGAGGTGCTTCGGCTACGCTTCGTCGCGGACGCCGCAAGGCGCCACCGGGAGGACAAGGCGATGGTTCGGATGGCGGGACCGGGGCTTGGGCGGCGGCGAAGCCCGTTCGCCCAGATCCGTGCCTCGATGAAGTCGTCAATTGGCGACGTCGCGTTCGGGATGGAGGACGGGGCCGTCTCGATTGCGGGCCTCGTCTTCGGCGTGGCCGCGAGCACGAGCGACACCCACGTCGTGCTCCTGGCCGGGGCGACAGGCGCGGCCGCCGGGGCCGTGTCGATGATGGCGGGCACGTACCTCGACGTCACTTCCGTCCGCGACCGGAGCGCGGCACTCCGCGGGGAGGTGCGGCGGCGCATCGGTCGCGACAGCGCCCCGGACGCGCGTCGCGCCGAGGATAGGCTGCGCCGGGCGGGTTTCTCGGAGGCGGAGGCGAGCGCGACCGCGGCGGCGCTCGCACGGCACCCCGACGCCCTGGTGGAGTTCGTCGCCGCGTTCGAGCTCGGCATCGGCAGGGAGGCCCGCGAGACGCCATGGGCCCACGCGGCCTGGATGTTCGCCGCGGACCTCGTCGCGGCTGCCACACCGGTGTTGCCGTTCGCCCTGTTCGAGATGGATGCGGCTCGCACCGCATCACTCGTCGCGACCACGCTCTTGCTGGTAGTCCTGGGCGTGGGCCGCGCCCGGATCACACATCGGAACATCGTGGTCACGACGATCCAGACGCTGACAATCGCGGCAGCCGCCGCGGTCGCCGGCATCGTGATCGGAGGGCTCGTCGTTGCCTGAAGCGAGCGCTGAGCGGCGGCACCGCCGGCTCATGGATCGCCCGACTCGTCCTCCGATGACGCTGCAGCCTGTTCGACCGATACCAGCTGAAGACTGCTACTGGGGACCGGAAGCAAGCCAGTCGCGAACGGCCCGCCCTCGCGGGCTTTCACACCACAGTCGAACGATGGCGGCGGTCAGTCCGGCAACACCGTAGCGATCAGACCCGGTCGGCAGGATCGTCGAGATACGTCGTTGACCGACGTGTGCGTCGATCCACGGTCAACTCGAACAGATCGGGCCGGTCGTAGTGACCCGCCGAGTCGGAGATGAAGCGGCTGCCGGTTGCCGTGGCCGTATCGATCGTCGCGTAGAGGATGCCGTGCTCCTTCCAGAGCGGACCCGCGACGATCTCTCCCCACGGGTCGACGACCACGGACCCTCCCTCGTATGACCCCCAGTCGTCCGATCCCCCGTAGCCCATGAGGTCGGCGTGTGGGAAGTCGGCGGGGACGTCGGACCAGCGGAAGGCGACCGACGGGCTCACGACCCAGGCTCGGTGCTCCGCCGCGACGTGGCGCATCCACGCGGTCCAGGCGTCGTACCCGTAGGCCGTCGGCGCGAGATGGATCGTTTCGCCGGCCGCGATGAGGGCGTAGCGGGCCAGGGGCATCAGGTTCTCGAAGCAGATGAGGCCGCCAACGCGCCCGAGGGGAGTCTCGATTGTCTTGAGCCCGCTTGCATCACCCGGCGCCCAGGCCATCCGCTCGGCGTTGGTCGCGACGAGCTTGCGATGCCGATTGAGGATGGCTCCATTTGGACCGATCACGACGAGGGTGTTGAAGACGGTCCCACCCGTCGCACGACGTTCGACCTCGTTGACTGGCAGCGCGATCGTTACGTCGAGCTCGCGCGCCACCTCGCGGATCGGCCCCAGATCATCGCCGGCCAGATCGACCGCAGACTCGACGAACCGGCCATACAGTTCGGCCGGAACGTCCCAATCGTCGGGTGTCGTGCGGAACAACCAGAACGGGTAGCCGGAAACGAAGGCCTCGGGAAAGGCGACCAGCGTGGCGCCCATGCCGGCCGCCTCGCGAATGAGGTCGACGGCCCGTGACAGCGTGGCGGATCGATCGAACCAGACCGGCGGATGCTGGACGACCGCCACGATATGCCTGGTCAAGGGTGTCTCGCTGGGCCGCATCTTCGTCGTTCGCCTCAGCCAGGGACGTCTGCGACGCCCGGCCCGTCGACCCCATCGTCCACCACGAGCAACGGATGCTCGGCAGTTCGGACTTCAAGCCGGAAGACGTCTGGCCGCGCGTAATGCCCGGCGGCGTCGAAGATCCATTTCGAGGAGGTCATCTGGGCCGGGTCGATGTCGGCGTAGAGGATGCCTTCGGCCTGGTGGAGTGGCCCGGCGAGGATCGAGCCCTCGGGGTCGATGATCGCGCTGTCGCCGTCGTCGATCCACTCGTCCATCGTCGGCTGATAGTCGTTCTTGAAGGCATAGCGGGTGGGGATGTCGCTGCGGCGCTCGACGAACCCGCAGCCGATGACGAAGACCCGCCCCTCCATCGCGATGTGGCGCAGCGTCGCAAGCCACAGCTCACCACGAGCGGCGGTGGGCGCCACGTAGATCTGGATGCCCCACGCGTACAGCGCGTAGCGGGCCAGCGGCATGAGGTTCTCGTAGCAGATCAGGCCGCCGAGCCTGCCAACTGATGAGTCGTACACCTTGAGCGTGCTGCCGTCACCCTGCGCCCAGACCATCCGCTCCGGGCCGGTCGGCACCAGCTTTCGGTGCTTGCCCATGATCTGGCCGCTCGGATCGACGTACAGGATCGAGTTGTACAGGCTGGCGTTGCTGGCCTCGGCGTTTCGCTCGGTCATCCCAACCACGACGTACACACCTGCCTCACCTGCCGCCTTGCAGATGCGCTCGGTCGCAGGGCTCGGGATCGTCACGCCCTGATCGAGGAGCTCGGCGTATAAGCCGGCGATGGCCGAGCCGTCGAGGTTGGGGCGCAGGTGCCAGATCCAGGCGGGGTAGCCCGGAACAATCGCCTCCGGGAACACGATGAGGCGGGCGCCGGTCCGTGCAGCTTCGGCGATGCGTTCACAGACCCGCTCGACAGCCGCGTCGCGGCCCTCGTATCGGAGCGCTGACTGGACCGCCGCGACCCTGAATGCCGACGCGGGCATTGGCATGGAACCTCGGTCTGATCGTCAGCACCGAGGTGCTCCAGGCGACGGAGCTTCGGGCTGCGCCACCCTAGGAGGACCCAGCCTTCGATGTCAAGAGTGGCGTCATCGCACAACAGCATCATCAGGTCATCGTGCCGCGCGACCACCGCCACCGAAGATCGCAATCGCGAGGGACTCCACGGCATCGGTCGTGCGGGCCGCATCCCCGTTGCCGAGGCTCAGCGTCGTGAAACCGATGCCAACCACCGGTCCGATCCCGGCGAGGATGCGGACCG
>JBGPIH010000203.1:0-3741 GCA_041484785.1 Candidatus Limnocylindria bacterium
CATGAAGGTTAGGGCGCTGCTGGCCGCCGCCGTCTCGATCTGCGGGGTGAGCGCCGCGATCGCCGCGGCCGGCGCAGTCGCCGCCCGAAAGGAGCAGCTCGCCTACGTCGTGAGCCTGGTCATCCTGTTCGCCCTTCCGTCCATCTTCATCCAGCCCTGGCTCGCCCACGAGCTCGGCCTCTCCCAGGTGGTGGCCGGCGCATGGATCGGCGGGAACATAGACACCACGGCGGCGGTCACGGCCGCGGGCACGATCGTCGGCGAGGACGCGCTCGCGGTCGCGGCGATCGTGAAACAGACGCAGAACGCCTTGATGGGCGTGGTCGCCTTCCTGTTGACGGTCTACTTCGTCTACCGGGTCGAGCGAACGCCCGGCGCAACGGTCGGCCTCGGCACGTTGTGGCATCGCTTCCCGAAGTTCATCCTCGGGTTCGTGGCAGCGTCGGCGATCGCCACCTGGTATGCCTCGAACGCCGCCGATCCGGCAGCTGCCGCCGGCGTCCTGAAGATCGCTGGCACGGATCTCCGAGTCTGGTTCTTCATCCTCGCCTTCGTGTGCATCGGCCTCGACTTCCGACTCGTGGCGATCCGCGAAGCCGGCATCCGTCCGATCGTCGTGTTCGCTGGGGCGACTGTCTTGAACCTGATCCTGGCCCTCATCCTGGCAGCGACGATCTTTGCCGGGTTCCAGCTCCACTGAAGGGCTACCATCGACGCCGCCGCGGGCGGATGAGCCGCCGGTGACCGGAGGTGAGGCAACCGTGGAGCAGATCGGGTTCATCGGCCTCGGCACCATGGGCGCGGCCATGGCCGCGAACCTCGCCCGCGCCGGCTTCCCGGTCACCGGCTGGAACCGGACCCCCGGTCGGGCGCCGGAGCTGGCCGACCTCGGCATCGCCGTCGCGCCCAACCCTGCCGCCGCGGCCGCCGAGGCCGAGATCGTCGTGATCTGCGTCTCGGATACGCCGGACGTCGAGGCCGTCCTCTTTGGGCCCGACGGCGTCGTCGGCGGCGCCCGGGCCGGGACGCTCATCATCGACTGCTCAACGATCGCCCCATCCGGCAGCTGGGACTTCGCGGCGCGACTCAAGGAGCACGGCCTCTCGATGGTCGACGCCCCGGTCTCCGGCGGCAGCGAGGGCGCCAGGAACGCCACGCTCACGATCTTCGTTGGGGGCGACGCGGACGACGTCGAGCGCGCCCGGCCCGTCCTCGCAGTCCTCGGCAGGACCATCACCCACGTCGGCCCGATCGGTGCCGGCCAGGCGGTCAAGGCGGTCAACCAGGTGATCCTCGCCGGGACCTACCTCGGCGTGGCCGAGGGGATCGTCCTCGCGATCAAGGCCGGACTGGACGTCGAACAGGTGGTCGGCGCGCTTGGCGGCGGTGCCGCGCAAAGCTGGGTCCTCGCGAACCGGAGCGGGCGGATGCTCGACAACGACTACCCGCTCGGGTTCAAGGTCTCGCTCCACCGCAAGGACCTCGGGATCGCGCTCGAGCTGGCGAATCAGCTGGGCGCGGTCCTGCCCGTCAGCGCCCTCGCTGCGCAACTCGAGAGCGGTCTGGTCGCCGGAGGCCACGGCGACGACGACATGTCCGCCCTCGCCCGTGCCATCCGGGCCCTCTCCGCGCTCGACGCCTGAAGCCCTCCTCGGCGGATCCGGCGCCCTTACTCCAGTCCCACCAGCAGCATCGGATCGCCCAGCTTGCCGTCGTAGCGAGGCCGGAACCTGGCCACGTTGTACATGACCGGCACGTCCACCATGCGCGGCCCCAGGGACGGATCGGGCAGCTGGGTGTGCGCGTACTTCCCGTCCTGGATCGCCACCATCCGGCCGGTGACGCCGCCGTCAACCAGGTCCATCGCGACATTGGCAAAGGTCGTCGCGACCAGCGAATCGATCGAGTCGGGCTCCCCGCTGCGCAGGTCGTAGGTCAGCTCCGAGGCGAGCGTCTCGATCCCGGTGCGCTCCCGCAGCTCCGTCGCCAGCGCTTCCCCGATGTTCGCCTTGTGGCGATGCCCGAACGCGTCCGCCGTCCCGATGTCGCTCATCTGCGCGCCCTTCCAGATCGCACCCTCGGCGGTGATCACGAACGCGTAGTGGCTGGGATTTGCCCGGTGATCGGCGGCGAGCAAGGCCGCGAGCGCGTCCAGGTCGTAGGGCGCCTCGGGGATGACGCAGCGAGCCGAGGTTACGTACGCGGTGTACAGGGCCGAGAACCCGGCGTCGCGACCGAAGATCCGGAAGACCCCGATCCGCTCGTGGCTGCCGAGGGTCGTCCGCTGGCGGTTGATCGCCTCCTTGGCCCGGGTGATGGCCGTCGAGAAGCCGATGCAGTACTCGGTCCCCTGGACGTCGTTGTCCATCGTCTTGGGGATGGCCACCAGCGGAACGCCGGCGTTGACCAGGACCTGCGAGTACGACAGCGTGTCGTCGCCGCCGATCGTGATCAGCAGATCGACTCCTAACGCCGTCAGGTTGTCGAGCACCAACGGCGTCAGATCGAAGACCCCGTCGCCGACCGCGTAGCGCGCGCGCGTGGCCTCGTCCATCCACGGCGGCAAACCTTCCGCGCGCATCTTGCGCGGGTTGGTCCGCGAGGTGTGGAGGATGGTCCCTCCGGTCCGCTCGATCGTCCGCGTGTTGATCCGGTCGAGCGGTCGAAGGTAGTCGGGGTCGGACGGGCCGGGTCGGACGTGCGTCAGGCCCTCCCAGCCTCGACGGATCCCGAGGACCTCGTAGCCCACTTCGGTGGCCCGATAGACGACGCTCTTGATCACGGCGTTCAGGCCCGGGACGTCGCCTCCGCCGGTCAGGACGGCGACCCGTTTCGTGGTTGTCATGGCGAGCGCAATGCTACTGCGCGCGCCCGGCCGGGACCGGTTTCGGTTGGGGATCGGCCCATCCCGTCTGCTAGCATCGCTCCATGAACTACGAGCTGTTCATGGGCGAGGCGCTCGAAGAGGCCAAGCTCGCCCTGGCCCGCGGCGAACGTCCGTCTGCCGCGGTCGCAGTGGTGGACGAGGCGATGGTCGTCCGCGCGCACGACCGGGTTCGCGAGACGAGCGACCCGACTGCTCATGCCGTCGTCGTGGTCCTGCGCGAGGCCGCCCGCAAGCTGGGGACGGTCAGGCTCGCCGACGCCACGATCTTCACCACGCAGGAGCCCTGCCCGATGTGTGTCGGCGCGCTGATGGCGAGCGACGTCGAGGCCCTGGTCTACGCCGTGGCGAACGACCGCGACGGAGCCGCCGGATCCGTCATCCAGCTGGCTCAGCATCCCGGGCTGCCGCGCCGGATCCGCGTCGTCAGCGGGATCCGTCGCGATCAGGTCGAGGCCCTGTTCGCGCCGGTCGTCACCGGCTGACGGGCGCCCCGAGGGGCCGGGACAACGCCTTTGGTATCCTCTCGGCGGAGAGGTGTCCGAGTGGTTGATGGTGCCGCTCTCGAAAAGCGGTGTGCGAAAGCACCGCGGGTTCGAATCCCGCCCTCTCCGCCAACGCTCCCCGCTCCGACCGTCCCTGGCGGCGCTCGCTCCGGTGCTCCTCGCTCACGCACCGCAAGGTGCGTTCGCTACGGTGCTTGGACGCGGCGTGGCCAGGCCCCGCCGTAACGAGGAGCGTTCGTCCCGTGGAGAGGTCGCCTAGTGGCCTATGGCGCCGCACTGGAAATGCGGTTCGGGGCAACCCGTCGCGGGTTCGAATCCCGCCCTCTCCGCCATCTCCGCGCGCCGCGAGGG
>JBGPIH010000204.1:0-3553 GCA_041484785.1 Candidatus Limnocylindria bacterium
AGCTGGTCCGGAACTTGAGCCGGCCGAGGGTCTTGATGATGTCGGCGGGCAGGCCCGGGACGCCGGCGTCGTAGGCGGCCTGCTCGCCGGCCTGGCGCATCACGACGTCGACCTCGGCGCGCGCCTTGGCCACGACCTCCTCGATCCGGCCGGGATGGATCCGGCCGTCGGCGATCAGCTTGGTGATGGCCAGCCGCGCGATCTCGCGGCGGACCGGGTCGAAGCCGGACAGGATCACCGTCTCCGGGGTGTCGTCGATGATCAGGTCGATCCCGGTCGCCTGCTCGAGCGCCCGGATGTTGCGGCCCTCGCGGCCGATGATCCGGCCCTTCATCTCGTCGGACGGCAGGTGGACGACGGACACGGTGTGCTCGGCGGTGTGGTCGGACGCGACCCGCTGCATCGCGGTGATCACGATGTCTCGAGCCTTGTCCTGGGCCTCCTCGCGGGCGCTCCGTTCGATCGCCCGGGCGAGCTTCACGGCGTCGTGCTCGGCCTCTTCGCGGACGGCTTCAATGAGGATCCCCTTGGCGTCGTCGGCGGACAGGCCCGACACGCGCTCCAGGGCGGCGACCTGCTCGCTGTGGGCACGGGCCAGCTCGTCGCGGGTCTTGTCGAGCTCGCGTTCCCGTTCGAGCAGCTTGCGATCGCGCTCTTCGAGCATGTCCGTGCGCTGATCGAGCTGTTCGTCACGCTGGAGGAGCCGCCGCTCGAGACCGGCCATCTCGCCGCGCCGTGCCCGCGCTTCCTCCTCGGCCTCGCGCTGCAGGCGGAGCTTCTCGTCCTTGGCCTCGAGGATCAGCTCCTTCTGGCGGGTCCGGGCCTCGGCCTCGATCCGGCGCGCCTCCGAGGTGGCTGCCTTGATCGTCTGTGACGACCACATGCTGCGCAGCAATGCGCCGAGTACGGCTCCGCCGACGGCGGCCCCGAGGGCCACCGCCAGGACCACTGGCGTATCCATCCTGTGTTCCTCCCATCCGGACCGGATTCTGCGGCCGGACGTCTCACGAATACGAAGGCGCGATCGCGAAGGGGACGATGTGATGCGAATGAAAGGGCTGCGATCGGCCCGTTTTTGTCCGAATCGCACCAATGACTCTGGCGCGGATCCGTCTGCCGCGTAGCCTACGGCGGCGCGCCCTGAACGGCAACCGACGGGTCGCGAAGATCGCAGGTTGACCTGATACTGAAGGCAAGACGCGGGGAGAGGCGATGGATGAGGCGCTTCCGCGGTCGATCGAGACCGTAGTCATCGGGGCCGGGCAGGCGGGGCTGATCATGAGCTGGCACCTGCAGCGGGCCGGCCGGCCGCACGTGGTGCTCGACCGGCGCGAGACGCTCGGCGGCGGATGGCAGGATCGTTGGGACGGATTCGTCCTCGTCACGCCTAACCACCGGACGGAGCTGCCCGGGTTCCCGTACGACGGGGCGGATCCTGACGGCTTCATGGCACGAGATGTCATCGCCGCGAGGGTCCGCTCTTACGCGGACGTCATCGCTGCGCCGGTTCACCCATCGACCGAGGTGCGGCGATTGCGCGTGCCCGGCGGAGGCGGGCATCGGTTCCGGCTCGAGACCTCCGACGGCCCTATGGACGCGGACACCGTCATCGTGGCCACGGGGCCGTTTCACCGCCCGAGAATCCCGGCCGCGGCCGCCGACCTGCCGTCCCGGATCACGCAGCTGCATTCGCACGACTATCGAGCCGTGTCGCAGCTGCCGCCTGGCGGCGTTCTCGTGATCGGCTCGGGCCAGACCGGCGTCCAGCTCGCCGAGGAGCTCCGCGAGGCTGGCCGCGAGGTGTACCTGTCGGTCGGACACTGCGGCCGCGTCCCGCGCCGATACCGGGGTCAGGACGTCTTCCGGTGGCTCCGGCACCTTGCCACCCGCGGCGCGGAGTTCGACGCGGCCTTGCCGACGGTCGATCAGCTCCCGGATCAGCGGATGAGGTTCGCCGGCAACCCGCACCTGTCGGGGCATCACGGCGGCCACGACACCAACCTGCGCCAGATGGCGCTGGACGGGATCCACCTCGTTGGGCGCTTCGTGAGCGCCGACGGCGAGCACGCTCGGTTCGGGGCTGACCTGGCTGCCAACCTGCGCTTCGCCGACGACTTCTTCGACATGCGGTTCCGGACGCTGATCGACACCTTCGTCGAGCGCGCCGGGATCGAGGCGGGTCCGGACAATCGTGCGTGGCCGGTCTTCGAGCCGCCCGAGGTGACCGAATTGGACCTGGCGAAAGTGGGCATTTCGTCGGTGCTCTGGACCACCGGCTACGCGCCCGACTATGCCTGGCTGGAGCTTCCGATCCTCGACGACTTCGGCGTGCCGCGCCACGTGCGTGGGATCAGCGAGGTCCCGGGGTTGACCTTCATCGGGTTGCTCTGGCAACGCAACCTTCTGTCGGCGAACCTGGTCGGCATCGATCTCGACGCGGAGTACCTCGCCGCGACGTGGTGAGCCGGCGGTCCTGGCGGTGAGGTCAGTCGCCGAGGTCCGGCGAATCGGGCGACTCCGGTCCGGAGGACAGGGCAGCGCTTGCGGCCACCTCCCGGCAGATCTCGGGATCGAACCCGTTCCGAGCGAGCAGGGCGTAGGCCCGCTGGCGCCGCTGCCGCGGATCCGCGACACGCTCGAGGGCCCGGCGGTGGCGCCCCAGCAGGCGCTCCGCCGCCGCCCGGTCCGCCGATCCCGGCCTGCCGTCTTCGCCATCGCCCTCGTCCCCGTCCGTCGCGGCCTCACGGCGTTCGGCGAGGACCAGGTCCACGGACGCGCGGTCGATGCCCTTCAACCCGAGCTCGGAACGGATCGCGCGCTCCCCGCGCGGCCGGGCACGGTCCCGCGATTCGACCCACGCACGCGCGAACGCCTCGTCGTCGAGGATCCCGAGCTCGAGCATCCGCTCGATCGCGCCCTCGACGAGCTCCGCCCTATAGCCCGCCCGCTCGAGGCGTCGTCGGACCTCCTGGACGGAACGGGAGCGCACCTCGAGGAACCGTGCGGCCGCCTCGAACACGACCGCCGGGTCGTCGATCGTCGCCTTGTGTTCGCGAGCCTCCGCCGGCGACCGCCGAGTCTTGTGCATCGGGCCTGAGCTCGCCGTCAGGCGGTCCGGGCGCAAGGCCGCGTCGAGAACGGGCGCAAGCGCCCACCCCGTCGCGAGCGCACTTGCAAGTGCGTGAGCGACGGAGCGGAGCCGCGAACGAAGCGAACGGGCCGCATCACGGCGAGCTCATTCGGCTTCTTCGATGCCCTCGACCGGGATCGTCACCTCGTTGATCTTGGCCCGGATGCGCCGTTCGATCTCCTCGGCGATCGGGCCGTTGGCCTTGAGGAATTCCTTGGCCGCCTCGCGACCCTGGCCGAGCCGGGTCTCGTCGAAGGTGAACCAGGCGCCGGTCTTGGTCACGGTGTCCATGGCCACGCCCACGTCGAGCAGCCCGCCCTCCTTCGAGACGCCCTCGCCGTACATCACGTCGAACTCGGCGACCCGGAACGGCGGCGCGACCTTGTTCTTGACGACCTTGACCCGGCAGCGATTGCCGACCGA
>JBGPIH010000205.1:0-3244 GCA_041484785.1 Candidatus Limnocylindria bacterium
GTCGAGCCAGGCCTCGAGGGCCTCCTCGACGATGTCCCGCACGCTGCGATCGGTGCGCGCGGCCTCCACCTTCACGGCTCGATAGACGCCGGCGTCGAGATCGATGGTCACCTTCATTGACCCAGTATACCAGCTTGCTGGTTTGCTGGCCAGGACCGCGGCGACCGGGTCGTCAGGGCCGCAGCCCCACGCTTGCGAGCTCCGCCCGGGCGAGCCGGTCGTGGCGGCCGGTTGCCCAATCGCCGATCGGGTCCGGCGTGTACTCGAGGAGCGTCGAGTAGTCGAGCCGGGTGACCGCCCGCATGGCCAGGGTGCGCTCGATGGCGACGTCGCCGACGTCGGGTGCCGTCCGGATGGCACGGTGGGCGGATCGGACGTGCTGGAGCCGTTCCCAGCGCCAGGGCAGGTAGCGGACCAGCCACGGCTCCAGCGTCACGAGGGCGAGCAGCAGGGCGAGCACGACCGCGACCACGAAGATGAACTGCTCCAGCTGCACGCCGAAGTCGGACAGCGGCCGGCCGGCGCCGCCGAAGGTGTCCCGGGCGATGTCGCGGACCTGCGACCCGACGAGCGGCAGGCCAGCCAGCGAGTCACCGAGGTCGCGCCCGCCCTGGATCATGGTCTGGCCACCGTCGCGGATGCTCCGACCGGCCTGGGCAAAGCTGGAGAGGAACACGAACAGGCGCCAGACGATGCTCCCCCAGAACACCACCCACACGATCGTGGCGAGGTCCGCGACCTGTTCTTTCAACCGCGCGACCCGCAGCTCGCTCCAGATCTTGATCATCGTGTGCCCTCCCGCCTCCGCCTTGGTGGACTCCCCTCCCCTCAGCCGCCGTCGAGCGTCTGCAGGAGCCCTCGATAGATCGCCGCGTCCGGCTCGCTGAAGCAGCAGAACACGACGCGTTCGAGCGTCGCGTGGCGCGGCCCTTCGCGGACCACCGTCTCGAATGCGATCCGGGCGGCCCGCTCGCGCGGGAAGCCGAACACGCCCGTCGAGATGCAGGGAAACGCGATCGAGGCGAGGCCGGCATCACCCGCCAGTTGCAGGCTGCGCGCGTAGCAGCTCGCCAGGAGCTCGTCCTCGCCACCCTGGCCGCCGTGCCAGACCGGCCCGACAGCATGGATGACATGCCGCGCCGGCAGCCGGAAGCCCGGCGTCATCACGGCATGTCCAGTCGGGCACGGACCCGCCGCTCGCGCGGCCGGCGCCAGCTCGGGACCGGCCGCCCGATGGATGGCGCCATCGACCCCGCCACCGCCGGACAGCCCGCTGTTCGCGGCGTTCACGATTGCATCGAGATCGAGCGTGGTGATGTCGGCGACGACGACCTCGAGCGAGGGCCTCATGGTGTCCAGATGCTAGCGCAGGGTCCGTTCGGCCATTGCCGCTCACGCCGGGCCGGGCCTACACTCCCGGCGCCGGCGACCAGGCGCCCACCTGGGCCGCGGCGTTGAGGGGAGGCCACGCGAATGGCCAAGGGATGGAAGTGCGACCGCTGTTCGGCCCAGAACGCCGAGGGCGCGTACAACTGTTCGAGCTGCGGGCTGATCCGCGGCAGTGTCGTGGTCCCCGGGACGTACACGGCGCCCGTGCCGAACGTCCTTGTGCAACCGTCCGCCCCGGCGGAGCCGTCCGTCCCGCCGGAGTCGACGGCGCCCTCGTTCGGGATGCCGGCCGCCGCCGAGGGCGTGGGTGCGCCGCTGAACGTCGGATGGGTCACCCCGCCGCCGGCCAGCATCACCTCCGCCCGACCGCCCTGGCGGCGGATCCCCTTGCGGCTCGCGCTCATCGTCGCGCTGATCGCGGCCGGCGGCATCGCCGGGTGGGTCACCAACGCGAGTCGATCGTCGAGCGGCGACATCACCAAGGGCGGCGATCTGACATCGAACGACCTGCGCGTCGGCGATTGCTGGAACATGAAGGACCCGTCGGCGGACGTGGTCGACAACGTGACGGCTCGACCCTGTGGTGAATCGCACAAGTACGAGGTGTTCTATGTGGGTTCCGTGTCCGAGGGCGCGTACCCGACGGAGGATGCCTTCTCGACATGGGTCGAGGGTGCCTGCGTGCCGGCGTTCGGGACCTACGTCGGCAAGGCCTACGCGGACTCCGTCCTGGACATCTCCTGGCTCTACCCCAACAGCGACTCCTGGTCCGCCGGCGATCGAACGGTTGAGTGCTCGGCCTACAACCCCAACGACGACGGGATGACGGCGTCGGTCAAGGGGTCGGCCCAGTAGATCGATACGCATCTGGCTGCCACCGCCCTGCATTGACTCTGGCCAGCGGTCTGCATATCATCAGCCGATGCGGAAGCACACGACCATCGACCTCGACCCCGAGCTCGTCGCCGAGGCGCGGCAGGTCCTGGGCACCACCTCCGCGACGGAAACGATCCACGCCGCGCTCGCGGAGGTCATCCGCGGCCGGCGGCGCATGGCGATCCTGGACCTGCACCCGGCTCTGACCCTGGCGGACCTCGATGCCATGCGGGCCCATCGTTTCGCCGAGGACCCGGCGCCCTACTCCCGCAACATCACGACCGAGTGATCGAGCTCTGGGACACCAGCGCCTTGATCCTGGCCACTCGCGATCCAAGGGTCGCGGCGGGCCTCGGTGAGGCGCTGGCCAACGACGAGGTCGCGATCAGCGAGCCGGTCCTGCTCGAGTATCTGAACGGCGCGCGGAACGCCGCGGAATACGCCCGGTTCGACGAGACGCTACGGGCGGTGCGTCCCCTCTCCACCACGCCTGATGACTGGGGACGGGCCCTCGAGGTCCACCGCCTCCTCGCCGAGAGCGGTCCTGGTTACCAGCGCAGCGTTCGGCTGGTGGACCTGATCGTCGCGGCTGTCGCCGAGCGCCACCGATACCCGATCGCACATGTCGACCGGGACTACGACCGGATCGCCGGCCTGACCGGCCAGCCAGTGCGCTGGGTGGCGCCCGTCTGAGCGGCCACAACATGGGCCGCTACCCTTGAGCCATGGCCCACGAATTCATCTACACGACCTACAAGCTCGCCCGGCACTACCCGCCCGACCGGACGGTGCTCGAGAACATCTCCCTGTCCTTCTTCCCGGGCGCCAAGATCGGGGTCATCGGCCCGAACGGCGCCGGCAAGTCCAGCCTGCTGCGGATCATGGCCGGGCTCGATGACGGGTTCCTGGGCGAGGCCCGCCTCACGCCGGGCTTCACCGTCGGCTTCCTGAGCCAGGAGCCCGAGCTCGACCCGACGAA
>JBGPIH010000206.1:0-3110 GCA_041484785.1 Candidatus Limnocylindria bacterium
CGATGTGGTACTTCTCGTTGAGGATCAGGATGATGTCCGCCTCGTAGTTGATCGCCGACGAGCCGCGCAGGTGGTAGTTGCGCAGGCGCGAGGCCTTCAAGCCTTCCTTGTCGGCGGCCACGATGCAGACCATCGGCACGTCTTCGGCGAGCGCGATGTCCTTGAGGCCGTTGATCAGGTAGGTGACCTTCTCGGCCTCGTTCTCCGGCTCCGGGATCTGGGGCACCTTCTGGAGGTAGTCCACGAAGACCACGAGCCGGCGATCGCCGGACAGCGTTCGGTGGACCTGGACGAGCTTCCGGATGTTCTCGATCGTGCTCGCCGTCTGTGACCCACGCATCAGGAACAGGTTCTGCCCGTACCGCGCGATTCGGTCCATCGACGGGCGGAGCCGCGGATTGTTGGCCATCTGGGCGTTGGCCTCGCCTTCGGCCATCCACGTCCCCAGGATCTCCTTGCGGACGTCCTGGACCTTGATCGCCCCGGTCTTGTGGGGCAGATGAGCGAGCGCCGACTCCATCGCGATCAGCCGGTTGAGCAGGTACTGCTCGTCATGCTCGAAGCAGATGTAGAGCACGTTCGCCTGGCCGCCGGAGGCGACGTTGCGGGCCATCTGGAGCGCCATGGTGGTCTTGCCGGTCCCCTGCGCCCCGCCGATCAGGAGCAGCTCACCGGTCCGCAGCCCCGACCCGATCGTCTTGTCCAGCGGCGTGAACCCAAGCGGAACGGGCTGGTACTCGGCAACGTTGCCGGTCGTGACCTTGTCGTTCAGGTCCACCAGCACATCAAGCGCGGAACGCGGCGCAAGACTGCCGTTGTCGGTATCCAGTCGCCAGCTGGGCGCCTCGGCGTTGGTGTCGGGAGCTTCGGTACTCACGCGGTCGATTCCTCCCCGTTGGATGGCGGTCGCCGTAGGGTAGCACCCGTTTCCCCTCGAATCATCTATCCAGACCGCTCAGGTCCGCACAGCCGCAAGTTCGTCCCACATCCGGGCGATCGTCCGGATGCCGGTCTCGTAGTTGTTCAGGTCCATCCATTCGTTGGGCGCGTGCGCGTTGTCGTCCGGCTGGACGAAGCCCAGAAGGACTACCGGCAACCCGAGGACCGACTCGAAGCTGGCACAGACCGGGATCGAGCCGCCCTCGCGGATGTAGACCGGGGCCCGTCCGAAGGTCGCTTCGAGTGCCCGCGCCGCGGCCTGCGTCGCGGGATGGTCCCTCCGCGTCAGGCTCGGCAGGCCGCCGCCCAGCAAGGTCACGGTCGTCGTGACCCCCGGTGGAGCGATCTGCTCCACGTAGGCGCGCAAGCCTTCGAAGACCCGCGCCGGATCCTGGGCGGACACGAGCCGGCAGCTGACCTTGGCGTGCGCGTGGGCCGGGATGATCGTCTTGCTGCCGGCCCCGGTGAAGCCGGCCCACAACCCGTTCACATCCAGGGTCGGACGGGCGCCGCGACGTTCCAGCGTCGTGTAGCCGACCTCGCCCACGAGTGCCGGCAAACCGAGGCGTCGAAGGTAGGCGTCCTCGTCGAAGGGCAGGGCCGCGAGATCGGCCCGGTCCGCCTCGCTGAGCGGGACGACGTCGTCGTAGAAACCCGGGATCCGGATCCGCCCGTCGGGGCCCTTGAGAGCGGCGATGATCTGAGCCAGCGCGTTGGCCGGGTTCTGGACGGCACCGCCGAAGCCGCCGGAATGCAGATCGACGGCGGTTCCGACCACGTCGATCTGGGCGTACATCATGCCGCGCAAGCCGACCGTGATCGCGGGCAGGTTGCCCTCGAAGAAGCCCGTGTCGCTGACCACCACGACGTCCGCGGCCAGGCGCTCCTGGTTCGCCGTGAGCCACCGCTCGAGGTTGACCGAGCTCGATTCCTCCTCGCCCTCGAACAGGTATCGCAGGTTGACCGGGAAGGCGCCCCGGGTCGCCAGGATCGCGGCCGCGGCCATCAGGTGCGCGTGGATCTGCCCCTTGTCGTCGGCGGCGCCGCGCGCCAGCATGCGGTCGCCGTCGATCACCGGTTCGAATGGTGGAGAGGTCCAGAGATCCAGGGGGTCCACGGGCTGCACGTCGTAGTGGCCGTAGACCAGCACGGTCGGAGCGCCCGGAGCGTGGAGCCAGTCCGCGTACACGACCGGATGGCCGTCGGTCTCGCAAACCTCCGCATGCTCGAGGCCGGCGGTCGACAGCGCATCGGCAAGCCATCCGGCGGCCTTCCGGCAATCGACCGCGTGGTCGGGCAGGGCGGAGATGCTGGGGATCCGCAGGAACGCGAGATACGACTCGTAGCGAGCTTCGCGTGTCGCCGCGAGGTGCGCTTCGAAGGCAGCGTCGCGATCGGCCATGGATCCTTCCTCATGAAACGAGCGGGCCGTCGCCAGCCCGCTCGCAGATCGACGCTCGTTGGTCCCGGCGGCCGTCAGGCCGGCTGCGGATTGACCCCGGGAATCGGCTGGCCGGGTCCCACGATGGCCGGGATCCCGTGCAGCTCCTGCTTGGGTGGCATGTCGCTGAAGAGAGCCTCGAACCCATCGGCGTCGACGGTCTCTTCGGCCACCAGCTTCTCGGCCAGGGCAATCAGCTTGTCACGGTGGACCGTGAGGACCTCCGTGGCCCGCTCGTACGCCTTGTCGATGATCGCGCGGACCTCTTCGTCAATGGTCTTGGCGACCTCGTCGCTGTAGTTCCGCTGCTCGCCGATCTCGCGGCCCAGGAACACCAGCTCGTCGCGCTTGCCGAACGAGAGCGGTCCGAGCTTGTCGCTCATCCCGAATTCGGTGACCATTCGGCGAGCGAGGTCGGTCGCCTTCTCGATGTCGTTGCTCGCGCCGGTCGTGGTGTCTCCGAAGATGAGCCGCTCGGCGACGTTGCCACCGAGGAGCCCGGCGATCTTGTCCTCGAACTCAGTCTTGGACTGGAGGTAGCGATCCTCGGTCGGGAGGGCCATCGTGTAGCCGAGGGCCATCCCGCGGCTGATGATCGTGACCTTCGTGACCGGGTCGCACTTCGGCAGGATGCGCTGGACGACCGCGTGACCGCCCTCGTGGTAGGCGATGATCGCCTTCTCGGCGTCCGAGATGATCCGCGACTTTCGCTCCGGCCCGGCAACGATCC
>JBGPIH010000207.1:0-3093 GCA_041484785.1 Candidatus Limnocylindria bacterium
GCGGATCCGTGTAGCAGATGGCCTGGTGGTAGTCGGCGTTCTCGCACAGCTTCTCGACCCCGCGATGGAGATAGCCGAGCACCGGGTCCAGGTCGACGACCTTCTCGCCGTCGATCTTGAGCACGACTCGCAGCACGCCGTGGGTCGACGGGTGCTGCGGGCCCATGTTGATCAGCATCTGGCCGTCGCCGAGGGTGTAGAACTCGGCTTCCCGCTCGGTCCTCGGCGGGTAGGGCGGGACCGGCTCGAAGATGCCCAGGTCCCGATCGAGGGCGACCCGGGGGTCGTCGCTGGGTGGCGTCCTGGTGGTCGTCATCGCGTCCGGATCCGGGTCAGACCGGGGTGCGGCGCACGAGCGCCGTCGTCGGAGCGTTGACTGGCGAATGGGTCCGCTCCATCGGGCGGACGCCGCCGCCCGGCGAGCGCGCCGCGTCATCCGCCAGGAAGAAGTCCTTGCGCAGCGGGAAGCTCTGGTAGTCGGGCGGCATGTAGATCCGGCGGAGGTCGCGATTGCCTTCGAAGGTGATCCCGAACATGTCGTAGGCCTCGCGCTCCATCCACTCGGCCCCCTTCCACAGGAAGGTGACCGACGGGACACGTGGATCGTCGCGCGACAGGCCGTCGGCGATGACGCGGAGCCAGTCCGGGGTCGAGTCACTCCAGAGGTGATACACGACCTGCATCACGACCCCGGAGTCGACCCCGGCGAGGTCGCTGAGGAACTCGAATCGGAGCTCGGGCTCATCGTGGAGCGCGGTCATCACCGGCACGACGTCGCCCGGACCGATCCGCATCTCGGTCTCGTCATTGCGCTGGCGAATCGGCCCGGTCAGCTGGTCGCCGAAACGAACGGCCAGGCGCTCCTTGAATCGGCGGTCCACGCCTAGACGTCCTCGGGAACGGTGGGCCCGATCGCCCGATCCGGCCAGTGGCCGCGGCGCTCCTTGACCAGCTGCTGGAGCTTCATCATCCCGTAGATCAGACCCTCCGGCCGGGGCGGACAACCAGGCACGTAGACGTCGACGGGCATGACCCGATCGATCCCCTCGACCGTCGAGTAACTCCGCTTGTAGCGGCCACCGGAGCAGGTGCAGTCACCCATCGCCACGCACCACTTGGGCTCCGGCATCTGCTCCCAGAGCCGGACGAGCGGTCCGGCCATCTTGGTAGTCAGCGTCCCGGCCACGATCAGCACGTCGGCCTGCCGCGGACTCGCCCGGAACGGGAACATGCCCCAGCGGTCCATGTCGTTCTTCGAGGTCGCGGTCGACATCATCTCGATCGCACAGCAGGCCAGCCCGGACAACAGCGGCCAGAGGCTGTTCATCCGGATCAAGTCCAGGACGTAGTCCGCCTTGGTCGGGATGACCTCCAGGGCGCCGCTCCAGCGGCCATCGTCGCGGCGGCCCGCGCCGCTCGCCTCGTACTCGCGGAGGTGGGTGATGTCGCTCTCCTGGCCGCCGTCATACGCCTCGGGGTCGGCGGCCCGCCACAGGGTGTTCGGCACGACGATCGCGGGGACCAGGTCTCGCTCCGCGGGGGGGACCGCCGGAAGCCGGGATCCGCTGCGCGGGTCCCGAATCATCGCCACGTCAGGGCTCCCTTCCGCCAGGCGTAGGCCAGTCCGAGAAGCAGGATCGCCACGAAGATCAGCATGCTCACCAGGCCGCCGAGCAGCAGATCGCGGAAGGCGATCGCCCACAGGTAGATGAACACGACCTCGATGTCGAAGGCCACGAACAACAGGGCGTAGATGTAGAACGAGAGGCCGAACCGACCGTGGGTGTCGCCGTACGTGTCGATCCCCGATTCATAGGGGAGGCCCTTGTGCTCGTCGCCGCGATTGCGGTGCGAGACGAGCCACGCCGCGGCGATCGTCAGGAAGACGAACGAGACGCCGGCGAAGGCGAACCCCACGATGTACCAGATGCCGGTCAACCCAACTCCCTTCGAGCGGCGCGCAAGGACGGCGCCACTGGCCCGAGGACCCTGGAGAGCACAACTTCACCCGGTTCGGGCGGGGCTGTACCCGGGCGCATTCTAGCAGTGGGGCTGGCTGGGCCGGCAGCGCCGGGAGGTCCGGCCGGAGCGTCGGCCGGAGCGTCAGGGAGCGGCGCGCGCCGAGCGCGCGTGCAGGTTCGCGCGCCGCTCCCCGCCGGGTCGTGCCCGACCATCGTGAATGGTCGCGTCCTGGTGGACTCGGCGGCAATAGGTAGGCTGCCCTAGTCGGCCGCGGCCCCTGGCGGTTTGGTGCGCTCGCGCACCAATCTGTAGGCGAATCCGGCGAGCGGTGGCCCGTCCGGCCAGGCGCGGCCGAAGCCCATCACGCGGAACCGGCCCATCGCGCCCGGATCGAGCAGGCGCACGACGGCCGAGCGGACCTCGAGGTAGTCCTCCAGGGTGGTCGCCGGATCGGATTGGATCGCCTGGAGCAGATCCTGGGTGCCGAGGCCGACGAGGAACTCCGCCTGTGTCGTGGTCCCGAGATGGCGGAGGCCCTCGGCCGAGGCGGCGCGCTCCACGGCTGTGATGTCCACATGTGCGGTCAGGTCCTGGCGCCCCACGTGGCGGTACGGGTGGTCATGGACGCGCTGGCGCAGGTACGCGCGGAGGGTTCCATCGCGGCGGCGGACCGGGTCGTATAGCTCGGCGGCGGGATAGCCGTAGTCGATCAACAGCAGGAGCCCGCGCTCGAGGCCCCGCCCAGCGCCGGCGAGCCACGGCTCGAGCGCCAGGCAGATCTCGGCGCGCTGCCCGTCGACGAGCGAGATCCCCTCGGCTGAGAGGCGCTCGAGCAACGCCGCTGTCGAGGGGTCGGCTTCGACGTCGACGAAGCGCCCGTCGCGCGATCCGACGAGCAGTTCGCGCAGGGCGCCGGCGCGCGCCGTCACCCGATGGGTCGGGAGGGCGTCGAGGACCTCGTTGGCGAGCACGACCCCGCGCATCGGACGCCCACGCGAATCGGCGCCCGCGAGGACGTCGGCATGTCCGGCGGCGGCCAGACGGGCGGCGATCGCCTCGTGCCGCCGCGGCTCGATCTCGATCGGGTCGTAGCGGAGCCGGCCGGCAAGGGGCGAACCCTCGCGCTCGAGA